>NZ_JALPRY010000015.1:0-191806 GCF_023223505.1 Neorhizobium turbinariae
TGTGGCGCCCTTATAGAGAGGCGATTTCTTTCCCGCAAGCACCAAAATCATCTTTCCTGCAAAAAAATCCGGAAGACCTTCGAAAGGCGCAAAGAACCCCGAAGATCCGGGCTTTTCAGCAGCTTAGCTCTGCCCCGGTTTGTGGATCAAGGCCACATGCGGTGGCGGGAACCGCTTGCGGCGCGCTGTAAACGCTCGCCGTCATGGCGTTGAAGTTCCGGCGTGGCAAGTTTGCCGGTACGGGCCCGGTGGCGGACGGATCGGTGGCCGCAGGAAGGGGTGGTGCGGCGGAGAAAATGGTACCGGTCCCGGCGCGCACGCCCGTGGGCTGCGTGGCAAGACCCGCCATGGGGTTCTGCACCGGTTGCTCAGGTGCCGGCGGGAAGGCATCTTGCGGTGTGGATGCCGAAGCGTCGCTCACTGCGGCCACCTGGGGCGATTCTTCAGGATTGGCAGGCGAGGGTCGGGCAACCGACACAGCGGTTCCGCCATTGGCGAGATCGCGCTTCAGGGCTTCAGGAATGGCGTTGCGCGGTGCGGCTGCCGGCGAATCTTCGGCCACCTTCTTCGTGGATGTGCATCCTGCAAGGGTGAGGAGCGAGAGCCCGGCTACCGCCAGAACAAGTCTGGCGCCTGGGATGGTGGAAGGCACTGAATGCAATTTTTGCCCCGTCAGTTCATGTCGCGCGCATCATGCCGCGAATCATGTCCGACAGCATCGGACCGGGGCTTCGCACGGACAAGCGCCCAATGTGTCAGGACGAGGGCGGCGACAGCCTGGAGTAAGCTTCGCCAAAGGGTGCGGCGGCCATGGGCGGCCGCCGCGACAGATCTTACCAGCTTCCGATATTCGGCGCGGACGCCCAGGGTTCGGCAACCGGCAGATTCTCGCCCTTCTGCAGGATCTCGATCGAAATGCCATCCGGCGAGCGCACAAAGGCCATGCGGCCTTCGCGCGGCGGGCGGTTGATGGTGATGCCGTTGTCCTGCAGGTGCTTGCAGAAGTCGTAGATGTTGTCGACTTCATAAGCGAGGTGGCCGAAGTTGCGGCCGCCGGTATAGTCCTCGGTATCCCAATTGTAAGTCAGCTCAAGGCAGGGCGCCTTGCTCGGGTCGCCCGATGCGATGTCTTCCGGTGCTGCAAGGAAGACCAGCGTGAACCGGCCCTTCTCGTTTTCGCTCCTGCGGATTTCCTTCAGGCCGAACAGCGTTGTGTAGAAATGAAGCGAGGCGTCCAGGTCCTTGACCCGCACCATGGTGTGTAGATAGCGCATTCTTATTCTCCCTGAGCGAAAACGCAGAAAAAAGTGCCGGATGGCGCTGCGAATATGTGTTCGCGCCAGCCTCGAGCAAGGCTTCCGGAATAGACGTCAAGGTGGATAAAGCCAAGGCAGGGTCTTGCGCTAGACGGTTACCGGGATGTTAATCTATCCTCTAAGAATCAGTTAATCGTCAGGTGTAACGCGTAATCGAGGGGCCGACAGGATATGGCAGACAGGATGTCGTCGAAGGGCGTTGCCACTTTCGAGGAACTCGCGGGCGAACCGGTCGAATTGATCGAGATTACCGGCGTCGTGAAGTGGTTCGACGTGGCGAAGGGCTTCGGATTCATCGTTCCTGACAACGGGATGCAGGATGTTCTCCTGCATGTGACCTGCCTTCGGCGCGACGGTTACCAGACCATCCTGGAAGGCACGCGCATCGTGGCCCTCATCCAGAAGCGGGACCGCGGTTACCAGGCATTCCGCATTCTTTCCATGGATCAGTCGACGGCCGTTCACCCGTCGCAGCTTCCGCCGGTGCGCACGCATGTCCAGGTGACGGCAACGAGCGGCCTGGAACGGGCACTGGTGAAGTGGTTCAACCGCACCAAGGGGTTTGGCTTTCTGACCCGCGGCGAGGGGACCGAGGACATCTTTGTTCATATGGAAACGTTGCGTCGCTTCGGCCTCACGGAACTTCGTCCGGGCCAGGTCGTTCTGGTACGCTTCGGGCCTGGCGATAAGGGCCTGATGGCAGCGGAAATCCATCCCGACAATCCAAACCCCGTGAGCCGGTCACACTGATGCGTTTGTCATATTCAGCAGTTCTCCAAAGCGCCCTTGTGGCGCTTTTTGTCTTTGTGGGTGCAGCATTCGCGGCCGCCCAGGACGTCACCTTTCCCCGCGAAGAGCTCGTGATCCAGACGAAGGCGGGCAAGACGCATAAGTTCACCGTCGAACTCGCGCTCACCGATGCTCAACGTCAGCAGGGGCTGATGTTCCGCAAGTCGATGGCGCCGGATCACGGCATGTTGTTCGATTTCGGTCTGCCCCGGCAGGTTGGCATGTGGATGGAGAACACGATTCTCCCACTCGACATGCTGTTCATCCAGGGTGATGGCACGATCTCCCACATTCGGGAAAACACCGTGCCGTATTCGCGCGATGTGATTGATTCGCGCGGAGCAGTGAAGTTTGTGCTGGAACTCAATGCGGGCACCGCCAAGCGTTTGGGCGTCAGTGTTGGCGACAAGGCTGTCTCCAAGCGCATCGGCAACAAGTGGTAATCCACTGCATCTTTTCAGTGGGATCAACATTGTTGGATTTGGGTATTGCGGCCCCGAAGGGAACCGTGTATCTCGCAACCAACGTAGGACGGAGTGTAGCGCAGTCTGGTAGCGCATCTGGTTTGGGACCAGAGGGTCGGGAGTTCGAATCTCTCCACTCCGACCACGCTTTCAGGTGGTGCAACGTTCTGCGTCAGCTGATGGAGCGTTTCAGGAATGCCTGCCAAGATCTTTCGTCCCGCCAAAACCGCCATGCAATCTGGCAAAGCCAAGACGCATCTGTGGGTTCTGGAATTCGACCAGGAAGGTCCCAAGCGCATCGACCCGATCCTGGGTTATACCTCTTCTGCAGACACGAAACAGCAAGTGCGCCTGACGTTTGAGACGCAGGAGAAGGCCGAAGCCTATGCCAAGCGTGAGGGCATCGAATACCGTGTGATCCCGCCGAAGCAGGCGAACCGTCAGGTGGTTTCTTATACCGACAATTTCCGCTTCAACCGCATCCAGCCCTGGACGCACTGAAGAATTGGTAGGCAGCGCCGCTCGCGCTGCCTTGAACGGCCCCTTAGCTCAACTGGATAGAGCAGCTGCCTTCTAAGCAGCAGGTCGTAGGTTCGAGTCCTACAGGGGTCGCCACACTGCCAGACCATCTTTCAACTATCAGGCCGACGTGCCCTACCTGGAGACGTCTAGGCGCGCGCCGTGTAGTTCTTCGCCAGTTCATCTGCGGCGACGCGATTGCCGCGCGCCTGCCGGATGATCTCGATGGCTGCCTCCTTGGGGAGGCTGTGCCTGTCGGCGAAGGCATCGACCTCACGCTCCTCATCCAGCGAGATCACCGTGCGATCGGTTCCATCCATTGCTTGAATGTCAGACATAGCTGCTCCTTTCTGTGCTCGTCTGTAACAGATCGAGGCACCCAGACGTTCCGTGGAAGTTACCCGGAGATGTTGGTATGTGGTTCTCGGGAGCAATGGCCGCCGGTGGAGCGGCAGGAAGGGTGCGTGCACACGCAGTGGAAATGCTTGCGGTGCGAAGCGCCACAAAAGGAGAGGGGCACCGCAGCGCCCCTTGTTGTCCACCTAGTGCAGGATCTGGCTGAGGAACAGCCGCGTGCGTTCATGTTGCGGATTGTCGAAGAACTCGGCAGGTGAGTTCTGCTCGACGATCTGACCCTGGTCCATGAAGATCACGCGATTGGCTACCTGGCGGGCAAAGCCCATTTCGTGGGTGACGCAGAGCATGGTCATGCCTTCTTCGGCAAGGCTCACCATGGTGTCGAGAACTTCCTTCACCATTTCCGGGTCCAGCGCCGAGGTCGGCTCGTCGAAGAGCATGATCTTCGGCTTCATGCAGAGCGAGCGGGCAATTGCGACGCGCTGCTGCTGGCCGCCGGACAACTGGCCGGGATATTTGTGGGCCTGTTCGGGGATCTTGACGCGCTTCAGGTAGTGCATCGCGATCTCTTCGGCTTCCTTCTTCGGCATCTTGCGCACCCAGATCGGCGCCAGCGTGCAGTTTTCAAGAATCGTCAGATGCGGGAACAGGTTGAAGTGCTGGAACACCATGCCGACTTCGCGGCGCACTTCATCGATCTTCTTCAGGTCGTTGGTCAGTTCGATGCCATCGACCACAATGCTCCCGGACTGGTGTTCTTCCAGCCGGTTGATGCAGCGGATCATCGTGGATTTTCCCGAGCCGGAAGGCCCGGCGATGACGATGCGCTCGCCCTTCATCACCTTGAGGTTGATGTCGCGCAGAACGTGGAAGTCGCCATACCACTTGTTCATGTTGGTGATTTCAACGGCGACGTCGGTTGCCGACACTGCCAGGTTCTTGGGTTGGGCTTCAGCCATGTGTTTCCCTTTTTGAATTGCGTGGCGGTCAGCGCTGATGAGCCGTGTCCAGATGCCGCTCCATGAAGGCGGAGTAGCGGGACATGCTGAAGCAGAACAGCCAGTAGATAAAGCCTGCAAAGATCAAGCCGGTGATCGGCGTCACGGGCGTGATCCAGGTCGTATCGATGAAGTTGAGCCGGATGATGTTGAGCAGGTCGAACATCCCGATGATGGAGACGAGCGAGGTATCCTTGAACAGCCCGATGAAGGTGTTGACGATACCCGGGATGACCAGCTTGATCGCCTGCGGCAGGATGATCAGCCGCATCTTCTGCCAATAGCTGAGGCCGAGTGATTCCGCACCTTCCGACTGTCCCTTCGGGATCGCCTGCAGGCCGCCGCGGATAACCTCGGCCATATAGGCGGAAGCGAAAAGCGCAACGGCGACAAGCGCACGCAGGAAGTTGTCGATCGTCCAGCCGGTCGGCAGGAAGAGCGGCAACATCACATTCGCCATGAACAAGACCGTGATGAGCGGCACGCCGCGGATCACCTCGATGAAGGTGACGCAAAGCGTCTTGATCACCGGCATCTTGGACCGGCGTCCGAGCGCCAGCAGCGTTCCGAGAGGGAACGAGACCGCAATCCCGACGAAGGACAGGATGAGCGTCACCATCAGGCCGCCCCAGAGCGGGGTCTCGACGACCCGCAGCCCAAATCCGCCATGCAGCAGGAAAAAGGCGACGATCGGGAAGACGATGAACAGCAGCAGGGCGTTGAGGCCCTTGCGCGGCACCTTGGGGATGAGGAGCGGCGTCAGCAGCGCGATGAACATGATCGTCACGAGAATCGGACGCCAGCGTTCATCGAGCGGGTATCGACCGAACATGAACTGCACGAAGCGGTCCTGCACGAACGCCCAGCAGGCGCCCTTCCAGCCATCCGGCTGGATGCCGCCCTGAACCAGGGTGGAGCAGACGGATCGGTCGGAGCCGAGCCAGCTTGCCTGGAAGAACAGCCAGTTTGCCGCCGGCGGCACGATCATCACCAGGATGGCGATCGCGAGCACCGTCAGGACAATGTCCTTCGGCGTCGCCAGCAGGTTCTTGTGCACCCATCCGAAGAGGTTGCCGCTTGCCGTCGGTGCAGGTTTTGCGTCCAGCATTTCTCTGCGGACAAAGGAGACAGAGGTGTCAGCCATGGTCTTACCTCTCCACCAGTGCCATTCGGGCGTTGAACCAGTTCATGAACAGCGAAGTCGCGATGCTGATCGTCAGGTAGACGATGAGCCAGATCGAGATGATCTCGACGGCCTGGCCAGTCTGGTTCATCGTCGTGCCGCCCGTTGAAACAAGCTCCGGGAAGCCGATGGCAACGCCGAGCGACGAGTTCTTCGTGAGGTTCAGATACTGGCTGGTCAGCGGGGGAATGATGATGCGCATCGCCTGCGGAACCACAACCAGACGCGTGGTCGTGGAAGGTTGCAGGCCGAGCGCGAAAGCCGCTTCCGACTGGCCCTTCGCCACGCCGCGGATACCGGCGCGGATGATTTCGGCGATAAACGAGGCGGTGTAGAAGGAGAGGGCGAGATAAAGCGCCACGAATTCCGGCGCGATGACCGAACCGCCCGACAGGTTGAAGCGGCCAGCGACCGGGAAGTCGAAGGTCAGCGGGGCGCCGGCGGCCAGGAAGGCAAGAACCGGAATGCCGACGATGAGACCGGTCGACACCCAGATCGTGTGGAACTGCTCGCCGGTGCGCATCTGGCGACGCTTCGCCCAGGATGCGACGACGACGGACACCACAATACCGATCAGCAGTGCGATCGGGATCACCCAGGCCGTTTCACCCCAGACGGGCTTCGGAAAGGCGAGGCCGCGGTTGTTCAAGAACATGCCGAGCGGCAGTTCCACGGAATCGCGCACCTGCGGGAGCGAGGACAGGACGCCGGAATACCAGAAGAAGATGACGAGCAGCGGCGGGATATTACGGAAAACTTCGACGTAAACCGTGCAAAGCTTGGCGATCAGCCAGTTCTTCGAAAGCCGTCCGATGCCGATAATGAAGCCGATGATGGTGGCGGTGATGATGCCGGTAACGGCGATCAGCAGCGTGTTGAGCAGGCCGACAAGAATGGCCCGGCCATAGGTCGAATCGCTTGAGTAGGAGATCATCGCAAAGCCGATATCGAAACCGGAGCGGCCGGACAGGAAGCCGTAGCCGGAGGCGATATTGGCGCGTGCAAGGTTGGTAGCGACGTTGTTGCTGATAGACCAGACCGCAAGAACAACAATTACTGCCGTCAGAATCTGGAAGAAGATGCTGCGCACCCTCGGGTCGTAGATCGGCGAGACTTTCGAATCCCCCCGATGAGATGACACACGTATGGCGTGATCTGTCATGCTGCCTTTTCCCCGCTGGCCTTGATGGCCCATGCTTTTGCTTTTTTTATTTTTGTTTTTATTCGTGGTTGCGGGGCGACAAGGCCGCCCCGCACTGCATTTCTTTTAGATCAACGGATCGGCGGTGCGTACTGCAGACCGCCCTTGGTCCACAAGGCATTGAGGCCGCGCTGGATCTTCAGCGGCGTGTTGGCGCCGATGTTGCGCTCGAAGACTTCGCCATAGTTCCCAACACCCTTGATGATGTTGTAGGCCCAGTCGTTGGTGAGGCCGAGGTCGGTACCGACCTTGGTGTCCTGCTCAACGCCGAGGAAGCGACGAACGTCCGGGTTCGTCGAAGAGCCCTTGATTTCGTCTACGTTAGCCTGGGTGATGCCCATTTCTTCGGCCTGAACGAGCGCGTAACCGGTCCAGGTCACGATGTCGAACCACTTGTCATCGCCCTGGCGAACGGCCGGAGCCAGCGGCTCCTTGGAGATGATTTCCGGCAGAACGACGTGGTCATCCGGGTTCGAGACAGCGAGGCGGATCGAATACAGGCCCGACTGGTCGGTGGTGTAAACGTCGCAACGGCCAGCCTGGTATGCAGCGTTGACTTCTTCGAGCTTCTCGAAAACGACCGGCTTGTATTCGAGGTTGTTGGCGCGGAAGTAGTCAGCGAGGTTGAGCTCGGTCGTGGTGCCGGACTGGACGCAGACGGCAGCGCCGGACAGTTCGAGAGCGGACTTCACGTTGAGGCTCTTGGGCACCATGAAGCCCTGGCCGTCGTAGTAGTTGACGTAACGGAAGTTGAAGCCGAGCGCGGTGTCGCGGCCGATGCTCCAGGTGGTGTTACGTGCCAGCAGGTCGACTTCGCCAGACTGAAGGGCCGTGAAGCGGCTCTGTGCAGTGGTGGGCGTGTACTTCACCTTGTCCGGGTCGCCGAAAACGGCGGCAGCAACAGCGCGGCAGTAATCAACGTCGAAGCCCTTCCAGTTGCCGGAAGCGTCAGGCTGAGCGAAGCCCGCAAGACCGGTGTTGACGCCGCACTGGATAAAGCCCTTCGCCTTCACATCTTCAAGCGTGCCGGCAGAAGCTGCCGAGGCGATGCCAAATACCGCTGCGCCAATCGCGGTAGACAAAAGCGTCTTTTTCATTTTCCCAACCTTATATGTATATTGATGACACCGAGCCGCCCCCAGTTTGTTTCCGTTACGGCCGGTTCCCGCTGGCCCTCCCGGCGCGGGTACTCACTATCACAGTCGTAAAACTACGCATGGTCAAGTGTCGCCTTTCCGAATTGCGTCAGAAATGAGGTAAATTCGTTAATCACGGTGAGAAGTTGAGCATGTGCTCGCTTGCTGGGCAAGTGATGCCGAAAAGTCCGGCTGTTGAACCGAAGTATTGAGGTTGGAACCACCATCCGAAAGCCATGGGTTGACCGAGGCTTGTTCGGGCGGCAAGACTTCGGCCCTCATCTGTCACGGGGAAGCAATCTACCACATGAAAAAGACACAAGACCCGCTGCTTGCAGAAGCAGGAACGAACACGCGCCTTGCCCATATCGGCCACGACCCATCGGGATACCACGGCTTCGTGAACCCGCCGGTCGTTCATGCATCGACCGTTCTCTTCCCGAACTCTTCCACGATGGAAAAGCGGTCGCAGAAATACACCTACGGCACGCGCGCAACCCCCACGACAGATGCACTATGCCAGGCATTCGATGAGCTTGAAGGATCGGCCGGCACGATTCTCGTGCCGTCGGGACTGGCGGCCATTTCGGTGCCGTTCCTCGCCTATCTCTCGTCAGGCGATCACGCCCTGATCGTTGATTCCGTTTATGCGCCGTGCCGCCATTTCTGCAACACGATGCTGACGCGGCTTGGTGTCGAGATTGAATATTATGATCCCGAGATCGGTGCCGGAATCGAAGCGCTGATCAAGCCGAACACACGCCTGATCCATACCGAAGCGCCCGGTTCGAACACGATGGAAATGCAGGATATTCCTGCCATCACCGAGGTCGCGCACCGGCACGACATCATTGTCACCATGGACAACACCTGGGCGACGCCGCTTTTCTTCAAGCCGCTGGATTTCGGCGTCGACGTCTCCATTCACGCGACGACAAAATACCCGTCCGGCCATTCGGACATCGTCATGGGTTCTGTTTCCGCCAATGCCAAGCACTGGCCGAAGCTCGAAGAGGCTCGCATCACGCTTGGCATCTGCGGGGCGCCGGATGATTCCTACATGATCCTGCGTGGCCTGCGCACCATGGGCGTACGCCTCGAACACCACCAGAAGAGCGCGCTCGACATCGCAACCTGGCTCGAGACCCGCGACGATGTGGCTCGCGTGCTCCATCCGGCGCTGCCAAGCTTCCCAGGCCATGCCATCTGGAAGCGCGACTTCAAGGGTGCCAGCGGCGTTTTCTCCTTCGTTTTGAAGGCGGATGCAGAGAAGGCGAAAGCCAAGGCGCATGCCTTCCTGGATGCGCTGTCCTTCTTCGGCCTGGGCTACTCTTGGGGTGGCTATGAAAGTTTGGCGGTTCCGGTCAATCTGTCCGATCGGACCATCCGCACCGCTCCGACCGATGGCGCGCTCATCCGCCTGCAGATCGGCCTGGAGGATGTTGCCGACCTCAAGAAGGACCTGGAGATCGGCTTCGCCGCGGCGGCCGCCGTTTGATTCACTCAGCGTCGAAGCCGTAAAGCCAGTCAAAGTCCGCCGCGAGCGATTGCGGCAGGCGCATGGACAAGACAAGGTCGCGTGCAAGGCGCACCGGCCCACGGGCGTGGTAGGCAAAGCGGTTGAACTGGCCGCGGGCCTTCACCTTAGCGACCCTCGGTTTTCGTGAGTTTTCGTACTGGACGAGAGCCTGGGGAATATCTGGCGCGTTCATCACGCGATTGCTGAGGACATAGGCATCCTCGATGGCCATGGACGAGCCCTGGGCGGCAAACGGCATCATGGCGTGGGCCGCGTCACCAATCAGAACCGTGTCCTTGCCGTTGTGCCATCTCCCTGGACCGACGGCGTAAAGCGGCCAGAAACCCGGCTTCTCGATCGTCTTCAAAAGGTCGGCGATCTGCCGATCCCAGTGTCGGAACTGCGCAACCAACATGTCCCGCTGGGGCTCGGAGGCGCTCGCATCCCAGGTGTGGCCGGGACTGATGCCGGACGCGATCGCCACGATGTTGATGCTGTCCATCTCGCAGAGCGGATAAGCCACCAGATGTGTCGATGGCCCGAGGAACGCCGTCACCTGATTGCGCGGGAGCCATGACGGAGCTGTTTCCGAAGGGATGGTGAACCGCCAGGCGACATTGTGAGAGAAGTCCGGATCCGGCCCCTGCGGAACGGAGGCTCGCACATTCGACCACACGCCATCAGCGCCCACGATCAGCGGGTAGGACGTGCCTGTCACCGTCTGGAGACTTTCGGTGGCACTGCCGCGAACTGGCGTGCCGAGACGGATTGTGCAGAGAGGGTTGCGTTCGACCGCTGACAGCAAAATTTTCTGGAGCGTCGCGCGGTGAAGGACGCCATATGGCGCGCCCCAGCGTTCGCGGGCATGGCGCCCTGCCGGCACATGCGCGATGGGGCGCAGCGATGTGCCCGAGACCAGCGAAATCCGATCAGGCTCCGTCCAGACGGCTTCAAGTTCAGGCAGAACACCAAGTTTGCCGAGAACCCGGGCGGCGTTGGGCGAGACCTGCAGCCCGGCGCCCACTTCGATCAATTCGCCTGCTTCTTCGAAGATGTCGCAGCGAACACCCTTGGAGGCAAACGAAAGTGCGGCCGTCAGGCCCGCAATACCGGCGCCGACGACCGCGATGTTCTCGAGATGCATTGGAGGTGCCGGTCAGGCAGCCTTGACGTTGAAGACGCAGCCCGGCGGAATCGTCTGGTCAGCCTTCAGCGAAGGATTGTAGCGATAGAGAGTCGAGCAATAGGAGCAGATCTTCTCGTTGTCGTCGCCCATGTCGATAAAGATGTGTGGATGATCGAAGGGAACGGTAGCTCCCGTGCACATGAATTCCTTCACTCCGATCTCGATCAGGCGATGTCCGCCGTCATTTTGAAAGTGAGGAATGCTGTGACCGGCCATGATGCTCTCCGCAATTTGAAAGGCTTCTGATTTGCGGCGGACATTACCCCTGCGGCTTCCAAAAGTGTAGTGGGAAAACTATAGCAACAATGCGCTTGGCTCCTTATGGCCTGCGCCATCGTCTCCGTAATGTAGCTCACCAGAAGGATGCGCTTCACATGAACCTGAACGCCCCTGCCTTTTCCGTCTTCCAGCATGATGGTCTCGATCTCGCCTATTTCGACGAGGGCGACCCATCTGGCGAGCCAGTTCTGCTAATCCACGGGTTTGCTTCGAGCGCGACGGTGAACTGGGTCCATCCAGGTTGGCTGAAGACGCTGGGAGATGCCGGTTATCGGGTAATTGCGATCGACAACCGCGGCCATGGCGCCAGCGGCAAACCAAAAGATGCGGAAGCCTATCGCCCCTGGGTCATGGCAGAGGATGCGATCGCTCTGCTCGATCACTTGCGCATCCCGGAAGCGAGCCTGTTTGGTTATTCGATGGGCGCAAGGATTTCCGTGTTTGCGGCCCTGGCGCACCCGGACCGGGTTCGCTCGCTGGTGCTCGGCGGCCTTGGCATCGGCATGACCGATGGCGTCGGCGACTGGGATCCGATCGCGGATGCGCTTCTCGCGCCGTCGCTGGATGACGTGAGCCACGCGCGCGGGCGCATGTTCCGGGCTTTTGCCGACCAGACGAAGAGCGACAAGGTGGCCCTGGCTGCATGTATTCGAGGATCGCGCGACCTCGTCAGCCGCTCCGACATGGGCAAGATCGACGCGCCGACCCTGATCGGCGTCGGCACCAAGGATGACATCGCCGGGTCGGCACAGGAACTGGCCGCCTTGATGCCGAATGCCAGGGCACTCGACATCCCCGGGCGCGACCACATGCTGGCGGTTGGCGACAAGGTATTCAAGCAGGCAGTTCTGGAGTTTTATGCCGGTCTGGGCCGACAGTAACGAACAGACCGGCGCATCCTCAACATTTCTTTATCATCACGATCAACGGAATGCGTTTTCGCATCCGTTGGTGTACATGTGATTCCGTTCTATATATTGCCGCTAAGGCAAACCGAGGAGACGGCTATGGCCGCACGTACCGAGATCCGCAGCAAGGGTACCGTTCCGACGGTCGATCCGATCTGGGACACGCTTCGCGAAGAGGCAATGACAGCCGCGGCAAGTGACCCGCTTCTGGCTGCATTCCTGTATTCGACGGTGCTGAACCACCGCTCGCTGGAAGACTGTGTTGTGCACCGCATCTGTGAGCGCCTCGATCATCCGGACCTGCAGGCGATCCTACTGCGGCAGACCTTCATGGAGATGCTGGATGACTGGCCGGAGTGGGGCTCCATTCTTCGCGTCGACATTCAGGCTATCTACGACCGTGACCCGGCCTGCCTGCGCTTCCTCGAGCCGGTGCTCTACTTCAAGGGCTTCCACGCCATCCAGACACACCGGCTGGCGCACTGGCTGTTCAACCGTGGACGCCGCGACTTTGCGCTTTACCTGCAGAGCCGCTCGTCGAGTGTCTTCCAGACCGACATCAACCCCGCCGCACGTGTCGGCAAGGGCATTTTCCTTGATCACGCAACGGGCCTGGTGGTCGGCGAAACCGCCGTCATCGGCGACAACGTCTCGATCCTCCATGGTGTGACATTGGGTGGAACCGGCAAGGAAGGCGCTGACCGCCACCCGAAGATCGGCAATGGCGTGCTGATTGGCGCTGGCGCCAAGATTCTCGGCAACATCGAAGTCGGTTCATGCTCGCGCGTGGCCGCCGGATCCGTGGTGCTGAAGCCGGTGCCGCCGAAGTCGACAGTCGCTGGTGTGCCTGCTAAGGTCGTCGGTGAGGCAGGTTGCTCGGAACCATCGCGCCTGATGGACCAGATTCTCGGCGCCGAAATCTGACGGCAGGGTGCGGCATAAAGGGCGGGAGGTTTAGCCTTTAGCGGCTTTACTTTCGCCTTTCTCCCATGCCACAAGCGCGCCACTTGAACCGCTGACGGAGAAAATCGTGAAACCTGACGAAATCAAGAAGCTGGACGCTTATTTCAAGCGCGTGCTGAACCCGCAGGTCGTTGTCAAGGCGCGTCCGCGCAAGGACGATTCGGCTGAAGTCTATCTTGGCGAAGAATTCCTCGGCGTTGTTTATCTCGACGATGAAGACGGCGATCGCTCCTACAATTTCTCGATGGCGATCCTCGACGTCGACCTCTGAGACGATCGTATCGTGATCGATCTGAACGGGCCTTCGGGCCCGTTTCGCGTTTTGGAAATGCGTTCCCGCAAGCGCATCTCGCAGCGCACAAGTCGCCTTGACATTCCGCCCGATGAGCCATTCTATGAGCAGGTGCGAATGAACAGGGGTCACGCTATGTTCAATTTCGATGAAGCCAGCAGGCAGAGCAAGGTTGCGATGGACGGGATGCTGAAAAGCTATTCCGAAGTGGCGAGCGGCTTCCAGGCGATCGCCACGGAAGCAGGAGATTTTTACAAGAAGGCTTTCCAGGACCTGTCCAGCTACGTGGAAGCCTGGGCTTGCGTTCGCAGCGTCGAAGCAGCCTACGATCTGCAGGCCAGCTTCGCGAAGTCTTCCTGTGATGATTACATTGCCCGGGCGACGAGGATCAGCGACATCTATGCCGATCTCGCCAAGGCAGCCTATCGACCTTTCGAAGCGCCGGTGCTCAAGCCGCCCGCTGTCGTGGAGCCGCAAGCGGCTTGAGATCTGCCCCCTGAGGGAGGATGCTTGCGACGCGAAGGTCGGTTGTGTTTGACGCTGCCGGCCTTTTTGATTCCGAGCGCTCGTTGCGTGGGAATCATGGGCGGCGGTGCGGCCCGAATAGTGATTGCGTAGCAGCGAGGGGGGCTTAAAATCCGTCTCGAATGAACTAAGTTAGGGTAACTGAAGTTCGTGCGACGGCATCCGGCAATCAAGGCCTCTGCCGATCGGACGATGGGGAATGAATGAACATGATCGCACGGCCGATCTTAATGCAGAATGAGAAGGGCGGTGACGGGAACGCTAATCGCGGGACCTCGGTCATCACCCGAACCAAACCTAAGACCAAGAAGCCAAATCTTTATCGCGTACTTCTGCTGAATGACGATTACACGCCGATGGAGTTCGTCATCCACATTCTGGAGCGTTTTTTCCAGAAAGACCGCGAGGCTGCCACGCGTATCATGCTCCACGTTCACAATCACGGCGTGGGGGAATGCGGAATATACACATATGAAGTAGCGGAAACCAAGGTTTCCCAAGTCATGGACTTTGCTCGGCAACACCAGCATCCGCTGCAATGTGTTATGGAAAAGAAGTGAGGAACCCGACGTGCCAACATTTTCGCCTAGCTTAGAAAAGGCGCTGCATCAGGCACTGACCTTTGCCAACGAGCGGCATCACGAATATGCCACGCTCGAGCACCTGCTGTTGGCGTTGATCGACGACGCAGATGCAGCGGCGGTCATGGGCGCTTGTAACGTCAATTTGGAAACACTGCGCAAGACGGTTGCTGACTATGTCGACAATGAACTTGCCAACCTCGTCACCGGCTACGACGAAGATTCGAAGCCGACTTCCGGCTTCCAGCGCGTCATCCAGCGCGCTGTGATCCACGTCCAGTCTTCGGGTCGCGAGGAAGTGACCGGTGCGAACGTTCTCGTGGCGATCTTCGCCGAACGGGAAAGCCATGCTGCGTTCTTCCTGCAGGAGCAGGAAATGACGCGCTACGACGCGGTCAACTACATCTCGCACGGTATCGGCAAGCGCCCGGGCGCCTCCCAGCCCCGCACACCGCGCGGTGTCGATGAAGCCGATGCGGATGCAAAGCCGTCCGCCCGCGACCAGGACGAGTCGTCCGCCAAGAAGCCGCAGGACGCCCTGAAGGCCTACTGCGTCAACCTGAACGAAAAGGCGAGGGAAGGCCGTATCGATCCGCTGATCGGTCGCCATTCCGAAGTCAATCGCACGATCCAGGTGCTGTGCCGCCGTTCCAAGAACAACCCGCTTTACGTGGGTGACCCAGGGGTCGGCAAGACAGCGATCGCCGAAGGACTCGCCAAGCGGATCATCGAAGGCAAGGTGCCGGAAGCACTCGCCGACGCGACCATCTTCTCGCTCGACATGGGCACGCTGCTTGCTGGCACGCGCTACCGCGGTGACTTCGAGGAGCGCTTGAAGCAGGTCGTCAAGGAACTCGAGGAATATCCGGGTGCCGTCCTCTTCATCGACGAAATCCACACCGTGATCGGTGCTGGTGCCACGTCGGGAGGTGCGATGGATGCTTCAAACCTCCTGAAGCCGGCGCTGTCTTCCGGCGCAATCCGTTGCATCGGTTCGACCACCTATAAGGAGTATCGCCAGTTCTTCGAAAAGGACCGGGCCCTGGTTCGCCGCTTCCAGAAGATCGACGTCAATGAACCGTCGATCGACGACGCTGTCGAGATCATGAAGGGCCTGAAGCCCTATTTCGAGGACTACCACAAGCTCCGTTACACTAACGACGCAATCAAGGCAGCCGTTGAACTCTCGGCCCGCTACATCTCCGACCGCAAGCTGCCGGACAAGGCGATCGACGTGATCGACGAGACCGGGGCGGCGCAGATGCTGTTGCCCGCTTCCAAGCGGCGCAAGCTGATCACCGAGAAGGAGATCGAGGCGACGATCGCAACGATGGCACGGATCCCCGCGAAGACGGTGTCCAAGGATGACGAGATGGTTCTCGCCAACCTGGACAAGGAACTTCGTTCGGTAGTCTACGGCCAGGATGCCGCGATCGAGGCTCTGTCGACTGCGATCAAGCTGGCACGTGCCGGCCTTCGCGAGCCGAACAAGCCGATCGGTTCCTATGTCTTCTCCGGCCCGACGGGCGTCGGCAAGACTGAAGTTGCAAAGCAGCTTGCGGCGTCGCTCGGCGTTGAACTGCTGCGGTTCGACATGTCGGAATACATGGAGCGCCACACCGTTTCGAGACTGCTTGGGGCACCTCCGGGCTACGTCGGGTTTGACCAGGGCGGTCTGCTGACCGACCAGGTGGACCAGCATCCGCACAGCGTCGTCCTGCTCGATGAAATCGAGAAGGCGCATCCGGATATCTACAATATCCTGCTGCAGGTCATGGACCACGGCTCGCTGACGGATCACAACGGCAAGAAGATCGACTTCCGCAACGTCATCCTGATCATGACGACCAATGCGGGTGCGTCTGAAATGGCCAAGGCCGCCATCGGCTTCGGTTCGTCGAAGCGCACCGGTGAGGACGAAGAGGCGCTCAACCGCCTGTTCACGCCGGAGTTCCGCAACCGCCTGGATGCGACGATCCCGTTTGCGCCGCTGCCGACGGAAGTCATCCATCAGGTTGTCCAGAAATTCGTCATGCAGCTTGAGACGCAGCTCTCGGAACGCAACGTCACCTTCGACCTGCACCAGGATGCAATCGCCTGGCTCGCGGAACGCGGTTACGACGAGAAGATGGGTGCACGCCCGCTCTCGCGCGTCATCCAGGAGCACATCAAGAAGCCGCTTGCCAACGAGATCCTGTTCGGTGCGCTCCGCAAGGGCGGCGTCGTTCGGGTGACGGTCGGCAAGGACGAAAACGGCAAGGACAAGTTGCTGCTGGATTCGATTCCCGAAGCCGTGCCTGTGAAGCCGAAGCCGGAAGCTGAGGTGGAAGAGGCGGCTGAGGAAGCCGGTACCAAGACTACCAAGGCCAAGGCGAGAAAGTCTGGCTCGAAAGGCAAGGACGGGGGCACCAAGGCGCAAGCCGCCGCGGACGCCGACGTTCTGACCGACGAAGCACCTGCAAAGCCTTCGTCGCGGAAGGGCGGCACTGTGCCGCGTGTGCCGAAGAGCCGATAGGTTTTCATCATCAGAGACTTGCGATGCCGGGCTTGTCCCGGCATCGTCGTATCAACACGAGGCTGATTCCGAACACGCGTGGCCGATGCAAGAGATTGACGACAATAGCGGCCGCGCGTCCTCGTGGTTCTTCGCCGGGATGCGGGGCATCCTGTCTCTGCCCGCCTTGATCCTCATGACATCCTATATCGGCTTCAGTGCCTTTGCGCTGGAAGCCGGTTTGACCCGCTGGCAGGCGGTTTTCATGACCCTGTCGATCTGGGCGCTGCCGGCGCAGATGATCCTGGTCGGCTCGATGCTGAGCGGCGCACATATCGCGGCGTCCTTCCTCGCCGTCACACTCTCATCGATCCGGATGATGCCGATGGTGGCATCCATCATGCCGGAGATGCGCACCAGCCGCACACCGGTCTGGCTTTTGCTGTTCGTGTCGCATTTCATCGCCATTACCTCCTGGGTCTTCGCACTCCAGAACTTGAGGAAGGTGCCGAAAGAGCATCGGCTGGCGTATTTCTCCGGATTCTGCGTGACGCTGACCCTGACGAACTCGGTTCTGGTTGGCATCGGTTACGGGCTCGTCTCGAGCTTCCCGCCCATCATCGCCGGCGCCCTGTTCATGCTGACACCCGTCTACTTCCTGTCTTCGATATGGCGAAGCGCCCAGCAGACCGTCGTACGGATTGCCTTCATCATCGGCGTCGTGATGGGACCGGTCATGGCCTATCTCGCTCCGGGCTTCGACCTTCTGTACGCCGGCATCGGGGGCGGTACGGTCGCCTATCTCATTGACCGCAGACGCCGCAGGAGCTTGGCACATCCCGCGGGAGGCGCGGCGTGATCGACGGTTGGTGGACCTATGTGGTGATCATCGTCGCCGGGTTTGTCGCGACAGATTTTTGGCGGTGGCTCGGCGTGCTGTTCGGCAATCGCCTGCGCGAGGATTCCGAAGCGCTCTACTGGGTAAAGGCGGTTGCGACGGCGCTTGTCATGGCGGTGACGGCCAAGCTCATTGTCTTTCCCACCGGGACACTTGCGGCCTCGCCACTCTGGCTGCGGCTCGCCGCCGCTGGCATCGGCTTTGCCGTGTTTCTCACTACGGGCCGCAGGATCGCGGTTGGCGTGCTTGTGCCGATCGCGATCCTCGTGATCGGCCTGTGGTGGATCGGCTTCTAACGTGTTCATCACATCCTAAGCTTTCGCCTGTAGCGATCGTTGCTGGTATTGGATGTGGGGCGGGGGATGCTTAATCCAGTAGAGCGGCTGATCGCCTGCACGATCCTGCTGGTCGCCGTTGTTGATATCGCTTTCGTGGTAATAAAAGACGTTGCCGTCGATATCGAAGGCTACGCGGCAGCAACGCTGATCGGGCTTTTTCTGCTGCTTTCGGGCCAGCTTTATCGCCGGTTCCGTCCAGCATTGCGCGTCTCAACCGCCTTGTGCGGATCCGGCCTGTTCATTCTGTTTTCCCTGGTCGGCTCCACGCTGAACTACACGTTCTTACCCACCGTCAACCAGTCGATCGACCCATTCCTCATGCGCTTCGACGCCATGCTCGGCTACGACTGGCCTTTGGTTGTCACCTTCGCCGCGCAGCATTCATGGATCGGCTACACGCTGTTTCTCGTCTATGCGACGTCGCTGCCGCAGCTCCTGCTGCTGGTGTGCTGGTACGGCTTCAGCGGTGATGACCGAAGGCTGCACCATTTCCTGCTGACCGGCATGGTCGGAGCGCTTGCTTCCGTCATCTTCTGGTTCTTTTTCCCGACATTCGGTGCGAAATCCTACAACACGCTTCCGCAATGGGTGATGGAGACGATCCCCCTTGCCGTTGATCCGGCCTATGGGCGGGAACTGCTGCGGCTGGCGGCGGAAGGGGTGAGCTACCTCTCACCCAAGAATGTCCTGGGCCTGATCGCCTTTCCATCCTTCCACATCGTGATGGCGTGCATGTCACTGGCCTTCGCACCACGGCTGATGCCGGTCCGGATTCTGTTCTACGTTGTGAACGTCCTGATGTTTCCGGCTGTCCTGGTGCAGGGCGGGCACTTCCTCGTCGACATCGCAGGTGGTGTTATCATGTTCCTGCTGGCCTGGCTGGTTGCGCGCGCGCTCCTGTCGAGGCTGAGCCCAGAGCGCGCGCCGTCGACGACGCTTCAGGTCGCCTGAACTTGCTCAGCCAATGCCTCGATCAGCTTCCGTGCGTGGGCAGCCAGCACTTCATTGTCTTCCATCTGACCGGAATGCGGGCGAAGGGCGACGCCTTCGTAACGCGGAACGATGTGGAAATGCAGGTGGAACACGGTCTGCCCGGCAGGCGCCTCGTTGAACTGCATGATGGTGACGCCGTCAGCGTCGAAGGCTTCCTTTGCGACCTTGGCAAGCCGCTGCACCACCGGCATCAGCTTTGACAGGACAGCCGGATCCGCATCGAGCACATTGCGCGACGGCGCCTTCGGTATCACCAGGAGGTGACCTGGCGACTGCGGCATGACGTCCATGAAGGCAAGGGTGTCATCATCTTCATAGACGCGGTGGGAGGGAATTTCGCCGCGCAGGATTTTGCCGAAGATGTTGTTGGCGTCGTAGGTCTGGTTGCTCATGATCTTGTCTCCCTCATGCGGTGTCGCGGCGTTGGCTCTCAATCCTGTTCCTGCTGGCGCTCCCCCTTGCGAAAGGGGCTGTGCTCCTGCAGGTACTCGTTCATGTATTCCACTTCCTGGCGCTCGCGCTCAAGATAGTCGGCGACGGCGCGGCGCAGGCCAGGATGGGCGATGTAATGCATCGAATGTGTTGTCACCGGTAGGTAACCGCGCGCCAGCTTGTGTTCGCCCTGCGCACCGGCTTCGACACGCTGCAGGCCTTTGGCAAGCGCAAAATCGATCGCCTGGTGGTAACACACCTCAAAATGCAGGAAGGGGCGGTCTTCGATGCAGCCCCAATGGCGACCGTATAGCGCATCGCCACCGATGAAATTGATGGCTCCAGCGATGTAACGGCCGTCGCGCCTGGCCATGACGAGCAGGATGTCGTCGGCCATGCGCTCGCCGATGAGCGAGTAGAACTGCCGGGTCAGGTAGGGCCGGCCCCACTTGCGCCCGCCAGTGTCCATGTAGAATTCGTAGAACTGGTCCCAGATGGCTTCCGTAAGGTCTTTGCCGGTGAGCCAGTCGATCGCGATGCCGTTCTCAAGCGCGGCGCGCCGTTCCTTCTTCAGCGCCTTTCGCTTTCGGGATGCCAGCGTCTCCAGGAAGGCCTCATGATCGGCATATCCCTGGTTCAGGAAGTGAAACTGCTTGTCCGTGCGGTGCAGGTATTCCGCTTCTTCGAAGGCTGCCAGCTGGTCTTCCGCCACGAAGGTGACGTGGGCTGAGGACACACCGAGTTGTCGTGTCACTTCCTGGAGACCTGCCGCGAGCGTCAGTTCCGTTGATGGCTTGTCGTGGCCTGCGGAGACAAGGAGGCGAGGGCCGGTTGCCGGCGTGAAAGGCACCGAGCATTGAAGCTTTGGATAATAGCGACCACCGGCGCGCTCGAAGGCGTCCGCCCAGCCATGGTCGAAAACATATTCCCCCTGGCTGTGGTTCTTGAGATAACCGGGCACTGCACCGATCAAGTCGCCCTTGTCATCCTCCAGCAGGAGGTGATGCCCCAGCCATCCGGTCTTTGCTGTTGCAGACCCGGATTCTTCCAGCGCCGACAGAAAAGCATGAGATATGAACGGATTATAGGGTGTCCCGTCCGTTGCATTCCTGGATGCGCCGGAAAGGCGCGACCAGCTCTGGGAACTGATCGCGCTCAGCGACTGCTCGACACGGATTGTCAGTTTACCGGTCATTCGTCCCTTATTGGGCATCCATTTCACGCGGGTCGAAACCCTCGAAGGTCATTTGGTCCGCATGAAGATAGCTTTGAGCCCGTCCGTTTCCATTACTGACTGTCCAGGTAATCACCGGGACGCCGGATCCGCGCTGCGCGGTGATGAAGCTGTTTGGTAAATGCGGCCAATGGTAGGAGATGAAATCGACCCCGAGTTGCATTGCCTCGTCGTGCTTGAAGAGGTCTTCCGGCTTGTCGCCTTCCGCAGTAAGCCCGACCGGCCAGGGGGAACCGGCCATTTTCAGGTCCCTCAGGATATGGTGGTCGAAGCTCATCAGGGCGACCTTGCCCTTGTATCCTTCCAGCGCTTCGAGCACGGCTTCGGCAAAACCGTCGTCGTCGCCTGCGGTGCGGCCCTTGACCTCGATGACCAGCGGAACGCGACCGTCCACGAGCTGGAGCATCTGCTTCAGCGTCGGGACCTTGTCCTTCGTGCCGCCAACGGCGAGCATGCCAAGCTCGGCGGAAGTCTTCTCACGCAGATCACCCTTGATGCCGCACAGACGCTGGAGGTCGTCATCGTGGAAGACCACCGGCACGCTGTCGGCCGCAAGCTGCACGTCACATTCGATCGCAAAGCCCGCTTCCGCGGCACGCGCAAAGGCGGACAGGGTGTTTTCCCAAACCAGCTTGTTCGTGTCGTGGTAGCCGCGGTGGGCGATCGGCGTTTCCTTGATCCAGCTTGTATCGGTCATGCCGTGATCTCGATAATGGCTTCGATTTCAACCGATGCGTTGAGCGGCAGCGCGGCCATGCCGACGGCGGCACGTGCATGCTTGCCGGCCTCGCCGAGGACGTTGGCGATCAGGTTCGAGGCGCCGTTGGTAACTACATGCTGTTCGACGAAGTCCGGAGCGGACGCGATGAAGCTCGAAAGCTTCACCACCTGCTTCACGCGTCCAAGATCACCGCCCAGAGCTGCCTTGGCCTGGGCAAGGATGTTGATCGCGCAGAGTTCTGCCGCGCGGGTTGCCGTCGCGACATCGACATCGCGTCCCACCAGACCGGTGACGGCAACCTTCCCGTTTTCGTTCGGCAACTGGCCGGAAATGAACAGAAGATTGCCGGTGATCACGTAGGGAAGGTAGTTGGCGGCAGGCGCAGCTGCAATGGGCAGGGTGATCCCCAATTCCTTCAGGCGCGCTTCGATTACTTCGGCCACATCAGACTCCGTTTTGTTGTAAAAAATCCAAAAATCCTGCATCAAGGCCTTAGCTTGGCCAGATGCAGTTCTTATTACACCTGGGCTGAGTCCAACAGGAGAATGTGAATGTTGCGCAAGAGCCTCGTGGCGCTCCTTTTCGGCGGGTCGAGCCTGGTCGTTGCTACTTCAAGCGAGGCGACTGTCGAGAGCGGGGCTCGGGCACTGGTGCCACATCGCGCCATTTACGATCTCAAGCTGAAGGATGCATCGGAGCGTTCCGGCATCGAAGGCATGGTCGGGCGCATGGTCTACGAGTTCACGGGCTCCGCCTGCACTGGGTTCTCGACCAACTTCCGCCTTGTAACCAAGATCAGCACCGGCGAGGAGACGCGTCTCAGCGACCAGCAGACGACGACCTACGAGGATCTGACTGCCGGCCAGTTCCACTTCGAGACAAAGTCTTTCACGGACGAGCAACTGGACAAGCAGCTGGTAGGCGACGCCAAGGCAGCCGAGAACGGTGTCAAGGTGGAGCTGACGCAGCCGGATGGCCGCGAGATCGAACTGCCGATGAGCGACTTCCCGACCGGCCACATGCTGGACGTTATCGAAAACGCCAAGCAGGGGAAGAACTTCTTTGAAGCGCGCGTCTTTGATGGATCCGAAAATGGCGACCAGGCGCTTGTGACGACGACGGTCATCGGCAAGAAGCAGGAGCCGGCGAAGGACGATGCGGACGCCGAGAAGGCAGGTGAGTTCGCCGCGGAGCCTTACTGGCCGGTGACCATCGCTTACTTCAACGAGAGCGCGGTGGGGGACCCGACGCCGGTCTACAACATGTCGTTCAAGCTTTATGAGAACGGCATCACCCGCGACCTTACCATGGACTACGGCGACTTTTCGCTGTCCGGCAACCTGGTGAAGCTGGAAACGCTGAAGCCGGAGGAAGACACATGTCCCGCTCCGTCTAAGTAGGCGCGGGCGCAACAAGCATTTTTCGTATCTCGCACCTCCGGGAGGGGACAATGAGCATCGAATTCCTGCTGACATCTCTTTTCATCATCGCCTCGCCGGGAACTGGCGCGCTTTACACGATCGCCGCGGGGCTGACGCGTGGCGGGCGGGCGAGCCTCATTGCTGCCTTCGGCTGCACGCTCGGGATCATCCCGCATATGGCGGCCGCGATTACGGGTTTGGCGGCGATCCTGCACACCAGTGCGCTCGCCTTCGACATAAGCAAGTATCTTGGCGTCGCCTACCTTCTCTACATGGCCTGGAACACCTTGCGGGAGAAGGGCGCGTTGAGCGTGGACGAGGGGAACGTGCCGAAGTCGGCACGGCAGGTAATTGTCACCAGCATCCTGATCAACCTCCTCAATCCGAAGCTGTCGATCTTCTTCTTTGCCTTCCTGCCGCAGTTCGTTCCGTCGCAGGATCCGGGTGCGTTCCTCAAGATGCTGACTCTGAGTGCGGTCTTCATGGCAATGACCTTCATCGTCTTTGCGATATACGGATGCTTTGCCGCTGTCATGCGCGACCAGGTAATCAGCCGTCCACGCGTGCTCGCCTGGATGCGGCGCAGCTTCGCGGCAGCCTTCGTCGGGCTTGGCGCCAAGCTCGCACTGACAGAGAGGTGATTTCTCGCCTTTGCCGCTTGCTTTTCCGGCCTAACAGCTATATGGCCACCACCATTCCACACGTAAGGCATGGGATCGGTCGGGAGAAATCCGAACGGTTCCGCCCGGTGGCGTCCTCGAAGAGGATGCTGGTCGCCTTGCGGAGGTTCAACCGGAAAAGGAGAAAAAGGCATGGCATTGCCTGATTTCAGCATGCGCCAGCTTCTGGAAGCTGGTGTTCACTTCGGCCACCAGACCCATCGCTGGAACCCGAAGATGAAGCCGTACATCTTCGGCGATCGTAACAACATCCACATCATCGACCTGGCTCAGACCGTTCCGATGCTGTCGCGCGCCCTTCAGGTCGTGTCCGACACCGTTGCTCGCGGCGGCCGCGTTCTGTTCGTTGGTACCAAGCGCCAGGCTTCTGAACTGATCGCCGACTCGGCGAAGCGTTCGGCCCAGTACTACGTCAACTCCCGCTGGCTCGGCGGCATGATGACCAACTGGAAGACCATTTCTAACTCGATCCAGCGTCTGCGCAAGCTCGACGAGATCCTCGGTTCGGAGCAGTCCGGCTACTCCAAGAAGGAGCGCCTGAACCTCGAGCGCGAACGCGAAAAGCTTGAAAAGGCTCTTGGCGGTATCCGCGACATGGGCGGCACGCCGGACCTGATGTTCATCATCGACACGAATAAGGAAAAGATCGCTATCGATGAAGCCAAGCGCCTGGGTATCCCGGTCGTTGCCATCATCGACTCGAACTGCGATCCGGACCTCATCGACTACCCGATCCCGGGTAACGACGACGCTTCGCGCGCCATCGCTCTCTATACCGACCTGATCGCTCGCGCTGCCATCGACGGCATCGCTCGCCAGCAGGGCGCTTCGGGCCGTGACCTCGGCGCTTCCGCTGAAGCTCCGATCGAGCCGGCTCTCGAAGGCGAAGCAGAAGCTTAAGGCCGTCCGGGCGGCTCATCCGCTCGGCTCCGTGATTACGACAGAGGCCAGAGATACCGTTATCCCTGGCCTTCGTCATTTGAAGCGACCGTCACCGCAGGCCATTGAGGCCCGTCGTAGAGACAGTCGCGACCGTGATGTCTAGCATCACGCCGTCATACATCCGGGTACATTCGTCCCAAAACCTCGAGTCTGCCGACGTTCTTCCGGCGACACGCAATCGAAACGATAAGAGGCACGAAAATGGCTGAAATCACCGCTGCACTTGTTAAGGAACTGCGCGAAAAGTCTGGCGCTGGCATGATGGACTGCAAGAAGGCGCTTGCTGAAAACAATGGCGACATCGAAGCAGCCATCGACTGGCTGCGCGCCAAGGGCATCGCAAAGGCCGACAAGAAGTCTGGCCGTACCGCTGCAGAAGGCCTGATCGGCGTTGCCAGCAACGGCACCAAGGCCGTTGTTGTTGAAATCAACTCCGAAACCGACTTCGTTGCCCGTAACGACGCATTCCAGAGCATGGTTCGCGGCGTAGCCGACGTTGCTCTTGGCACCGATGGCTCGGTTGACGCCGTCAGCGCTGCTACCTACCCGGCAACCGGCAAGTCCGTTACCGACACCATAAAGGACGCAGTTGCCACCATCGGCGAAAACATGAACCTGCGTCGTTCGGCTGCTCTTGAAGTCGAAGACGGTGTTGTTGCCACCTACATCCACAACGCTGCTGCTGACCGTCTCGGCAAGCTCGGTGTTTTGGTTGCCCTCAAGTCCACCGGCAACAAGGACGCTCTGAACGCCATCGGTCGCCAGATCGCCATGCACATCGCTGCAACCAACCCGCTCGCCATCCGCGCCGAAGAAGTCGACGCAGCAGTTGCCGAGCGCGAGCGCAACGTGTTCATCGAGCAGTCGCGCGCTTCCGGCAAGCCGGACGCCATCATCGAAAAGATGGTTGAAGGCCGCATGCGCAAGTTCTTCGAAGAAGTTGCACTTCTCTCGCAGGCTTTCGTCATCAACCCGGACCAGACCGTTGGCGATGCCGTCAAGGCTGCTGAAAAGGAAGTTGGCGCGCCGATCGAAATCACCGGCATGGCCCGCCTGCTGCTCGGCGAAGGCGTTGAAAAGGAAGAGTCCGACTTCGCTGCTGAAGTCGCGGCTGTTGCCAAGGGCTGATCGCCCTCAGTTGGCCTGAGTTATTCAGCATCCAAATCTGCGAAATAGAAAAGGGCACCGGTGACAAGCCGGTGCCCTTCGTGTATCCGCAAACGCGTTTGACCTTGCCCAGGCAGTTTTCCCAAGGAGTAGCCGATGTCGTCCAAGCCAATCTACAAGCGTGTCTTGCTCAAGGCTTCCGGCGAGGCGCTCATGGGCAGCCAGGGCTTCGGCATCGACGTGAATGTTGCCGATCGGATCGCCTCTGATATCGCCGAGGCTCGCGCCATGGGCGTGGACGTTGGCGTGGTTGTCGGCGGCGGCAACATCTTCCGCGGTGTCGCAGTCGCCTCGAAGGGCGGCGATCGCGTGACGGGCGACCACATGGGCATGCTCGGTACGGTGATTAACGCACTGGCGCTTGCGACCTCGCTGCGCAAGCAGAACATCGACACGGTTGTCTTGTCGGCGATCTCCATGCCCGAGATTTGCGAAAGCTTCTCGCAGCGCCAGGCACTGCATCACCTCGCACAGGGTCGCGTTGTGATCTTCGCGGGCGGCACCGGCAACCCGTTCTTCACGACCGACTCGGCTGCGGCGCTGCGTGCAGCCGA
The DNA here is from genome assembly GCF_023223505.1 of Neorhizobium turbinariae. Lineage (NCBI taxonomy): Bacteria > Pseudomonadati > Pseudomonadota > Alphaproteobacteria > Hyphomicrobiales > Rhizobiaceae > Neorhizobium > Neorhizobium turbinariae. The sequence continues at coordinate 26,091 of NZ_JALPRY010000015.1, forward strand.
AATCGGTGCCGAGGCAATCCTGAAGGGTACCCAGGTCGACGGCATCTACACCGCCGACCCGAAGAAGGATCCAACCGCGACTCGGTTCGAGACGCTGACGCATGGCGAAGTCCTGGAAAAGGGTCTCGCCGTCATGGACGTCGCGGCCGTGGCACTGGCGCGCGAAAACGCGATCCCGATCATCGTCTTCTCGATCCACGAGAAGGGCGGCTTCGCGCAAATCTTGACCGGCGGCGGTCGCAAGACCATCGTAGCTGACGATTGAACGGCAGCGTTGAACGCTGCCAGGAAAAGTTAAGGGAGTATTCGGATGAGTGGAATTGATCTTAGTGACATCAAGCGGCGCATGGATGGTGCAGTCGCCGCATTCAAGAACGATATCGCATCTCTGCGTACCGGCCGTGCGTCGGCCAACATTCTCGACCCGGTAACGGTTGAAGCCTATGGATCGCGCGTGCCGCTGAACCAGGTTGCCAACATCACCGTGCCGGAGCCGCGCATGCTCGGCGTGTCCATCTGGGACAAGTCCATGGTGGGTGCCGTCGATCGCGCCATCCGCGAATCGCATCTCGGCCTCAACCCGATCGTTGACGGCCAGAACCTGCGTATTCCGCTTCCGGAGCTTAACGAAGAGCGCCGCAAGTCGCTCGTCAAGGTCGCCCATGACTACGCCGAAAAGGCCAAGGTGGCGGCTCGCCACGTGCGCCGCGACGGCATGGATGGACTGAAAAAGGCGGAAAAAGACGGGGTAATCGGCCAGGACGAAAGCCGCGCCCAGTCGGAAAAAGTACAGAAGATGACGGACGAGACGATTTCGGAAGTCGACCGCTTGCTTGCCGAGAAAGAAAAGGAAATCATGCAGGTCTAGCTGGCGCAGGCCACCCTGTTACTTGGCCTGCTGAAGGAAACGCATCGAAATGGCGAAGCTTGAACTTGCGATAATTCCTCAACACGTTGCCATCATCATGGATGGCAACGGGCGGTGGGCCAACAAGCGTGGGCTGCCGCGCACTGTCGGGCACAGCAAGGGCGTCGAGGCCGTTCGCGAGACCGTACGTGCCGCGGGCGAGGCGGGCGTCAAATATCTGACGCTGTTCGCCTTCTCGTCTGAAAACTGGCGCCGGCCCGAAAGCGAGGTGAACGACCTCCTGGGCCTGCTGCGCCGGTTCATCCGTCGCGACCTGGCTGAACTGCACCGTGAAAACGTGCGAATCAAGATTATCGGCGAGCGCGAGAACCTGCGTGGCGACATCCTTCCGCTTCTTCTGGAGGCGGAGGAAACCACCAAGTTCAATACGGCCCTGACGCTGGTGATCGCCTTTAACTATGGTGCCCGCAACGAGATTGCGCGCGCCATGGCCAAGCTTGCCACGCAGGTGGAGCAGGGCGCCCTCAAGGCGTCCGACATTGATGTCGAGATGATAAGCCGCAATCTCGACACCGCTGAAATCCCCGACCCGGAACTGATCATCCGGACGAGTGGCGAAGAGCGACTGTCGAACTTCCTGCTCTGGCAGGCGGCCTATTCAGAGCTCGTCTTCATTCCCGACTACTGGCCGGATTTCGACCGCAGGCTCTTCAACCATGCGCTGGAGATCTTCGCCTCGCGTGACCGTCGGTTCGGTGGCTTGTCGACCAAGACCGCTGCGGTGGTTGGTTGATGAGCGGGGAACTCAAGCGTCGCATTCTTTCCGGGATCGTTCTGGCGGTCGTCATCCTGGCGGCGACCTACTATGGCGGAAACTGGTTCCGCCTTGTCGCGGCGCTCACGGCGCTGCTGATCTATTACGAATGGTCAACGATGACGCGGCTGGCGGAGCGCAACTTCCGCACCAATGCCTTCGGTTGGGTCATCATCGGGCTTTTGGCTGCCGACCTTGTCCTCAATGAAGGCGTCTTCAGCGTACCGGTTTTGGGTGGTGCAACGATCACAGCGATCCTTCTGGTTCTCCTCGGGCGAGCCAACTGGTGGCTCCCTGGCGGCATCGTCTACTCCGGCCTGAGCGGCATCTCGCTTGCTGCAATCCGCGCCGATGACCAGGCCGGCCTGATGGCGATGCTGTTCATCTTCGCGGTCGTCTGGGCGACCGACATCCTGGCCTACTTCGTGGGCCGCGCCCTGAAGGGTCCAAAGCTTGCGCCGCGAATCTCACCCGGCAAGACCTGGTCCGGTGCGGTCGGCGGTACCGTTTCGGCAATCATCGCGAGCTCGGCTCTGACGCTTGTCGTCTTTTCGCGCCTGTCGCTGTGGACGATTGTCATCGCCTTTCTGCTCTCGGTCGCGAGCCAGATTGGTGATCTCTTCGAATCCTTCATCAAGCGCCGGTTCGGCGTGAAGGACTCAAGCCACCTCATCCCGGGACACGGCGGCGTGATGGATCGGGTCGATGGCCTCGTTTTCGCCTGCTTCGCAGCGTTTTTGCTGTCTGTAGCGTATTCGGCCCTGGCGGGCCGTCCCGAAATGCCCGTAGCGGCCTTCCTGTTTGGATTCTGACGTCCATCGACGGTCGATACATTTGTGAAACGGAAACTTCGATGGCCATCTTCAGCTTCCTCACCGGCTATATCATTCCCTTCATTCTGGTGCTGTCCCTGCTCGTCTTCGTGCACGAGATGGGCCACTACCTGGTGGGTCGCTGGTGCGGAATCCGCTCGACCGCTTTCTCTGTTGGATTTGGCCCGGAGCTTGTCGGTTTCACCGACAAACATGGGACGCGATGGAAGCTCTCGGCCATCCCACTTGGCGGCTATGTGAAATTCTACGGCGACGACGACGTCGCCAGCATGCCGGATGCCAGCGGGCTGGAAGGACTGTCCGAATCCGAAAAGGCGCAGACGCTTGCCGGCGCAAAGCTGTGGAAAAGAGCGGCCACGGTCGCTGCCGGTCCAATTGCCAATTTCATCCTGGCGATTGCAATCTTCGCCATTCTCTTCAGCGTCTATGGCAAGGTCATTGCTGACCCGGTCGTCGCCGAAGTGCAGCCCAACAGTGCGGCCGAGGCTGCCGGCGTTCTGCCGGGCGACCGGCTGGTGGCGCTCGATGGGACCCGCATCCGCACCTTCGACGATGTCCGCCGTTATGTCAGCATCCGGCCGGAGACGCCCATCACCGTGACCGTCGAGCGCGACGGCCGCGACATGGACCTGCCGATGGTGCCGAAGCGCTCGGAAGTGACCGACCAGTTTGGTAACAAGGTTGAACTTGGGCTGATCGGGATTGTCACAAACGAGCAGCGCGGCAACTTCCGCGTCGAGACCTTTTCGCCGATCCAGGCGGTCAGCGAGGGCGTGAAGGAAACCGGGCACATCATCACCGGCACCTTCCGTTATATCGGCAATCTCGTCACGGGACGCATGAAGGCGGACCAGCTCGGCGGGCCGGTGAGGGTGGCCCAGGCATCCGGCCAGATGGCGACCTTGGGCTTTGCCGCGGTGGTGCAACTGGCTGCCGTCTTATCGGTATCGATCGGCCTCCTGAACCTCATGCCTGTGCCAGTTCTGGACGGCGGGCATCTCGTATTTTACGCGATCGAGGCGATCCGCGGACGCCCGCTCGGCGCCGGCGCTCAGGAGATTGCCTTCAGGATTGGGCTTGCCATGGTGCTTAGTCTCATGGTCTTTGCGACCTTCAACGACATCACCAACCTGATCGGTTAACGCTTAAAAACAGGCGAAATAACAGTTTGTTGACCATGTTTCCAACAGTTGCGTGGCCATTGGGCCACGGCTATGAAGGAAGTAAATAGAAATTAACGCGATAGCTTGCTTGTAGGGCAAAAGAAGGTAAAACCACACACGTGGCCGGAGTCGGGTTCCGCCCGCCGAGGGACAACGGGAAAAGGTAAAGATTGAAATGAAGGCTGGTTCAAAGTTTTTGAACGCAGTGTCGGCGGTTGCGCTGTCTGCTAGTGTTGTTGCCCCCGGCGCAGGTGTTGTGTTGCTTGCCTCCACCCAGTCTGCCGAGGCTGCAGTCGTGCGCAACATTGCTGTGCGCGGCGCTCAGCGGGCAGGCGAAGAGGCTGTTCGTTCCAACCTCACGATCCGTCCCGGTGTGAGTTTTTCCAATAGCGATGTCGATGAATCCGTCCGTCGCCTTTACGCAACCGGCTACTTCTCAGATGTGAAGATCGCTGTTTCCGGCGGCACGCTGGTCGTGACGGTTAGCGAAGCGCAACTGGTCAACACGGTTGTCTTCAACGGCAATCGCAAGATCACCGACGAGAAGCTGCAGGCTGCTGTTCAGACCCAGCCGCTCGGCCCCTACACCGAAACCATGGTGAATGCCGATATCGAGCGTCTGCGCCAGGCGTATAGCGCCATCGGCCGCAGCGACGTTCAGATCACGACGCAGGTCGTGCCGGTGGGCCAGGGTCGCGTTAACCTTGCCTTCGTGATCAACGAGGGCGACCGCACCAAGATTGCTGATATCGATTTCGTCGGCAACCAGGCTTATGGCGACAGCCGCCTGAAGGCCGTTATCCTGACGAAGGAATCCGGTCCGCTGTCGTTCCTGACCCGTAAGGACGTCTATAGCGAAGACAAGCTGCGTGCCGACGAGGATGCGCTGCGCCAGTTCTACTACAACCACGGCTATCCTGACTTCCGTGTGATCTCGTCGAACGCCGTGCTCGACGAAGCCAACAACAAGTACAACATTACCTTCACTGTCGAAGAAGGCCAGCGCTACCAGTACGGTCCGATCGGCGTCGAATCGACGGTTGACGGCATCAGCGGCCAGGACCTTCAGGGTCTCGTGCAGACTCGTGAGGGTGCCACCTACGACGCTCGCGAAGTCCAGAAGACGATGGAAGCGATCTCGCGTCGTGTTGCCTCTGCCGGTTATCCGTTCGCACGCGTCACACCGCGCGGCGACCGTAACCTTCAGAATGGCACGATCGGCGTAACCTATCTCGTCGACCAGGGCGAGCGCGCCTATGTCGAGCGCATCGAAGTGCGCGGCAACACCCGCACGCGCGACTATGTCATTCGCCGCGAGTTCGACTTCAGCGAAGGCGACGCCTTCAACCAGGAAATGATCTCGCGCGCCAAGCGCCGCCTCGAAGCGCTGGGCTACTTCACCAAGGTCAATATCTCGACCTCGCAGGGCAGTTCGCCAGACCGCGTTGTCGTTATCGTTGACGTGGAAGACCAGGCAACCGGTTCGTTCGGTATCGGTGCCGGTTACTCCCCGGGCAGCAGCGGCAATGGCTTCCTGCTCGAGGCTTCGGTTGAAGAAAAGAACTTCCTTGGTCGTGGCCAGTTCATCCGCGTCGCCGTTGGTGGCGGTCTTGAGGATGCTCGCACCTACAACATCTCGTTCACCGAGCCTTATTTCCTCGGTTATCGTCTGGCCGCCGGCTTCGACCTCTTCAAGAACCGTACGTCGTCCAACGACTACTACGACTACGACGAACAGGGCGTAACGCTGCGCGTAACGGCGCCGATCACCGAAGATCTGGCAACGACCTTCCGCTACACCTACAAGCAGATCGAATACGGCAACGATGGTGCCTATGGTGCGGACAATCTGCCGTTTACGGCTGATGACAACCTGTCCTATCCGTACATCTCGATGGTGGACAAGGGCGAGTTCGTTCAGTCGTCGATCTCGCAGACGCTGACCTACAACACGCTCGACAGCACCACGCTGGCACGTGAAGGTATCTACGCGACGTTCACGCATGAATATGCGGGCCTTGGCGGCGACTCCGACTTCTACAAGATCTCGGCGCGTGCGCGTTACTTCCACACGCTCTCGACCGAAGCCGACCTGATCGGCTCGATCGCGATCGGCGCCGGCCATGTGTTCTCAACGGGTGACCGCCTGCGCGTCTTCGATCAGTTCACTCTGGGTGGCCGTCAGGTTCGTGGCTTCGAGAACGACGGTATTGGTCCGCGCACGGTTGATCACGGCGATCCGCTTGGCGGCACGACCTACTTCACCGCATCGGCTGAAATGACGATGCCGATGCCGGCAATTCCGGAAGACTTCGGGCTCCGCGCTGCAGTCTTTGCTGACGCCGGTACGCTCTATGGCAACAAGGTCGATCTCGGCACCAGCACAGCGCAGGGCACCGACATGACCTGGCGTGCATCGGTCGGTGCGGGCATCATGTGGGCCTCGCCGTTCGGCAACATCCGCTTCGACTATGCGCATCCTGTGGTGAAGGAAGACTTCGACGAGACCCAGGAATTCCGGTTCAGCATGGCGAACCAGTTCTGATCGTTTCCGCCCGCTCGTCGGGCGGAAATCCGCTCCGGAGCCTGGCTTATGGACCATAATGAATTTTTTCCGCCCCATGGTGGCGTGAGCCTGCGAGAGCTGGCCGCCCATCTTGGGGCCGATCTGCTTGATCCGTCCGCAGGCGATCGCATCATCCGTTCGGTCGCGCCTGTCGCTCGGGCGGTCGAAGGGCAGATCTGCTACATCATTTCCCGCAAGAGCCGCGACGAACTGGCGACCTGCAAGGCATCGGCGATCATCTGCGATGCTGCGCTCCAGAGCGTGGTGCCGGAAGGCATCGCGGTCCTCGTCAGCAAGATGCCGCATGCCGCCTTCGCGATGGCCGGTGCTTTCCTGCACCCGATCGCAATGCGCCCGTCTCCGGTGACTTCGACTGGAGGGATCTCTCCGGCGGCCTTCATCGACCCCACAGCCAAGTTGGAAGCGGGTGTTGAGGTTGAGCCGATGGCTGTTATCGGTGCACGCGCCGAGATCGGCAGCGGCACCCGCATCGGGGCCGGCAGCGTGATCGGCGCTGACGTCAAGATCGGCCGCGACTGCACAATCGCCGCAGGCGCCAGCATTGTCGCTTCCCTGATTGGCAACAACGTCATCATCCACAACGGCGCACGGCTCGGGCAGGATGGCTTCGGCTTCGCGCCCGGACCCCGCGGTATGCTGAAGATCGTTCAGGTCGGCCGCGTCATCGTCCAGGACAATGTCGAGATCGGCGCCAACACGACCATCGACCGTGGCGCGATGGATGACACTGTCATCGGCGAAGGCACGAAGATTGACAACCAGGTGCAGGTTGCCCACAACGTCCGCATTGGCCGTCATTGCGGCATCGCGTCGGGTGTCGGCATCGCCGGGTCGACAAGGATTGGCAACGGCGTGCTGATCGGCGGTGCTGCCGCCATCAATGGCCATATCACCATCAACGACGGCGTACAGATCGCAGCGTTCAGCGGTGTTGTCGCGAGCGTGCCGGCAGGCGCGGTTTATGGCGGTGTGCCGGCCCGGCCGATCAAGGACTTCCTGCGGGAGATGGCCGAGAAGATGGCCCAGTCTGATGAACGGGCGAAGCGTAAAGGAGAGAAGAACAATGACTGAAGAGACCAAGCCGGAACTCGGTGCGGCCGATATTCAGGAAATCATGAAGCTGCTGCCCCATCGCTACCCGTTTCTTCTGGTCGACAAGATCATTGATATCGACGGCGACAACTCGGCGATCGGCATCAAGAACGTGACGGCAAGCGAGCCGCATTTCGCGGGCCATTTCCCGGACCGTCCGATCATGCCGGGCGTGCTTCTGGTCGAAGGCATGGCCCAGACGGCTGGCGCGATCTGCGCGCGCAAGGACGGCGAGGGCGGCCATCTCGTCTATTTCATGACGATTGATAACGCCCGTTTCCGCAAACCGGTGGTTCCCGGCGACCGGGTGGAGTACCATGTCACCAAGCTGAAGCAGCGCGGCAACATCTGGAAGTTCCACTGCGATGCCAAGGTAGATGGCGCGCTGGTGGCTGAGGCAGATATCGGTGCAATGATGCGCAAGGGCGAGGAATGAGCGGGATCGCAGCGAGTGCGCAGATTCACCCCATGGCGGTGGTCGAGGACGGCGCTATCCTCGGCGAGAACGTCGTCGTGGGTCCGTTTGCGCATGTGGGCCCGCGCGTTGTCCTGAAGGATAGCACGAAGCTGCACTCGCACGCGGTCGTGACGGGGAAGACGGAAATCGGCAGCAACTGCCAGATCTTTCCGATGGCGGTCATTGGTGGCGTGTCCCAAAGCCTTCATGAGGCAGGTGAGGAATCGTCACTAACAATCGGCGATAACTGCACGATCCGTGAAGGTGTTACGATGAACTGCGGCACCGTCGGTGGTGGCGGCAAGACGGTCGTCGGCAGCAACTGCCTGTTTCTCGCCAACTCGCACGTGGCGCATGACTGCCAACTGGGCAGTGACATCATCATGTCGAACAACGTCATGCTGGCTGGCCACGTCCATGTCGCCGATCGTGCCATTCTCGGCGGCGGATGTGCCGTGCATCAGTTCACGCGAATTGGCCGTCAGGCCTTCATCGGCGGACTGTCCGCGGTCAATTACGACGTGATCCCGTATGGAATGCTGAACGGCAACCCTGGTGTGCTGGGCGGACTGAACGTCGTCGGCATGAGCCGCGCCGGCATCGAACGTTCAACGATCCACGTCGTCCGCCGCGCGTACAAGGCGATCTTCGAAGGCGAGGGAAATATCCGCGCCAACGCAGCCGCCATTCGCGATGAATATGCCGATAGCAAGGAAGTCATGGAAATCCTCGACTTCATCGCCGCCGCAAGCGACCGGGCAATCTCGTCGCCCTTCCGCAACAAGAGCTGATCGGCTGTGGCCGATCAGCGGCAATCTCCTGCGGCGGGCCGGCTCGCCATCATCGCTGGAGACGGTTTCCTACCAATCTACCTGGCGCAGGCAGCGCGCGATGCGGGTGACGAGCCGCTGATGATCCGGCTTCGAAATGAAGCGGCTCAGGCCTTCGAAGGCTTCGAGACCGTCACCGCAAGCATTGCCGATATAGCCGGCTTCGCCAGCATCTTTCGCCAACATGGGATCAACCGGGTCGTCCTGTCGGGTGCGGTAAAACGCCGGCCGGACTGGCGCGATATCCGTCCGAACTGGAAGGCGCTGCGCCAGCTTCCGTCGCTGGTCGGCACGCTGATCTCGGGCGGAGACGATGCGCTTCTGCAGGCGGCGATAGGCATCATCGAGGCGCAGGGATGTACCGTAGTGGGCGCACACGAGATTGCGCCAGCGCTGCTTGCCCGCGTCGGCGCGCTCGGCATCCATCAACCGAGTGACGATGATCAGCGTGACGTGACGAAGGCGGCCGAGGCCGCAACCAAGCTCGGTGAACTCGATATCGGGCAAGGTGCGGTCAGTATCGGCGGTCGCGTTGTTGCCCTTGAAGGGGTCGAAGGGACCGACCAGATGTTGCACCGGGTTGCAGTGCTGCGCGCAGAGGGACGGATCTCAGCCCGTCGCAAGGGCGTTCTCGTGAAGCTCTGCAAACCTCAGCAGGATATGCGGGCCGACCTGCCATCGATTGGACCCTCGACGGTCGAAAATGCGGTGCGCGCGGGTCTGGCTGGCATCGCCGTCGAGGCAGGACGCTCGCTCGTGCTTGAGGAAGACAAGATGGTTGCAGCCGCAAACGAGGCCGGAATTTTCATTTGCGGCATCGACATGGGGTTGCCGGACGGAGGCTTGTCATGACCGGACCATTGAAAATTGGCGTCGTGGCCGGCGAGGTCTCCGGCGACCTGCTTGGTGGAAATCTTGTTGCCGCACTCAAGGCGCCCCGGGGGGATGAGATCGAACTGGTCGGCGTCGGTGGAGAGGCTCTGCAGGCGCAGGGGCTGAAATCCCTGTTCGACTTCTCCGAGCTTTCGATCATGGGTTTGACGCAGGTCCTGGCGCGCTTGCCAAACCTGATCAAGCGCATCAACCAGACGGCTGCGGCGATTGTCGCCGCAAAGCCTGATGTGCTCGTGATCATCGACAGCCCCGATTTTACGCACCGCGTCGCGAAGAAGGTGCGCGAGGCGCTGCCTGACTTGCCGATCATCGACTATGTCTGCCCCAGCGTCTGGGCGTGGAAGGAGTATCGTGCCGAGGCGATGCTCGATTACGTCGACCATGTCTTGGCCGTGCTGCCTTTCGAGCCGGAAGCGATGCAGCGCCTCGGTGGTCCGCCCACCACGTTTGTCGGCCATCGTTTGACGGATGATCCTGCCGTGCTCAAGGTTCGCGGTCTTCGGGCAGAACGTCCGCTTCCCCTGGAAGGCGAGCAAAAAACGATTCTTCTGCTGCCGGGCTCGCGGTCCGGGGAGATCAAGGCGCTGCTGCCGATCTTCGCTGAGGCTGCGCGTCAGTTTTCGGAGCGCAATGGTCCGACGCGGTTCCTCCTGCCCACGGTGACCCGCCAGGAGGCTCTAGTCCGTTCGCTGGCGGCGGAGCTTGGCCTCAACGCCGAGATAACGGTCACAACCGACGCAAAATGGGATGCCTTTGCCAAAGCTGATGCTGCAATTGCAGCCTCGGGCACCGTCATCCTCGAACTGGCGCTGTCGAACGTTCCGGTCGTCTCCGCCTATAAGGCCGACTGGCTGATCACCCTGATGTCGAAGCGCATCAAGATCTGGACCGGCGCGCTCCCGAACCTCATCACCGACTATCCTGTCGTTCCGGAATACATCAACGAAGTCGTGCGACCGGCGAGCCTCTGCCGTTGGGCCGAGCGACTTTCCTCCGACACACTGCAGCGCCGGGCGATGATGGAGGGTTTCGACCTCACGTGGCAACGGCTGCAGGTTCCTGCGCCATCGGGAGAGGCGGCCGCGGATGTGGTGTTGAGCGTCCTGTCCCAGCGCAACCGATAGGCGGCGCACCCTTCAGCCCTTGAACTTCAGCGCCTTGTCATTGCGGCACTGCGACAGCTTGAGCTGCCTGAACGAGATGATCCTGGTGATGCGTTCGTCTCCGTCTGTTTCGACGGAGAGGCAAGCGCAGGCATAACCATAGTTCCCGTTTGTCCTGACATACTCCTTCTCCGAGATGTCCGGGATCAGGTCCATTCCCTCCGGCTCCTGGTCATCCGGCCCCTGTGTCATGATCACCCAAGTCTTGTCGCGGTCATCGAGCCACCAGTTGCGCGGCGTCGGGTTGGAAATCCAGCCGCAGCGAGTCTCGGCCGCCGGGGCAAGTGAGGGCAGGGCGGCGAGCGTGGCCGCCGCCAACAAGATCATGACGTTTTTCAAGATGCTTTCCCCTCCATGGATGGGGTTGATCATAAGCGGAATCGAAAAAAGCGATAGGGCGTTCGTGACCGCTTGACGATGGCGCTGGATCGGCTATAGGAACGGAACCGTACGGTACGGTACGTGAAGAATTTGAGCCTGAGAGTTGAGCAGTGAGACCCGAGACGAGTGACATGCCCGAATTTTCGCCGCGGCAGAACGAGGTTCTGGAGCAGGCACTTCGGTTGCTTGTAGAGGGTGGTGAAAAGGCGCTGACGACATCTGGCTTGGCGCGCGCCGCCAACTGCTCCAAGGAAAGCCTCTACAAGTGGTTCGGCGATCGTGAAGGCCTGCTTGCCGCCATGATCGCCTATCAGGCCTCCAAGGTCCGCACCCAGGAACGGTCCGGCGAACGGCTGACGGCGCCGCTTCTGCGAGACCACCTGGAGCTTTTTGCTCGCGACCTTCTTGAAGTTCTGTCGGGTGATGTCTCGCTGGCGCTGAACCGCCTGGCGATCGGCCAGTCGCATCGCGAAGGCTCCAAGCTCGGAAAGCTGCTGCTTGAGCATGGGCGCCGGCAGATCGATCGCCGCGCCATGGCCCTCATGGACCAGGGGAAGCGGGCAGGGCTGCTGCGTTTTGACAATGCCGATGCCGCCTATCACACGCTTTACGGGCTGATCGTTTCCGACCTGCATGTGCGCATGCTGATCGGCGAACCGGGCCTCAAGGACAATGCGCGGCAAGCGCAGAAGGCAGTTGATGCCTTCCTGGTCCTGCATGGCACGCATAACCAATCTGCTGATGCGCAACGCGCCTCGGCTGGACGCTAAACCAAGAACCAAACACACACGCATAGGGAAGGATCTTAAGATGCGCGTTTATTACGATCGTGACGCTGATCTCAATCTGATCAAGTCGAAAAACGTTGCCATCATTGGCTATGGCTCGCAGGGTCGCGCGCACGCGCTGAACCTCAAGGACTCGGGCGCCAAGAACGTGGTGATCGCGCTCAAGGCCGGCTCGCAGACCGCCAAGAAGGCAGAAGCCGACGGCTTCAAGGTCATGACCGTTGCAGAAGCTGCCAAGTGGGCAGACCTGATGATGATGGCGACCCCTGACGAACTGCAGGCTGACATCTACAAGGACGAGATCGCTGCCAACATCCGTGACGGCGCTGCTATCGCTTTCGCTCACGGCCTCAATGTTCACTTCGGCCTGATCGAGCCGAAGGCATCGGTCGACGTTGTCATGATCGCGCCGAAGGGCCCCGGCCACACGGTTCGTGGCGAATACCAGAAGGGCGGCGGCGTCCCCTGCCTCGTGGCCGTTCACCAGAACGCTTCCGGCAACGCGCTTGAACTTGCTCTCTCCTACGCTTGTGGCGTTGGCGGCGGTCGTTCGGGCATCATCGAAACCAACTTCAAGGAAGAGTGCGAAACCGACCTCTTCGGCGAACAGGTCGTTCTCTGCGGCGGTCTCGTCGAACTCATCCGCGCTGGTTTCGAAACGCTGGTTGAAGCCGGCTACGCACCGGAAATGGCATATTTCGAATGCCTGCATGAAGTGAAGCTGATCGTCGACCTGATCTATGAAGGCGGCATCGCCAACATGAACTACTCGATCTCCAACACGGCAGAGTGGGGCGAATACGTCACCGGTCCGCGCATCATCACGGAAGAAACCAAGGCCGAGATGAAGCGCGTGCTGAAGGACATCCAGACCGGCCGCTTCACCTCCGAGTGGATGCAGGAGTACCGTTCGGGCATGGCTCGCTTCAAGGGCATTCGTCGCAACAACGACAGCCACCAGATCGAAGAAGTTGGCGCAAAGCTGCGCGGCATGATGCCTTGGATCGGCAAGAACAAGCTGGTCGACAAGGCCGTCAACTAAGCTTCTGAAGTATGATAAGACCACGGCTGGAGCGAGAGCTTCGGCCGTGGTTTTTTGTGACTAGACCGCGGGAGTAAAAGCAGCAAAAATTTTGCTCCACGGCGCGATAGGTCAGTATTGCTGACCTGTCGATGTTTCTGTAATGTATCCACATAACAAATTGAAATATGAGGAAACATCCGATGCTCGATTGGGAACAAATCTTCGCCTCACGCTCCAGCCGCATGAAGGCATCGGAGATTCGCGAGCTCCTGAAGCTGCTCGATCAGCCTGACATCATTTCCTTTGCCGGCGGCATTCCGGACCCGGCGCTCTTCCCGGACGAGGCTTTCAAGGAAGCTTATGCCGACATCTTCTCCAGCGGGCAGGTAGGCTCGGCACTGCAGTACTCGGTCAGCGAAGGCTACAAGCCATTGCGTGAGTGGATCGTCGCCGAGGTGGCCAGGATTGGCATCGACTGCACCGCGGACAACGTCTTCATCACCTCCGGCTCGCAGCAGGCGCTCGATTATCTCGGCAAGCTGTTCCTGTCGCCGAAGGATACGGCCCTCGTCACCTGGCCGACCTATCTCGGCGCGCTTTCAGCCTTCAACGCCTACGAGCCGACCTATGACAAGCTGTCGCTGAACGGCAACCGTACGCCGGAAGCCTATCGCGAAACGGCGGCAAAGGCAGGCGGCAGCGTCAAGTTCGCCTACCTTTCCTCCGACTTCTCCAACCCCACCGGCGAGACGGTTGATCTCGCAGGCCGCCAGAAGCTGCTCCAGCTCGCAGACGAGCTTGACATCGCCATTCTTGAAGACGCGGCCTACCAGCACCTGCGCTATGATGGCGAAGCGGTCGCGCCGATCATGGCGCTGGACATCGCCCGCAATGGCGGGATCGAGAACACACGGACCATCTATAGCGGCAGCTTCTCCAAGACCTTGGCGCCGGGCCTTCGCGTCGGTTTCGTGATCGCTTCCATGCCGGTCATCCGCAAGCTGGTGCTGATGAAGCAGGCGGCAGACCTTCATTCGTCGACGATCAACCAGATCGCTATCGAACATGTTGCGTCGCGTGGCTTCGATGCCCAGGTTGCGAAGATCCGCACCGTATACAGCCGCCGCCGTGACGTGATGCTCGCTGCCATGGACAAATACATGCCGAAGACGGCCACCTGGACACGCCCGGAAGGCGGCATGTTTGTTTGGGTGACGCTGCCGGAAGGGCTGGATGGCGCAGAGCTGCTGGCAAAATCGATCGCGACCGAGCGCGTCGCCTTCGTCCCGGGCAAGGCTTTCTACGCGGACGGCAGCAATGCCAATACGCTGCGCATGAGCTTCTCCTGTGCCGATGACGCGATGATCGAGGAAGGCATCAAGCGGCTGGGCCGCCTGATTGCTAACGCGCTTCCCGCTGCAGCTTAACAAATGATCTGCGAGACCTGCCGCCGTTGCGGGGCAGGTCTGGTGGTGCCGACAGGCGTTCGGCGAGCTTCATTGCATTTCCTTGAAAATAAGGGTGTTGGGTGAGCTTGTCAAATGCCTGTCAAGCAAGGATGGTTATGGTCCGCTTGAATTCACCAGGGACCCCTCGATGACGAAGCTTCTTTCCGCGTTTACTGCCCTTGTTGCCTTTGGATCGATGTCAGGTGCGAACGCAGCTGATCTTGTGGTCTATACCAGCCAGCCGAACGAGGATGCCCAGGCAACCATCGACGGGTTCAAGGCTGCCAATCCGGGCATCGATGTCCAGTGGGTGCGCGATGGAACGCCGCAGATCATGGCAAAGCTGAATGCCGAGATCCAGGCGGGCAATCCGGTGGCTGACGTTCTGCTGATCGCGGATACGGTCACCCTGGAGCGTCTGAAGCAGGCGGGTCAGCTGCTGGCCTATAAATCACCGGAAGCGGTGAACTATGATGCAGCTCTTTATGATGCCGATGGCTATTATCATTCCACCAAGCTGATCACCACCGGCATCATGTACAATACGCAGGCGGGGATGAAGCCGAAAAGTTGGGCGGACCTCGCCAAGCCCGAGGCCAAGGGACTTGTCACCATGCCAAGCCCGCTCGCATCCGGCGCGGCGCTCATTCACGCACAGACGCTGGCAGGCGTCTCCGAGCTGGGCTGGGACTACTACAAGAACCTCAAGGAAAACGGTGCGGTTGCTGCAGGCGGCAATGGCGGCGTGCTGAAGGCTGTTGCGACTGGCGAGAAAGCCTATGGCGTCGTGGTCGACTACATGCCGATCCGCGAGAAGGCCAAGGGCGCACCGATCGAGTTCGTTTTCCCGACAGAAGGGGTCTCGGCGGTCACCGAGCCGGCGGCCATCCTGTCCTCCACGAAGCACGCGGACGACGCAAAGAAGTTCATCGACTATCTCCTTTCGGAAGACGGGCAGAAGACAGCCGTCAAGCTGGGCTATATTCCCGCCCGCAACGGCATTGACCTGCCGGCAGGTTATCCCTCCCGTGACCAGATCAAGGTGCTGCCGATCAACGCCGCCGAAGCGCTGAAGAGCTCGGAAAAGGACCTGAAGACCTTCGCCGATATCTTCGGTCTCAAAGGCTGATATAAGCGCCGGATGATGCGAGTGCAGAATCGTGGAAACAGCCAGCCGCGCTGGCTGTTTCCTTTTGTCCTTACCGTAATATGTCTCCTGAGCGTGCTGCCGCTGGCAAGGCTTGCGGTAACGGGCGTCAGTTCCGCGCTGCAGGGCCGCATGGGCGACTTGCTGACCGATGCGGTAGTGTGGCACGCGCTCTACAACACGCTGGTCACTTCGTTCTGGGGCATGGTCGCCGCCGTGATCCTGGGCGGCGCCTTCGCGCTGCTGCTGACCCTGTTCGACATTCGTGGAAAGGCGGCGCTCGGTTTCCTGTTCATGCTGCCGACGATGATCCCGCCGCAGGTGACGGCACTGTCATGGATCGGCATGACGGGCCCATCGAGTACGCTGCTGAAGGCGCTCGGCCTCGCGCCGCCGCTTGGCTCGCCGCAGCCGCTCTATTCGATTGGCGGTATCGCGTTGCTGTTCGGTGTGCAGAACGCACCACTGGTCTTCCTGTCGCTGCGTGCAGGGCTGCTTGCCCTGCCGCGCGATGGGATCGAGGCCGCACGGCTTTCAGGCGCATCATCCTGGCAGGTGATGAAGCATATCATCCTGCCTCTGTCTCTACCGGGACTGGCGGCTGGAGCGGCGATCGCTTTTGTATCCTGCGTCGGGAATTTCGGCATTCCCGCGATCCTCGGCATCCCGGCGTCGATCTACACGCTGCCGACGCTGATCTACACCAAGTTCGCGACCTTCAACGCGGGGACCTTCGGCGAGGTGTCGGTACTGTCGGCCATGATCGGCATCCTTTCGATTATCGGTCTGGCGGTCGAGGAAAGGGTGCTCCGCGGCCGCGATTATCGCGTCATCGGTCTCACCGGCCAGGCAGCCGTGTTTCGCATGAACGGATGGCGCTGGTTTGCCGAACTCGGCCTCTGGCTGACGATCGTGGTGATCCTTGTCATGCCGGTGACCGCGCTTGTGGCAAGTTCGTTGGCGCCCGCCTATGGCGTGCCGCTGAACCTGTCCACCGCGACCCTCCATGCCTATGAAGAGATCCTCTTCCGCCAGTCGATTACCCGCACCGCCTTCACGAACTCCATCTCCTTGTCGCTGGCGACCGCTTTTGGTCTCCTGGTGGTGACAGTGCTTACGGGCTACTTCCTGGTCCGCAGTGGCAGCAGGCTCGCTCCGGTTCTGGCGGCTCTTGCAGAGATCCCCTATGCGCTGCCGGGCATCGTGCTCGCCGTCGCGCTGATCCTGCTCTTCGCCGCGCCGCTGCCGATCGTCGGGATCTCGCTCTACGGGACGATCTGGATCATCCTGATTGCCTATTTCTCCAGCTTCTTCGCGGTCAGCCTGAAACCCGTCGTGAGCGCCTTCCGGCAGATTGACCCGTCGCTCGAGGAAGCCGCCCGGCTTGCCGGTGCGGATTTTTGTCGCCGCCTCACCGACATTATCGTGCCGCTGATCGCGCCGGCGGCCGGCGCCTCCGTGATCCTCGTTTTCCTGATCGCCTGCAACGAACTGACGGTCTCGGCCCTTCTCTGGTCGGCTGGTACCCAGACGCTTGGCGTAGCGATCTATAACCTCGACGACAGTGGCAGTTTTAACCTCGCGTCCGCGCTTTCGGTCCTCGTCGTGCTCATGGTGGTCGCCATGATGCTGGTGCTGGAGACGATGGCAAATCGACTGCCCAAAGGTGTGGTGCCATGGCGAAGCTGATCCTCAATCATCTGTCGAAGACCTTCCACCTGGGTGGCACGGCAGCCGTGCGCGACCTGTCGCTCACGGTGCGAGAGGGCGGCTTTCTGGCGCTGCTCGGGCCCTCCGGCTGCGGCAAGACCACCGTTTTGCGCATGATCGCGGGCTTTGAGCAGCCGACAGACGGGTCGATCCTGCTTGGCGAGCGCGTGCTGGCAGATGCCAGCGAGATGGTGCCGCCCGAACATCGCAACATGGCGATGGTGTTCCAGTCCTATGCGCTGTGGCCGCATATGAGCGTGGCGGAGAACGTCGGTTATCCGCTCAAGGTGCGCGGCGTCTCCAGCGCCAAGCGCCAGGCGAAGGTGCTGGAGGCACTCTCGGCGGTTCGCCTCGAAGCTTACGCGGATCGGCGCCCGGCCGATCTTTCGGGTGGGCAGCGGCAACGCGTGGCATTGGCACGGTGCCTCGTCACCGAGCCTGACGTTGTCCTGCTGGACGAGCCGCTCGCCAACCTCGACCGTCACCTGCGGCAGGAGATGGAAGAAACATTCCGCGAATTCCACGCGCGCTCTGGCGCCACGATGATCTATGTGACGCATGACCAGGCGGAGGCGATGGCGCTCGCCACGGACGTCGCCGTGATGTCGGAAGGCCGGTTGCTGCAGATGGCGACGCCTGAGGATCTTTATGCGCGCCCGGAAGGACGCCTTGTCGGCAGCCTTGTCGGGCAGGGCGCGATCCTGACGCTTGCGTCACCACCGGGTGCCCAGCGCCAGCTCGACTGGGCGGCGTTGAAGGCGTTGTACGAAGAACGGGGAATGACGACCGCTGAAGTTCTCGTGCGTCCGCAGGACGTCGAGGTCTCCGCCGACGGTTTGCCGGCGACCGTGAGTTCAGCCCTGTTCGAGGGGGAGCGCTATGCGCTTCGCCTGACCCTTGCCGACGGCCAAATGCTGCGGGCCTTTTCGCGCAGCCCGGCCAAGATCGGCGACCAAGTTTCTGTCGTCATTCATTCCGGTTGGAGATTGTAGCCCGCTCCCTCTGCTCCAGTTATGCTGTTGCGAACAGCAATAGGACAGACGGATGCCGCTGAGGCTGGGTACCTTCAATATCGAAAATCTCATGACTCGATTCGATTTTTCCGGCTGGCGTAACCGCCTGCGGCAGGATCGTGTGCTGCAGCTTTATGACGTGCAGGACAAGGCGCTCTACCAGCAACTGGAGCAGGCCCGGATGATCGCCGAAACCGACGACAACCGGCAGCTTTCAGCTCTGGCCATAGCCCAGGCGAACGCAGATATCCTCTGCCTGCAGGAGGTCGACGACATGCCGGCACTGGAGGCCTTCGAGTATGGCTACCTGTATCGTATGATGGGCACCGGCTACCGCCAGAAATATCTTGTCGAGGGAAACGATAGCCGCGGCATCGACGTGGCGGTGCTGCTGCGCCAAGAAACCCACGACGGCGAGCCAATAGAGGTCGTGAGGGTCAACAGCCACGCCACTCTCACCTATGAGGATCTCGATCTTTTCAACGATGAACTGGCGCTTACCAACCAGCCGCAGGACCGCATCTTCAAGCGCGACTGCCTTGAACTGGAACTGAAGATCGGCGGCAGGCCGCTGACGATCTACATCGTGCATTTCAAGTCGATGGGCAATGCGCGAGAGAACAAGGACGGACGGACCGGCACTATGGCGGTTCGCACCGCCGAAGCAAGGGCCGTACGCCACATCATCGAAAAACGGTTCGGGAAGGGCGAGACGGCGAAGCATAACTTCGCGATCTGCGGCGACATGAATGACTACCAGGAGAAGGTCCAGGTGATCGGCAATGCCCGCGACGGTTACCGTTTCGAGCCTCGCCGCGAGGAGACGAGCGCGCTCGATGTCTTCAGCCATGATGGTTTTGCCATCAACCCGATCATGGCTCGGGACGTTCTTGATCGCTGGACGCTCTATCATGCGCGCGGGCCGGAAGAGCAGCATCTGTGCCAGCTGGATTACATATGGCTTTCGCCCGCACTTGCCGCTGCCAACCCGAAGAGCGTGCCAAGCATTATCCGCGGCGGTCAACCATACCGCACCGTGTTCCCGCCGGGACAGGAGGTGGAGCGCTTTCCGCGTGTCGGATGGGACAGACCCAAGGCCTCCGACCACTGCCCCCTGGTGATGACACTGGATCTACCATGACGCTTGAACTGCACGAACATTTTGACGACTGGCCGAACGAGAAGACGGTGTTCGATGTCTCTGACGTGGAACTGCGTGTCCGCGAGGATGACCACCCGCTTTTTCTCGCCAACCGCGCGGCGATCGACGGCAACTGGCATAAGGAACTTGCCGCCAATCCGGCGCTCTTCGACGGTCGCATGGTTCTCTACCACTCCACCGCAAGGACAGAGGATCGTATCATCGCTCAAGGGCATATCGTGCCTTACCGCGCCTTCCTCTGGTGGAGGAAGCAGCCGGAGCGTCAGGGTGCGATCCACATCCACGCCTATCCTGTCCTGCAATCATCCGACGGTGCGCTCATCGCGATCAAGATGGGAGCGCATACGGCCAATGCAGGCCTTGTTTACTTTGCCTGTGGCTCCTTCGAGGCCGAAGACGTGTTCAATGGCATCTGCAACGCCGACCACAACATGCGGCGCGAGGTTCTCGAGGAGACGGGGCTCGACCTGCAGGATGCGCGGACAGACACAGGCTTCCACGTCAGCCATATCAGGCGAGCCATAACACTTTTCCGGCTGTACCGCTTCAACCTCACGGCCGCGGAGATGGTCGCGAAGATCGAGCAACACATGACGGTCGCGGAGGACAAGGAGATCGCCGGCGTCGTGGCGATCCGTTCGGCCGATCATGCGGCTCACAACTATCATGTCGGGATGTTGCCGATCCTCAACTGGTATTTCGGGGATCAATCGACACCCGTCTGAACAGGGTTGCGTCGCGCAAAACGGTCGGGCAGGTTGGCGTCATCGCCACTATGGAGGAGATGCACTTTGTCCCGTCGTTATGCCGTCTATGATGTGTTCACCGACAAGAAGCTTTCGGGCAATCCGCTAGCGGTGATCTTCGACGGCGACGGCCTGACCGACGACATGATGCAGGCAATCGCCAAGGAGATGAACCTGTCGGAGACGGTGTTCATTCAGGGTGCCGAGAACCGTGCGTACGCGGCACGGGTGAGGATCTTCACGCCCGGCAAGGAACTGCCCTTCGCGGGCCATCCAACCGTTGGTGCAGCCGTGGCGCTCGCTGAGCGTAATCATGAGGGGCAAGCGGCGAACCTGGACCTCGTCTGCGTGCTGGAGGAAACGGTGGGGCCAGTACGGTGCGCGGTGCGCCTGAGACCGGGCGAGGCGGGCTTTGCCGAGTTCGATCTGCCGAAGCGGCCCTACCGCATCAACCTCGCATTCGAACGCCAAGGGCTGGCGGATGCCTTCAGCCTCAAGGCGACGGACATTGGCTTCGAAAACCACGTTGCCTCCGTCTGGAGCGCCGGCGTGCCGTTTCTGATGATTCCACTGCACAGCCTCGCGGCCGTCCAGCAACTGGAGTTCGATTCCAATCTCTGGCAGAAGGTTGCGCCCTTCGTCGAAGGCTCAATTGCGTCGGCCTACGTCTATTGCCGCGGCGGCGTTCACCACCAGGCGAAGTTTCACGCGCGTATGTTTTCGCCAGACATGGGCATACCGGAAGACCCTGCCACGGGTTCTGCCGTCGCAGCTCTGGCTGGTGCTATCCATCACTTCGATGCGCTGCCGGACGGCCATCATCCGGTGCTGATAGAGCAGGGGATCGAGATGGGGCGTCCGTCCTTCATTCACCTGCATATCGACGTCAAGGAAGCGGCAATTGCCAAGGCTCGGATCGGTGGCCAGGCGGTCAAGCTTGCGGAGGGAACGCTGGCGCTTTAAGCGCCTGCGGTTTCACGTATCTACCAACATTATCAGGAAGTTGATGGTGGGTGATGTAGGGCTCGAACCTACGACCCGCTGATTAAGAGTCAGCTGCTCTACCAACTGAGCTAATCACCCAAGACCGTCTTCTGCGAGGCGTCCTCGCCGCCGGTGAATGGCCGTATAAAGCGGTTATTCGACCTTGTCTAGCGGCCGACGGAAGATTTTTGCATGCACCGCAATATTTTTTGCGGGACGCCTGGAAATCGGGTTTTCCCGGCCGGTGGAAATCGAAGTTCCCGCTGTAACGATATGTGAATCGAACGACTGCGGGTGCTGCCTTTTTAAGGGAACTCCCTGCCGTGAGTCGGCATTTGGATCAAAAGTAATTGATGGAGGCGGTCGTGAAACCTGTACTCATGCTTCTGGCGAGCCTAGTCCTGGTCGTCATGGTTTTCCTGAGCGGCGTGATCATCACCGCCAATGTTATTGCAGAGCCGGAGCCGCACAGGTTTGCGAATCTGGACACGCCTGATCTTTGGACCTCCAAGCCCAAACCCGTGGACGCGAGCAAGCAGACCTACGAGCGGATTGAGCCTGCCTTGCCTGCCGCGACAGAGACTGCATCCACTGCGACCGACAACGACGCTGCCGCCATTCAGAATGCCTCGGCCCCGGCAAACGACAACCAGATGCCGAACGCAATCGACGCCACCACGACGGCGTCCGTCCAGCCCGACATGGCCGTCGCCAATACGGCCGACATGCTGCCAATCGAAGAACCGCAGCAGCCTATGATCAATTCCGCTCAGGCGCAGTGGTGTTATGCCCGCTACCGCTCGTACCGCGTCGAGGACAATACCTATCAGCCCTACGGCGGCGGTCCTCGCCGGCAGTGCAAGGCACCCGGGCCGGTAGCAACGTCAGTGGCGGACGAGAACGTCGCAACTGTAAGCAATCAACGCTCGCAGCAGCGGCAAAGCGTTGCGCCGGCGCAGGAGGAGTATGTCCGGGATCCGGATATCGACATCGGCTATGATGAGCCTGTGGATAACCAGCAGCCGCAGTACGCCGACAGCGCCACCGTTGGTGCGCATCTGGAATGGTGCTTCAACCGCTATCGCTCGTATCGCGTCGAGGACAACAGCTACCAGCCTTCGGGCGGTGGTCCGCGCCGCGAATGCCGCTCGCCTTACTGAGCGGGCTAACGCAGTGTCACCGGGTGGTGCGTTCTGAATGACGCAGGCACAGCGCCAGCACGAAGCCGATGGCGCCCATCGTCCCGATATAAAGCGGCGCACCTGACCAGCCCATCGCCGAGGCGATCGCAGCAAGAAGCATGGGGCCGAAGACCTGGCCAACACTTGATCCCTGCACCACAAAGCCGCTGAACGTGCCGACGAGATCCTGCCGCGGGGCGTAGACCGGTAGCAGGCCCATGATCGTTGCCGGGATAGCGCCACTGCTCACTGCATAGAGGATCGACGCGCCATAGCGCAGCCAGACGGGATAACCGTCCGCGAAAACCACGAAGGAGAGCACGCCGAGCAGCACACTTGGTATCGCGATGAGGAGCCAGCGCGGGGCATCCCTGCGTGCAAGCACCCCGCCGATGATGTTGCCCGCCCCGTTCATCAGCACGGCGAATGCGGTCATCAAGGATGCTGCGGTGAGGCTGATCTGCAGTTCTTCCACAAGCAGCGTCGGCAGGAAGCCGAACAGCGACATGAAGCTCCCGCTATAGGCAGCGAAGATTCCGGCCAGGATCCAGGAGGCGCGGCGCGATGCCACGAGTTTCACTGCCTGCAGAAGCGAGCCGGAAGCAGGGGCGGCGGCACCGCCTGTAGGCACCCTCGCCAAGATCAGCAGGGCCATCGGAACCAAGCTAAAGAGGCCTGCGAAGATCCATAGCCCCTGCCAGCCGAACAGCGGCAGGAGGAACGGCGAGGTCATCATCATCACGGCAACCCCCACCGGCATCCACACGCCCCACAAACCGAGCGCTACCTGCCGATCCTCGAGCTTGATGGAGGAGTTGATGAAGCCGGGCGCCGCGACCGACACGGCGATAAGGCCAAAGCTTTCCAGGAACCGGCTTGCAAAGATCACAGCCTCGATGTGAGTAGCGGCACCGATGAAGCTACCAATGACAAGCAGCGCCAGACCGTAGATCATCGCCTTGCGATGCGTGAGGTGATCGGTAAAGCGGCCAATCGCGAGGCCACAGACCGCGCCCAGCACGCTGACGACGCCCATCAACCAGCCGGCTGTCACGAGATCCATGCCGAGTTCGGCGCGAAACAGCGGGATCGCCGGAGGTACCTTGCCGACATGCAGTGCCGCGGCCACACCACTCAGTACCGCAATGTAAACATGTCCCCAGCGTGTCATCAGGCCTGCATCCCATACTGCTTCAACCCAACGGCCATAACATCTGGCATCGAGTCGGAGCATAAATTCCGTTACGTGAGCATGAGATCACGTTGCGCATAGCGCATTTTTGCTCGTCGGCGAGCGAGTGGAACGATTGCATCTTCGGGCCTTGCCCGCTACGCAATCGGCGTCTTCCCAACTGTGAGTTTTGCCTTGCTTCCGATCATCCCCACGAAGTCTTATGCCGGTTTCCTGTTCGACATGGACGGCACCATCCTCAACTCGCTTGCGTCAGCGGAACGCGTCTGGGGCCGCTGGGCCGCCGAGATGGGACTTGATGTGGAGAAGTTCCTGCCGACGATGCATGGCAAGCGCGGCATCGACACCATCACGGCGCTGAACCTGCCAGGTGTTGATCCCGTCGTGGAAGCCGAAAAGATCCTTCGGGGCGAGATCGAGGATGTCGAAGGTGTCGTCGCGCTTCCAGGTGCCGCTGAGTTCCTGGCGCAACTGCCGGAAGGGCAGTGGGGAATCGTGACCTCATCGCCGATTGAGCTGGCAAAGGTGCGCCTTGCCGCGGCAGGCTTGCCGCAGCCGACGATGCTGGTGACGGCCGAGGACGTCACGATCGGCAAGCCTGACCCTCAGGGTTACCTGCTGGGCGCGAAGCGGCTCAACGCGGCACCGTCTGACGTGCTGGTGTTCGAAGACGTGCTCGCCGGTGTCCGTGCCGGTGAGGCGGCGGGTGCCGACGTCATGGTCATTACCGCCACCCATACCCATCCGCTGGAGACCCAGCATTCCCGCATCGTCGACTACCGGCAAGTGCTGCTCGATATCGGCAGCGATGGCCGCATGACGCTGCGCGCCGCCGCTTAAGCGCCTGCTGCAGCGGTGCGCATGAAGCGGACCGTTGCCAGCCAGAGCACGACGCCAAGCCCGAGAAGGCAGGCGCCGATCATATACTGCACCGGGTCCCGGCCGGCCCAGGGCCCGGCAAGGAATGCGCAGCTGAGCGCACCAAGCACGGGCATGATCGTAGGCGTCTTGAAATGCTTGTGGCCCACCTTGTCCTTGCGCAACATCAGCACGGCGATATTGACGATGGTGAAGACGCAAAGCAGCAGCAGCGCTGTCGTGCCGCCGAGCTCGGGGACACCACCGGCAAACAGGATCAACACCACGGCCAGCAGGGACGTGAAGCCGATCGCGATATACGGCGTGCGGCGGTCGCTATGCACCTTGCCGAAGGCGCTGGGCAGCACGCCTTCGCGGCTCATGCCGTAGATCAGGCGGCTTGCCATCATCATGTTGATGAGCGCAGAATTTGCAACGGCGAACATGGTGATGACCGCGAAGATGCTGATCGGGAAGCCGGGCGCCCCGGCCTGGATGACCTTCAGAAGCGGTGTTTCACCTTGACTGAGTTCCTCGGCCGGCACCAACGTGATGGCCGAGATCGCGACAAGCACATAGATCACGCCAGTGATCGCCAGGCCGCTGAGCAGGACCTTCGGAAATATCTTGCTCGGCTCATTGGACTCCTCAGCCATGTTGACCGAGTCTTCGAAGCCCACCATGGCAAAGAAGGCGAGGGTGGTGCCGGCGATAACGGGCCAGAACATGCCCGATCCTTCCGGCGTCGAGAAAGTCCAGGTGCGCGATACGTCGCCCTGGCCGCCTGCGATAGCATAAGCGCCAATGCCGATGATGATCAGCAGGCCCGAAAGTTCGACGACCGTCAGCAGCACGTTCATCTTGACGCTCTCACCAACGCCACGGAAGTTGATCGCCGCGACCAGAGCGATGAAGGCTACAGCAATCAGCGGCACGCCCAAGGCGCCCATCTCCAGTCCCAGCGAGGCTGTGAAGTTGGAGGCGAAGGCGCGCGAGGCGGTCGCTGCTGACGTGATGCCGGAGGCCATGACGGCGAAGGCAACGAGGAAGGTCAGGAAGTGGATGTTGAAGGCCTTGTTTGTGTAGAGCGCCGCGCCCGCCGCACGCGGATATTTCGTGACCAGCTCAAGGTAGCTGAAGGCGGTCAGGATCGCGACCACGAATGCCACCAGGAACGGCAGCCACACGACGCCACCAACTTCGGCCGCCACCTGGCCGGTCAGCGCATAAATCCCGGTGCCAAGAATATCGCCGATGATGAAAAGCAGCAGGAGCCCCGGCCCAATCACCCTACGCAGTTCCGTATCCTTTTCGCCTTCCTGAGCCCCGCGCTTGTCCATAATGCCTCCTCAAAGTCTGCCGCATTTATGCCATCAATGGGAACAACGTCATGTTGTTCCAAGACATTCGCGCTTTTGGGCAGAGGAGAGGCGGCGATCAGATCATGCTGAGTGTCGCTGCCGCCAGGACAGTATAGCGCAAGGCCTTGCCGATGAAGACGAGGACGAGGAAGGTCGGCAGCGGTTCGCGCATAACGCCCGCCGCCACTGTCACGGCATCACCGACAACAGGGATCCAACTGACCAGGAGCGACCACTTCCCATATCGATGGTACCAGCGCTGCGCTCTTTCGAGCTTGTCACGTTTCAGCGGAAACCACCGGCTGTCGCGGTAACGTTCGACACCGCGCCCCAGGAGCCAGTTGACGGCCGCGCCCATGGTATTGCCGACGGAAGCGACCAGCACCAGCAGGACCACAGAGAACCGGTTGCTGAGGATCAGCCCGACGAGGATCGCCTCCGACTGCATCGGGAAGATGGTGGCCGCGATAAAGGCTGCTGAGAACAGACCGATATAGGTGGTGAAGTCGAGCATCCGCTCTCCGCTTAAAGAAAAGGGGCGGATCTGCATCCGCCCCTTCGTGTTTTCTTTTTACTAAAATCAGGCCTTGGTCGCGTGCTCGACGTCTTCGGCGGCGGCCTGCACCTGCTTCTGGTGGCGGGTGCGCCAGTCGCCGAGGAACAGCAGGATCGGCGCTGCGATGAAGACGGACGAGAGGGCTGCGACCGCGATGCCGAAGACCATCGGAATTGCGAAGCTTTCCACCGCGCTGCCGCCCCAGATCGCCATTGGCAGCATGGCGAGGAAGGCGGTTGCCGAGGTGTAGAGGCTTCGTGCCAGGGTCTCGTTGATCGAAAGGTCGATCACGTCGCGCAGCGGCATCTTCTTGTAGATGCGCAGGTTTTCGCGCATCCGGTCATAGACCACGACCTTGTCGTTGACCGAGTAACCGACCAGCGTCAGGACGGCAGCGATTGCCGTCAGGTTGAAGTCGAGGCCGGTGATGGCAAAGAAGCCGACCGTTTTCGTCACGTCGAGAATCAGCGTGATGATTGCACCCACGGCGAACGGCCATTCGAACCGCGCCCAGATGTAGATCGTCATTGCGATCGACGCGAGGGCGAGCGCCAGGAAGCCTGCGACCGCGAGCTCGCCGCTGACCTTCGGGCCAACCACTTCCGTGCGTTCAACCCTGGCAGTCTCGTCGATCTTGACGATCTCCGCCTTGAGCTTTTCGACCGCAACGGTCTGCGCTTCTTCGCCGCCAGACTGGCGCTCGACGCGAACCAGAACGCGGTTCTTTGCACCGAATTCCTGCAAGGCAACTTCACCTAGGCCAAGCTCGCTGAGCCCGGAGCGGAAGGCTGCCAGATCGGTGTCCTGGGCCGTCGTGACCTCGAGCTGGATACCGCCGCGGAAGTCGACGCCATAGTTGAGGCCCGGCTTGAAGAACAGCACGACAGACGCGATCGAAAGCAGCACGGAGACGGTGATGCCGACGAAGCGACCCTTCATGAAGGGAATGCGCGTACCATCGGGAACGAGGTTGATCGGCAGCAAGGGCTTGATGTCGATCTTCTTGAGCTTCTTGCGAGCAGCAATGAAGATCATCATGACGCGCACAACCGAAACAGCGGTGAACATCGAGATGATGATGCCAAGGCCCATGGTGACGGCAAAGCCGCGAACTGGACCGGAGCCGAACCAGAACAGCAGAATGGTGGCGATCAAGCTCGTGACGTTACTGTCAACGATCGTCGCATAGGCGCGCTGGAAGCCGGCGTCGATCGCGGCAAAAGCGCTCTTGCCCTTGCGGGTTTCTTCCTTGATGCGCTCGTTGATGAGGACGTTTGCGTCCACCGCAAGACCGATGCCGAGCACGACACCGGCGATGCCGGGCAACGTCAGTGTCGATCCGATCAATGTCAGGCCCGCAAAGGTCAGGATGACGTTGATCATCAGCGCCAGGTTGGCGAGGATGCCCCAGAAGCCATACAGGAAGAACATGAAGGCGACGACGAGGGCAAAGCCGATGAGGCCGGTGAAGATGCCCATCTCGATCGCGTCGGAACCGAGGTCAGCACCAACGGTGCGTTCTTCGATGACGGTCAGCTTGGCCGGCAGAGCGCCAGCGCGCAGCAGTGCGGAAAGCGTGTTGGCTTCCTGAACGGAGAAGCCGCCGGAGATCTGTCCCGAACCGCCGGTGATCGGCGTGCGGATGACCGGGGCACTCAGGACCTTGTTGTCGAGGACGATGGCGAAAGGACGGCCAACGTTCTGCTGGGTGATCTGCGCGAAACGGTTGGCGCCGGCCGAATCAAAGCGGAAATTGACAACCGGCTCATTTGTCTGCTGGTCAAACGCGGCGCGCGCGTCGGTGAGGCGGTCGCCCGAGAGTTCAACGCGGTCAAGCACCGGATACTGGTTGCCACCTTCGTCAGACAGCATGGTGACGCCGGGTTCACCCGCCTGGCCAAGCAGGTGGAAGCTCATCTTGGCGGTGGAGCCGAGAAGCTGGCGAAGGCGGGACGGATCCTGCTCGCCGGGAAGCTGGACCAGGACGCGGTCGGAGCCGACGCGCTGGATGGTCGGTTCTGCAACACCAACCTGGTCGACACGCTGGCGGATGATTTCAAGGCTCTGCTCGACGGCGGCGGTGATGTGGGAATTGATGCCGGCTTCGGTCTGCGCAATCGAGATGGTGTTCTCGCTCGGGGTGGTGATGGCAAGATCCGATCCGCCAACGGTCGTGCCGAAGCCGACGGGGTTGGCGAGCGTCTGGAGTTCGGTCACAGCGGCATCGCGTTGTGCCGGATCGCGTAGCGTGATGCTGACGGCTTCGCCAGCGCGACGGATGGCGCTCGTGCCGATATTCTTGTCGCGCAGTACACGACGCGCATCCTGAAGCAGGCTCTGGACCCGCTCGTTGATCAGGTCGGTGCGGTCGACTTCAAGTACCAGATGCGAGCCGCCGCGAAGATCGAGACCAAGCGACACACGGCTATGCGGCAGCCAGGAAGGCAGGCGGTCGAGCGTCGACTGCGGGATGACGTTCGGCAGCGCCACCAGGATGCCGAACAGGATGACGATAAGATAGGTCGTCACCAGCCAGGGGGAGTTTCTCATGGATTTGTCCTGCTATGCCCGCACAAGTCTCAAACTGAGCGGCAGGCGGAAATTCTGTCAGATGCGAAAAGGCTTACGCTTGCACTGGCGGAGCGCGCGGAAGGGCTGCGTGCCAGTAGGAGGGAGCGAACGGAAGCGTCCGCCGCGGTCCCGTAACCGATCTATCGCCATAAAGTGTCGCCAGTTCATACCAGGCCGGCGCCAGAAGCGCGCCATTGCCAGATCCGTAAGGGCTGGAGGCGTCTTTGCGATCAGCCGCCGCAACAGCGCGAATCGGATCGCGCTTCGTCAGGTGAGGGACGTCTGTCCCTTTGTCCGATGCCTGCGCACCGCGGGACCAGTAGCCGTCCTTGACGACATTGGGGAGGAGGCCGAAGAACGCCGCGATCAGGATGGTCGCGGCAAGAATGGGCAATCGCGAGAGCGGCCAGGCCCTTTCGCGCTTCAACACTATCCGCTGCTTGCGCGGAAATGGCGCCATCCAGTCGAGCTCCGAAGCTTACCCATCCCGGATCGGTTGCCGAGGATGGAATGGCGCCTTCTAAAGGAGAGGGCCATCATGGTCAATCTGGAGGCGCTTTGTGCCACAAACACGGCGCCTCCAGTGAGGGCGTTAGCCGATGTTGCCCTGCAGGAGCGGCAGGACCTCGATCGCGCCGTGGTAGAGCATGTTCGCCGCGACATAAACGATAACGGCAAGACCCACATAGGCGATCCAGCGGAAGCGGTGCAGCATGTTGGCCACCAGGTTGGCGGCAATGCCCATCAGCGCGATCGACAGCATCAGGCCAATGATGAGGACGCTCGTGTGTTCGCGTGCCGCGCCGGCAACCGCCAGGACGTTGTCGAGCGACATGGAAACGTCGGCGATGACGATCTGCATGGCAGCCTGGGCGAATGTCTTCTGCTTGACGTTGAGCTCTGCAGCTTTTTCCTCAGTCGGGGCATGTTCCGCGGTGTTTTCGGCCGAGCGCAGCTCCTGCCACATCTTCCAGCAGACCCATGCGAGCAGCAGGCCGCCCACCAGCTGAAGCCCGACAATCCCGAGCAGATAGGCGGTGCCGGTCGCAAATCCGATACGGAGCACCGTTGCTGCCAAGATACCGACAAGGATCGCCTTTTTGCGAAGATCCGCAGGAAGTCCGGCGGCTGCCATGCCGATGACGATCGCGTTGTCGCCTGCCAGCACGAGATCGATGGCAATGACTTGAAGAAGCGCCGCGAAGCCGGCGGCGGTGAAAATTTCCATTTTTGATGGCCTGAATTGCTTACAAAGTTGAGATGACCTCTCTTAGCCCCAAGGTCTGCGGAAAGGTATATAAAATTTTACGACATCCGGTGACGGATGCTGATCTGCGCGGGTCGGATCTTCGTTTGGTCATGTCTCCGGCTAAAGTCTGCTTGCCGCGACTAGCGATGGTCCTATATGCGCGGCGTCGAAACTACCGACCAGCCAGGAGCACAAAATGCCTCAGAAGGCCGTCGTCCTTATTGTCGAAGATGAGCCGCTGATCCGCTTCGACACACTTGATGCCCTCGAAAACGTTGGCCACTCCGCTCTTGAGGCGGCCAATGCCGACGAGGCAATGGTGCTGTTTCGAAACCACAGCGACATCGACATCGTGGTAACCGACGTGAACATGGCAGGTTCCATGGACGGTATCCAACTGGCGCAGCGGATCCGCGCCATGCGGCCGAGCGTGCGGATCATCATCACCTCCGGCGTGGTTCACCTCGATCCGATGCTTCTTCCGGCCAATACGATCTTCATCCGCAAGCCCTACACCCATGAGGCCTTGCTCGCCTCGATCCACGAATTCCTCGCCTGACCTTCCCTGGTGGAACTGAAGCCCGGTCTCGTGACTTCTTCCGGAAATGAAGGAGGAGTTCGTCATGTTGAGCAAGTTGATCGCAATCGTGGGAATCGTTGCAGCCACTGCAACACCTGTGCTGGCCCAGGCACCGACCACAGTTGCACCCGGCACGGAAATGCAAGTGCCTGCAACAGACCCGGCGGGAAGCGCCGTGACACCGCCGCCTGGTGTTTCCGATCCGATGGCGACGAACAGCACCACAGGCACGGTGGATCATGAGGATCACTGCCAGCCGCCCGGCACGACGGCAAACAGCAACCCGAGCGCCGACAACCTGACCCTGCCGAGGCCGGACGCCGCTTGTAACTAACCTGCCGGAGACAGGCAGCACCTGAGTTGCTTTACTTGGCGTCCAATTGCCGCCATCAATGCCGGCTTGATTAGCCCGGAAGGAGAGAGCATGGCGGCGGCAGAGGAACGCGATATCGCGAAGATCCAGGAACA
Source organism: Neorhizobium turbinariae (assembly GCF_023223505.1). NCBI lineage: Bacteria > Pseudomonadati > Pseudomonadota > Alphaproteobacteria > Hyphomicrobiales > Rhizobiaceae > Neorhizobium > Neorhizobium turbinariae. The sequence continues at coordinate 57,211 of NZ_JALPRY010000015.1, forward strand.
GGAACAGGCGTTGGTATTCGACAAGTTCGACCTGGGTACGGCCTTTGAGCTTGGCATGCTGTTGCGTGACATGGCGTTGGAAAAAGGTGTCGCGGTCGCGATTGACGTTCGCTTCCATTCAATGCCGGCCTTCTACCTAGCGATGCCCGGCACCACTGCCGATAACGAACATTGGGTGAGGCGCAAGCGCAACCTCGTGCTGCGCTTCTTCCAGTCCAGCTACGCGATTGGACGGAAGCTCGCCCACATGAATGACACGCTCGAGAACCGCTATGGTCTGTCGTCTGCAGACTACGCCAGCCATGGCGGAAGCTTTCCGTTGAAGGTGAATGGCGTAGGGTGCGTTGGCGCAGTGACGGTGTCGGGCCTGCCCCAGCGCGAGGATCACAACATGGTGGTGGAAGCGCTTTGCCGCATGCTTGGAAAAGACCTCGCCACGCTTCAACTGGAAAGGCAGTGACCATGGTTTCTGAAAGCAATGCCGCCGCGGAAGTCTACTCCTTCTGGTTCAAGGAACTGACGCGCAAGGACTGGTTCGTGAAGAACGAGGCTCTTGATGAGACGCTGCGAAGACGGTTTCTCGATACGCATCTGTCCCTGGCTCGCGGTGAAATCGAACCTTGGCGTAAGAAACCGCAGGATTGGCTTTCGGCGATTGTGGTACTGGACCAGTTTTCCCGAAACATGTTCCGCGGGACGCCACTCGCGTTTGCCGCCGACTGGATTGCCTTGCGGGAAGCGCGGCTTGCCGTGGAAGCCGGAGCTGACCGGCAGGTTTCAGCCGACGAGAGGGCGTTCTTTTACCTGCCGTTCGAGCATTCCGAAGACCTGGCGGATCAGGACCTTTGCGTTGAGCTGTTTGCGAAGCTTGGCGACGCGGAGTATCTGGACTATGCCGAGCGTCACCGGGCAGTGATCAGGGAATTCAGCCGCTTTCCGCACCGAAACGCGATCCTCGGTCGAGAATCGACAAACGCCGAGCTCGACTATCTAGCCAAGCCCGGCGCCGGTTTCTGAGGGAGATGCTTTATCGCCGGAACATTCGTGCCACGGCGATGAGGATGCAGGCACCAATAAAGCCAGCGATCAGGTAGCCGATCCAGCCGCCCAGCACGATGCCGAAGACGCCGAGAATCGCGTTCGCAATGATCGCGCCAACGATACCGAGAATGACGTTCATGATGACGCCCATGTCGCTCTTCATGAACTTCTCTGCGAGCCAACCCGCGATGCCGCCGATGATGATGGCGGCGATCCAACCGATACCAGCTTCTTCCATGGTCCTTACCTCCGTTGCTGTCTTTCGCTCAGAGAACGCGACGGAATGTTCCAGGTTCCGCAAATTGTTCCAATTCTGTTTGTGGGTCCTTGGCGCCTCCTTCTCTTCGCCCAGAAGTCGCTCTAGTTTCTGCCCGTCGATTCCGAACAAAGGACGAGCTTGACCTTGGGTAGATTCCATCTCGACCAGAACTCCCGCAGCCGCTGGCACCAGCGAGCCGTCATTCTCGCACTGCTTCTCGCGGTCCTGCACTCGTCTCTGCTTCCGGCCGCCCCGGCATTCGCTCAAGCGCTGCAGCAGGTCGAGGCACAGGAGACGGTGGACTCGATCAATGCGGAGATGCGTGACAAGGTCGATGCCATCCGCACCCAGCTTGAAGCCTTCCGCAACCGCATCGATAGCGATCCGAGGGACGACGCGCGTCTGGCGGAACTGCGCGTCGAGGTCGACAACATCGTCAGCCAGATGCGGGCGGCATCTGACGCGATGCGGGCGCGCGTCGAGCAGATCCAGGCACGGCTGCAGCAAATCGGCGAGGCGCCAAAGGAAGGCCAGCCCGAAGAAGCGCCAGCTGTCGTGCAGGAACGGCAGAAGCTGATTGCGGAGCAATCGCAGCTCAATCTCATCAGCGACGACGCGGCAGCGCTGGCAAACAATGCAACACAGCTTGCGACCTACATTACCAATCTCCGGCGTTCGCTGTTCACCCAGACCCTGTTTCGCCACACCGAGCTGACCGGCAGCCTGTTCACGGATGCCGGCAATGCCTTCGTCACGGAGGTGAAAAATTTCGGCTCAACCTTCGGCAGTTGGTTCACCTTCGTCTGGAAGTTCAAGAAGTGGCAGCTGCTGGGTGCAATCGCGCTGTCGATCGCCGCCGGCCTGCTCTTCCTCTCGGGAGGATACAGGCTGTTCGGTCGCTTCATCAGGCGCAATGGCAGCGGGGACCCGACCTATATCAAGCGCTTGTCGGTGACTTTCTGGTCGACGGTTATCCAGACGGCATCGATCGCCGCCTTTCTTCTGGCGTCGTACCTTTTCCTCGATGGCTTCAATGTCCTTCGTTCGGACGTTGCCTCCATCGTTGCGACCTTCTTTGGCTTCATCTGGTTGGTTTCCTTTGTCTGGAAACTCAGCAACGGCATTCTTTCTCCCAATGAGCCGCATTGGCGGCTTGTGCGCATCACCGATCGCGGCGCGCGGTTCCTGATAGTGGCCGTGCTGATGATGGCGATCGTCAACGGCCTCGACTACTTCCTCGCGGCAATCAGCGAGGCGCTGGGGTCGCCACTCGTCCTCACCATCGTCAAGAGTCTGATCGCATCGCTGGTCGTTGGTGCAATTCTCATCGCAATTTCCTTCATCAAGCCGCGCATTCGTGAAGGCGAAAGCGACGTGACCGATGTCGGTAATCCCTGGCCGCGGTTCTTCGCGATCCTGCTACGGGTCGTCGGTGGGCTGCTCATCCTCTCGGTACTGACGGGTTACGTGGGGCTGGCGCGGTTTGCATCGACGCAGGTCGTGCTCACCGGCGCCGTTTTCGTGCTCATCTATCTCGGCTTCCTGTCCGGCAAGGCGGTCTCCAAGCAGGGTGCCTTCCGCAATACCGGGGCCGGGCGAAGGCTTGCCGAGCGCTACCGGTTTGGCGAGGTTGCGCTTGATCAGGCAGGCCTTGCCGCCGGCCTCAGCTTCTATGCCTTCGCGCTGATCCTCGGTGTGCCCCTGATCCTGCTGACATGGGGCTTCCAGTTCGCCGATATCGAGGCGTGGATCTACCGCTTCTTTACCGAGATCCGCATCGGCAATGTATCGATTTCGCTCGTCGGCATCTTCGGAGGTATTGTCCTCTTCGGCATCGGCTTCGTCATCACCCGCTGGGTCCAGAAATGGGTGGATGGCAATGTGCTCGCCCGCAGCCAGGTCGATGTCGGTGTAAGAAATTCGGTCAAGACAGGCATTGGCTATCTCGGGATCTGCCTGGCGATCATCATCGGCGTGTCGGCAGCGGGCATCAATCTCTCGAGCTTCGCGCTGGTGGCCTCGGCCCTCTCGGTCGGTATCGGTTTTGGCCTGCAGAACATCGTATCGAACTTTGTGTCAGGGCTGATTCTGCTGGTCGAGCGACCGTTCAAGGTTGGCGACTACGTCGTCACCGGCACGACGGAAGGTACCGTGAAGCGAATCTCGGTGCGCGCAACGGAAATCGAAACCTCGCGCATGCAGTCGATCATCATGCCGAACTCGGAGCTGATCAACTCGCCGGTCGGCAACTGGACACATCGCAACCGCATGCAGCGCTCCGAGATCCCGGTGTCTGTCAGCTACGATTCGGCCCCGCAGAAGGTCATGGATGTGCTGCTGGAGCTTGTTGCCGAGATCCCGGAGGTCATGCGCAATCCGGAACCACACGTTGAGTTCCTGCGGTTCGGCGCCTCGTCGCTTGATTTCGAATTGCGATTCCACCTTGCGGACATGGGCGCGGGCATGCGGATCCGTAACGACCTGCGGATCGCCATCCTCAAGCGGTTCCGGCAGGAAGGCATCGAAATGCCGTTCCCGCAACAGGAGATCGTCATCCATAGGCCCAAGCCGGCACCGGTCGAGGACGATGACGTTCGGGGCGGCGCGTGACGCTGTGAAACGACACAGTCGCGTGGGAACGATCGGCATGTCGTAAACAGGCGTTTGAGCCGTCTCGAGGAATTGCATAGTCTGGCAAAGATTATGTGTGGCCGCAGGGCCAAGAGGGGTTCATTCGATGAAGACACATGCACGAGCCGTCGTGATCGGGGGCGGCGTCGTCGGCGTATCGACGCTTTACCATCTGGCAAAGAAGGGCTGGAGCGACGCCGTCCTGATCGAGCGCAAGGAACTGACATCCGGCTCGACCTGGCATGCCGCGGGTCTCCTGCCGCTCTTCAACCTGTCTTATTCGGTCGGCCAGCTTCATAAATATTCGGTGCGGTTTTATGAGGAGCTGCAGCAGGAAACCGGCATGAATGTCGGTTTTGCGAAAGTCTCCAACATCCGTCTCGCGCGCACCAAGGACCGCTGGGACGAATATATGTATTACGCCGGCATCGCCGAAACGATCGGTGTCAAGGTCAACATCCTGATGCCTGAGCAGGTGAAGGAGATCTGGCCGCTTTGTGAGACGGAAGGTCTGCTTGGCGCGATCCAGCATCCGGACGACGGCTACATCCAGCCTGCAGACCTCACCCAGGCGCTGGCCAAGGGTGCACGAGACCGCGGCGCTACGATCTACCGCAACACGACCGTGACGGCGATCGAACAGCAGCCTGACGGGCTCTGGAAGGTCACGACCGACAAGGGCGACATCACCGCGGAACACGTCATTTCCTGCACCGGAAACTTCGCACGCAAGACGGGCGAGATGGTCGGCATTAACGTGCCGGTCATTCCGGTCGAGCACCAGTACATCGTCACCGAGCCACACCCGGCAATTCAGGAGCGCCGCAAGCAGGGTCTGCCCGAGATGGGCGTGCTGCGCGAATCCGATAGCGCCTGGTACATGCGCGAAGAGGCAGGCGGCCTGATCCTTGGGCCATACGAAGTCGGCGCTCCCGTGTGCTACGTCGACGGACCCTCGGACGAAAGCGAATATGAGCTGTTCCAGGAGGAGCTGGACCGCTTGATGCCGCATATCGAGACAGCGATCGCGCGCGTGCCGGCCTTCGGCGAAGTGGGCATCAAGAAGGTGTATAATGGCGCGATCGCCTATACGCCGGACGGAAACCCGATTGTAGGACCCGCACCGGGTCTCAAGAACTTCTGGCTGAACGAAGGCCATTCCTTCGGCATCACGGCCGCCGGTGGGGCTGGCTGGCAGCTTGCCGAATGGATCGTTGATGGTGAGCCGACGGTCGATCTGATGGGCGTCGATCCGCGCCGCTTCGGCCCTTACGCGACGGAAGGCTACCTGATCGCCAAGAACGAAGAAGCCTATGCCAACGTCTTCACCATGCATTATCCGGATGAAGAGCGCGCGGCTGCCCGTCCGCTGAAGACGACACCGATCTACGACCGCCTGAAGAAGCTCGGCGGCGTGTTTGGCTCCGTTTATGGCTGGGAGCGGGCAAACTGGTTTGCGCCGGAAGGTTACGCGGTCCCGAAGGACCAACTCGGCGTTGGTGCGGATGTCATCACCAACCACAACTACGCGGCGGCGCTCGATGATGGACGCATCGTCGAAAAATGGTCGTTCCGCCGTTCGAACTATTTCGAACATGTCGGCAACGAAGTGAAGAACGTGCACGAGAATGTCGGCGTGCTCGACATGTCGCCGTTCGCCAAGATGGAAGTCTCCGGACCCGGCGCGCGTGCCTGGCTCGATTCGATCCTTGCCAATGCGGTGCCGAAGAAGCGTGGCCGCATCGCGCTGTGCCACGTGTTGACGCCGGTCGGTGGGGTGCGGGCAGAGTTTACCGTCTACGAATGGGCGCCCGGCCGTTTCTACCTCGTATCTGCCGGCGGACTTGAGGCCCACGACCACGACCTTCTCCACCGTCTCGCACCGACCAATGGCAGCGTCGTGCTTCAGCCGATCACTCAGAAATATGGCGTTCTCGTTCTTGCCGGACCGAAGTCCCGTGATGTGCTGAAGAAGCTCACCCGCACGAGCCTCGACAACAAGGACTTCCCGTGGCTGACGGCCAAGCCGATCTCCGTCGGTGTTGCCACCGCCCATGCACTGCGCGTCAACTTCGTCGGCGAGCTCGGCTGGGAACTGCATCATCCGATCGAGATGCAGGCCTACATCTTCGACAAGCTCATGGAGGCAGGGGCCGAGTACGGCATCAAGCCGTTCGGCATCCGGGCCATGGTTTCGATGGCGGCGGAAAAATCCTACCGCAACATGGGGCGTGAACTGTCGATCGAATACAATGCCTACGAGTCGGCGCTCGACCGCTTCATCCGCCCGGAGAAGTCGTTCATCGGCCGCGACGCGATGCTCGCCTATAAGGGAAAGGGCCTCAAGTGGAACTTCGTGACGCTGATCGTCTCTGGCAATGACGACGTCGATGCGCGTGGCTCCGAGGCGATCTACAATGAGGCAGGCGAACTTGTCGGTCGTGCCACGAGTGGCGGTTACGGATGGCGTATCGGCAAATCGGTGGCGCTGGCCATGGTCAAGCCGGACCATGCCGCCGAAGGCACCAAGCTCAAGATCAAGATCCTTGGCACCACCTATGATGCCGTGGTCGTGCCCGAAAGCCCGTTTGATCCGGAGAACGCGGTACTGCGGGCGTGAGATAAGCAGCCGCTAACCCATCGTTGACCTTAACGAGCGGTCGCAAGGCCGCTCGTCCTGTTTTGGGCCCGGGGCAGTTTCCGGATTAACTCATATTCAAACCGTCGGTCCTATTGCTGCTCCGGAAGGGGTCTTTCAAGCAATAGGGGCATCATGACTTTCCTCGGCATATCCGGGATGCAACATTCCGGCCAATCTCTGGCAAATTCCCGTATCCTGCTCGCGGAGGATTCGAACGTCTTCACCTCGATGATCGGTACGCGGCTCAAGGAGCTCTTCGGCATCGACATCGAGATCTGCCGCAATTTCGAGGAAATCCAGCTGGCCTACGACCGTTCCAGCGAACCGGTCACGCTCGCCATCTCCAACATCAACCTTCCCGGTGCCGAAAACGGCGAGGCGCTCGAATACCTGATCGATCTTTCGATCCCCACCATCGTCTTTACCGGCACCTTCCACGAAGAGACGCGCGACAAGCTGCTGACCAAGGAGATTGTCGATTACATCCTCAAGGACAATGTCTTTGCCGTGGAAATGCTCGCGGAATCGGTTTGCCGCTTCCTCACCAACCATCGCCATCACGTGCTCATCGTTGATGATAGCCCAACGGCGCGGGCGCTCCTCTCAAGCCGCCTGAAACGCTACAATTTCCGCGTCAGCCTGGCCGACAGCGGTGCAAAGGCGCTGGAGATCCTCAAGAAGAACCCCGATATCGGACTCGTCGTCACCGACTACAACATGCCGGACATTGACGGTTTCGAGCTGACGCGCCGAATCCGCTCGGTGCGCGGGTCGCACGAATTGCGCATCATCGGCGTTTCGTCTTCGTCCAACCGGCTGCTTTCGGCTAGGTTCCTGAAAGCCGGTGGTAACGACTTCATGCTGCGTCCGTTCATCGACGAGGAGTTCTATTGCCGCGTCAACCAGAACCTCGACACGCTGATCCAGATCCGCACAATGCAGGCGAAAAGCCAGGGCCGCCCGGTCAAGAACGTGGCCTGACACCGGAACTTTCGCATGCCGTATCTGCAAAGCCAGCACTTCCGTTCCGTGCAGCAACTGAATCAGTGGCTGAGCCCAAAGCCAATGGAAGGCGAGGGTGCCGCCGTCGACACCTTGACCGGACTGCCGACCTTGGGAGAGTTTTACCGGGCAGGCCCGGCACGTGTTGAAGATTGCCTCGCAAAGGGCATCGCCTGCGCCGTCGCAATCATCGATATCGATCATTTTCGAAGGCTGGTCGAAACGCATGGCGAGGAAGCCGCGGACAAGATTGTCCAAGCCATAGGTGCCCGTATTGGGGCGGCGATTGAGGGCACCTCGCATCTCCTGGCTCGGCTGGACGAGGAGGAGTTCGGGCTGCTTCTGATGGACATCGATACAATCGCGGCGACCGAGTTTTGCGACAATCTACGGGCGGAGATCGGTGAGGAGCCGATCCTGGTCGGCGATTGTGAGATTTCCGTTACGGTGTCCGTCGGGGTCGCAGAGGTTTGCGGGCCGGAGACCTTCGATAATTACCTGAATGGTGCCGAGCAGTTTCTTTTCATGGCAAAGAGCTACGGCCGCAACCAGGTTCTCTCGGATCACACCGTCGCTCTACAGGCCGCAAAATGATCCTCAGTTCCTGAGGCGAAGCTCATCCGTTTGCATCTGCAGTGAGCTGAGTGTCGACAGGAAGCTCATGCCCAGCAAGCTTTCACCGAGCCTGCCGTCTTCGGCGACCATGGCGCGAATATTCTTGCGTTCGATCGGGCCGATCGAGATACGCTCGAGACGAACCGGTGCCGCCTGGGCACGGCCATTTGCGGTCATGACCGTCACGCTGAAATCGAGCTTGCCCGGATCAATACCAATCGCACGGGCATCGTCATAAGACAGCACGACAGTGCTCGCGCCGGTATCCACCAGCATCGGGATCAGCTGGCCGTTGACGCGGACATTGGTCTGGAAGTGGCTGCCGCGTGTCTTGTGGATCACGACCTCGTTCTGGCCCTCGCTCGTTGTGACCACCACGGCGGTACCGGGTAATAGGCCCGCTGTCATACGGGCGGCGACATTGCGGGCATCATCGCGGTAGAGGTAGAGCGCCACAAGCGCGAGCGCGATGAGCAGCCAGATGGCGATGTTGCGCAGCACCTCTCCACCATTGCCGCGACGCCCGGCGAGAATGCCGACAGAGAGAAGGCCGAGGATAGGCAGCGAGTGAATCAGATGACCGAAGTCGTCATTGGCCATGCCGAACGTCTGGCCGTTGTCGTGGTTGAAGACCAGGAGCGCAAGGCCGGCGGACAGGAACAGAAGAACGAGGGTGAGACGGTTCATGCCGTGCCGCGCTCCTTTGCCAGTCGCTGACGCTTGGTTTCGCGTCGCGGACGCCGCTCCACCGTCTCGAGGCGCTGCGGCAGTCGCTCCATCAATTCGCGGCGCTCACCATCCGTGTAAGCCGTCCAGCTTGCGATCTCGTCGCGCGTGCGTCCACAGCCGAAGCAGTAGCCGGTTTTGTCATCGATGGCGCAGACTAGAATGCAGGGTGAAATCATAGACCTTATATCAAGGCTTCAGAGGGTGAGAGCAAGCGTGGCCAACATCACGATCTCGCTTATCTGCTGCGTGGCGCCGATCGTATCACCGGTATGGCCGCCGATTTTCGTGCGGACCCATCGGGTGAAACCGAGGGCCGTGATGCCAACGACGATCAACGAAAACAATGTCCTGGTCAGGCCGAAACACGGCACAAGGAGGAGCAGGGCAAGGACAATAGCGCTGAGAAGCGCCACATTGCGTGCACTTTCTTCCGGACTTCCGGCGCCGGCGGCGACACCGTTCACCCGTGCTGCGGCCAGGGCATGCCAGTGCGCCACCATGGCACCGCGGCTGACAACCGCAGCAGCGAGGAGGGCAAGCGCAGCAAAGCTCGAGTCAATCAGGATGATTGTCGAGAGGGCGGAAGCACGCAGGCCAAATGAGAGGATCAGTGCGACGACGCCGTACGCCCCGCTGCGGCTATCCTTCATGATCGAGAGCGCGTGCTCGCGATCGCGGCCGCCGCCAAGGCCGTCGGCGGTGTCTGCCAGGCCATCTTCGTGCAACGCGCCCGTCAGGACCGCCATCACCGCAAGAGCGACGAGACTGCTCAGCAATGCGGTTTCAGGACGGGCAATGAGCAGCAACACTAGGCCAGGCAGGGCGGCGATGACCAGGCCAGCCGCCGGGAAGGCGCGCACGGCACGCGACACGCTTCCGTCATATCCCTTGAAGAAACGGTTCGGCACGGGCAAGCGGCTCAGGAAACCAACGGAGCGGGCCAGTTCAGCAATGAATTCCGTCGCGTTTGGCAGTTGTCCCTCCTCGGCTACCCGACTATGAGAGGCACACAGAAGCGCGATTTGGCGCTGAACACAAGCGGCCATCAAGACGAAGCGGCCGGTGATGAGAGAGACTTTCCATGAGCGTGAGCGGCTTACCTTTCGATGACTTCCGAGTCCTGTTGCAGAACCTACCGGGCCCCGATCCGCATGCACTGGTTGCCGCCCGCGAGCGCGACTCGCAATTGACGAAGCCGCCGGGGGCGCTCGGCCGTCTAGAAGAAATTGCGTTCTGGCTGGCGGCCTGGACGGGCAGGGCTCCGGCGGTCAACCGTCCGCTCGTCGCCATCTTCGCTGGCAACCATGGCGTCACCCGCCACAACATCACGCCGTTTCCGTCGTCGGTCACGCAACAGATGGTGGAGAACTTTGCGGCCGGTGGTGCTGCGATCAACCAGATTTGCGTCACCCACGATCTCGGGCTGAAGATCTTCGACCTGGCGCTGGATTATCCGACCGGCGACATCGCAACCGAAGCCGCTCTTTCGGAGCGCGACTGTGCCGCGACCATGGCGTTCGGCATGGAAGCGATTGCCGGCGGCACGGATCTCCTGTGCATCGGCGAAATGGGGATCGGCAACACGACGGTCGCGGCTGCGATCAATTTAGCGCTTTACGGCGGTGAGGCCGAGGATTGGGTCGGTCCAGGAACTGGCTCCCACGGCGAACTTCTGGAGCGCAAGATTGCGGTGGTGAAGCAGGCGGTCGACCTCCACAAGGATCACCTCAATGATCCGCTGGAGGTTCTGCGTCGTCTTGGTGGTCGTGAGGTCGCGGCTATCGCAGGCGCTATCCTTGCGGCTCGCATGGAAAAGATTCCGGTTCTCCTGGACGGCTATGTCGTGACGGCTGCTGCCTCGATTCTGAAGGCGGCCAATCCCGCAGCCCTCGATCACTGCCTGATCGGCCACGTCTCGGGTGAGCCGGGTCACCTGCGCGCGATCGAGAAGCTTGGCAAGACGCCGCTCTTGGCGCTTGGCATGCGGCTGGGCGAAGGCACGGGCGCAGCGCTCGCCGCCGGGATCGTCAAGGCGGCTGCCGCCTGCCATTCCGGAATGGCGACCTTCGAACAGGCCGGCGTAACCAACAAGGAAAACGGCCACAGCCACTAACTGGTTGTTTCGAAACGAGTTGGGCTGTCGCGGCCGCAGTCGCTGCGCCGTTGGGATTGGCGAGTTAGAGCGACGCCTTGATTCTCTCGGCGACGTCTGCCGGAACCCACTTCGTCCAGATCTCAGGCATGGACTGCAGGAAGTGGCGGGCCGTCTCCTCATTCGAGCTCTTGTTATCCGACTGCCACGCGAGCAAGCTGTTGACGGTGGCGTTCGTCCACCGGCGCTTCTTGATGTAGTCCATCGCCGTCTCCGCCCGGTTCGCAAAGTCGCGCGTCACTATGCTGAAGGCCTGCGAGGTCGGGTAGGAGTTAATCTTTGGGCTCGCGCAATCCGGCACCACGGTGCAGGCATCCCAGTCACTCTTGTCGTGAGGTACGCTGAACGACAGCTTGACCATCTGGTATTTCCCGAGGATGGCCGTGGGCGCCCAGTAATAACCGAGCCAGCCGGTCTTGTTCGCAAATGCATTTGCAATCGAATCGTCCAGGGCTTCCGCTGACTCCGGCGACACCAGCTTGAAGCCCTTCTCGTCTGCGCCAAGCGCCTTGAACAGGTTCGCCGTCGAGACACGGCAGCTCCAGCCGGTGGGGCAACTGGTGACCGCACCGACTGCCGGATCATCTTCCGCGGGAAAGAGTTTGGGATTGGCCAGCGCCTGCTGGACGGTCTTGATCTCGGGATGGGCATCGGCGACAAACTTCGGGATCCACCACCCCTCGACTGCGCCATCCTCCAGGATCTCGGCGCCAATCACCAGACGAGAGTCTGCCACCGCTTTTTCAAGCTGCGGCCGAAAGGAATTCACCCAGAGCTCGGGCGCGATATCCGGTTCACCCTTCTCGTTCATCGCCTCGAAGGTGGTGATCGTCCCGCCCGGAACGAGCGTGACCTGGCAGCCATAACCCTTTTCGAGCACGATCTTGTCGAGATGCGCGGCAACCGCGGCGGAGCCCCAGTTCATCTCGGCGATGGACACCGAACCGCATTCAGCCTGGGCGTGCGCCGGATCAACATAGAGCGCGGCGGCAAGCAGCGTTGCGGCGGTCACCACGTTAAGTTTCAGAATGCGCGAGAGATGGCGCTGCAAGGCGAACTCCCTTGTAAAATTGGCCGCTTAGTTCTGCCGGCTCATATGTCGGGTAATGTAGCGGAGCGGCAGCATTTGCCAACCGCGCAGACCGCATCGGCGATCAGATTAACGTCAACGGCGTCGGGATCATCCCGTGTCCTGGGGAGGTGGCAGATCAGAATTTCGCTTCCGTGGATTTTTCTCGGGTCAACCCAATGCCGATAACGATCCGGTAACGATGTCGGGCTATTGGTGTGCGTGCAGGCAGTTGAGCCCGCACACGGCGCCGGTCTTAGGTATTGCGTACCGGCTCCCCCTGTCTCCGCTGGAGATAGTGTTGCCCCCGTCTTGTCTTTGGGGCAATTGACACTCATATGGAATGCCTGCACAGATTGCTGTGCAATGATCCAGAGCAAACGTCACCAACAGGGCCGGACGCCTCCTTATCTACGAATCGTCCGGCTTCCTCTGGCCAAGGCTTTCCCATGTTCATGACGCGAACCGGCCACGTCACGCTTGTCCTGGGCGGCGCTCGTTCCGGCAAATCCGCTTTCTCCGAGAATTTGGCGATCGAAACCGGACTTACGCGGCATTACCTGGCGACCGGGCGTGCCTATGACGACGAGATGCGCGAGCGAATTGCGCGCCATCGGGTCGATCGCGGCGAGGGTTGGCAGACGCATGAAGTGCCGATGGATGTTGCGAGCGAAATTTCCCGCATCGCGAAGCCCGACACGGTCATCCTGCTCGATTGCCTCACACTTTGGGTCACCAACCTGATGATGGAGGAGCGCGACATCGAGGCTGAAGCCGCCAAGATGCTTGGCGCGCTGGCGGAAGCAGAGGGACGCGTGATCCTCGTGTCGAACGAGGTTGGCCTCGGCATTGTGCCGGAGAACCGCATGGCGCGGGAATTCCGGGACCACGTCGGCCGGCTCCACCAGAAGATTGCGGCACAGGCAGACGAGGTCTTTTTTATCGCCGCTGGGCTGCCGCTCAAGATGAAGGGCTAGAAGCCCAGCCAGAGCCTCAAAGGATGCATGGGATCGGCGACAAGCTTGGTGGCCAGCGCCAGGCAGGAGATCACCAGCAGCGGCTTGATCAGCTTTGCCCCGCTGCGCATGGCAAGCCGTGAGCCAACCTGAGCGCCAAGAAATTGCGCTGCCCCCATCATAAGCCCGAGCTTCCAGTACACCGAACCCGCGACCGCAAACACCACGAATGACCCGAAATTGGAGCCGAGGTTGATGAGCTTCGTGTGCGCCGTCGCCTTCAGCATGCCGAAGCCTGCGAGAAGCACGAAGCCAAGCATGTAGAACGAGCCGGCGCCGGGGCCGAAAAGCCCGTCATACAGCCCGATCAGCGGCACGAAGGTGATTCCGAAAACGAACGGTGTCACCCGGCGGTGACGGTCGACGTCATTGAGGTTCGGCTTCAGGGCGAAGAACAGCGCGATTGCAATCAGCAGGAAGGGAATGGCCGCGGCAAGAAACTGTGCGGGAACCATCGCGGCGAGGACCGCGCCAATCGCTCCACCCACCACCGCCATGGCCGCCATCGGCAACTGCCGCTTCAGGTCGACATGGCCGCGCCTTGCATAGGCGATGGTCGCCGAGGCCGCGCCAAACTGGGATTGAAGCTTGTTGGTGCCGAGGGCCTCCAAGGGAGGAATGCCCGCGAGCAGCATTGCCGGGATGGCGATGAGACCGCCGCCGCCGGCGATCGAATCAACAAAGCCGGCAAAGAACGCTGCCGCAAGCAGCAGCAGGATCAGGTGGGGAAGGAGATCAGGCAAGGGAAGAACTCGGCAATGCGGGTATGCGGGATGGTGCGCGGCGCTTCTCGCACCGAATCGTCGCGTCCGCAACTGCCACGCTGGACGGCCTCACAGCGCCGACCGGGATTGCACTGACTGCGTTTGGCGTTATGGTGCGCGCCTCAAGAGGTCGCATAGGAATAGCACATGCACAAGGTCATTTTCGATACGGATCCGGGCGTCGACGATGCGATGGCACTGCTCTTCCTGCATCGCCACCCGGAGATCGAACTCCTGGGCGTCACCACCGTCTTCGGCAATGTCGGCGTCGACTTGACGACACGCAATGCCCAGTTCCTGCATCGCGAGTGGGAGATCACCGCTCCGGTCGCCAAGGGCGCTGGCGCAACACTCGATCAGACGCGCACCGACGACTGCGCCGCTTCGGTGGTCCACGGCGCTGATGGGCTGGGAAATATCGGCGTGCCTGACGTTGTTGAGTGGCCGCTCGATCCGCGCCCCGCTTATCAGTTCATCATCGACACCGTGCGGGAGAACCCGGGCGAGGTGACCCTGATTGCGGTTGGACGCATGACCAACTTGGCGCTTGCCGTGCAGGCTGATCCGGAATTTGCCGGGCTCGTGAAGGAAGTGATCGTTATGGGCGGCGCCTTCGACGTGAATGGCAACGTCACGCCGGCCGCGGAAGCCAATATTCATGGCGACCCGGAAGCTGCTGACCTGATCTTCATTACGCCGTGGAAGGTCACGATCGTCGGCCTCGACGTGACTATGAAGACGATCATGTCCAGCCAGGACCTTGCCGAGATGGTGGCTGCCGGCGACAAGTCGGTGAAGCTCCTGTCGGACCTCTCACAGTATTACATCGACTTCTACAGGAACCGCGTCGGAATCGACGGCATGGCCGTCCATGACAGCACCGCCTGTGTTTACCTGGTGCGGCCGGATCTCTTCACCGTCCGCAGCGGACCTGTTCGCGTGGTTTGCGGCGGACTGGCGGATGGCGAAACCATCCAGGCGCCGGACAGCGGCCGCAAGTTCCTTGGCACCGCCTGGGATGGACAGCCAAGCCAGTGGGCCTGCACCGGCGTTCAGGCGCAATCCGTGCTTGAGGTGATCCGGGCAGCCATTGTAGAGCAGCGAGCTTCAGCTGCCTGAGAGGCAGCCTGGACTGACGGGATTGTTGTGACCGCCTCTGGCGACCTCCATTGCTGAATTAGCAACAGGGGCCATGCAAATCTTGCCGCTTTGGCAGGAGGCCATTGGCATTTGGAAACGATTTCCCTATGTGGAACCTGATTTTCATATTCTAGAGGACATGGGCGTGACTGCTACATTCGACAAAGTTGCCGATATTATCGCTGAAACCAGCGAAATCGATCGCGAGACCATCACGCCGGAGAGCCACACGATCGATGATCTCGGCATCGACAGCCTCGACTTCCTCGACATCGTGTTTGCGATCGACAAGGAATTCGGCATCAAGATCCCGCTCGAGCAGTGGACGCAGGAAGTCAACGAAGGCAAGGTTTCCACAGAGGAATACTTCGTCCTGAAGAACCTGTGCACCAAGATCGACGAGTTGAGGGCGGCAAAGGCCTGATCGGTTTCGATCGCCTGCCGGCAATCTGATGTTGCTCGAATATTTCCAGATGATCGACCGCATCGAAGCGGTCGATCTGGGAGCAAAGACCTTGAAGGCGCGTTCCGTCGTGCCTTCGAAAAGCCCGGTGTTTGAAGGGCATTTTCCCGGCATGCCTTTGGTACCCGGTGTGCTTCTGATCGAAACCATGGCGCAGGCGTCCGGTATGCTGGTGCTGGCTGCTTCCGATTTTGCCGCCATGCCGTTTCTCATGTCGGTCGACAACGCCAAGATGCGCACATTCGTGGAGCCGGATGCCGTACTCGACATCGAGGCCTTCCTCGAGCATGAAGGTTCGGGTTACGCCGTGACCAAGGCCAAGATCACGAGCAACGGGAAGAAGGTCTGCGACGCGCAGTTGAAGCTTCGCACCATGCCTTTCAGTGAAATCCCGCTGGCTCCGGTCGTGCGCAAGCGCGCCGAAGAGGTCGGCTTGATGGACGCCATTGCCGCGAACGCCTAGAACCTATCCAAGATCAGGGTAGGCATAAGAGGACATGATGAAGTCTGACAATGATGTCGTGATCACCGGTGTCGGTATCGTCACCTGCCAGGGCGTCGGCAAGGAGCCGCATGTCGCTCTTCTTTCGGCGGCTGAAGTCGGCGCGCCGAAGGTTGAGACGGAGCGGTTTGCACCATACCCGGTCCATCCCATGCCGGAGATCGATTGGTCTGCACAGATCCCCAAGCGCGGCGACCAGCGCCAAATGGAAAACTGGCAGCGGCTTGGCGTGTTTTCGGCAGGTCTTGCTCTGGATGACGCCGGCCTGAAGACGGACGCCGAAGCCTGTGCCTCGATGGACATGATCGTTGCCGCCGGTGGTGGTGAGCGCGACATCAAGGTCGATTCGCTGATCGTCGGCGAGGCACTGAAGCGCAACGACCGCGAACTGCTGCTGAACGAAAAGCTGACGACCGAACTGCGCCCGACGTTGTTCCTGGCCCAGCTTTCCAACCTGGTCGCTGGTAACATCTCGATCGTGCACAAAGTGACCGGCTCATCTCGTACCTTCATGGGCGAAGAAGCCGCAGGCATTACCGCAGTCGAGACCGCATTCCACCGCATCAAGGCCGGCCAGTCCACGCATAGCCTCGTCGGTGGCGCCTTCGTCGCGGAACGCGCCGACATCATTCTGCTGGTTGAAGGCATTCGTGCGCATGCGACGGGTGAATGGCATCCGCTCTGGTCCCGTTCGGATGACAATGGCGGCGGCATGATGATGGGTTCCGTGGGTGCCTTCCTGGTGCTCGAGTCGCGCTCGCATGCCGAAGCGCGTGGTGCACATATCTATGCCGTCATCGACGCCATCGAAGGCGACCGTGGCAACCGCGACGAGGGCAAGCTCGAAAAGCGTTTGAGCCGCCTAGCTGCCCATGCCGGCGATCTCTCCAATGCTGATACAGTTGTTTTCTCCGGCGCCAGCGGCCTGCACGACATTACCAAGCGCGAAAAATCGCTTCTCGCATCGCAGCTTGATGGTGCACCGGTTCGCGGTTACGGCGGCATCACCGGCCACGGTATGGAAGCACAGTTCCCGCTCGGCCTGGCGCTGGCCGCCCTGACGCTGGATAGCGGCGCGACCGTCCCGATATTTGATTCGGAAAATGAGAAGCCGATGACGGCGCCGGCGAAACACGCCGTGGTGACGACAGTCGGTTACACGCGCGGCGAGGGGCTTGCCGTCCTATCGGTCGCGTAAAGGAGATTGCGATGAGCGAGACACGCTTCAAGGATCATCTGGGCCGCCCGATCGTCGCCGTCACCGGCATGGGCGTCATCACCTCGCTCGGCCAGGGCCTGCAGGATAACTGGGCGGCTTTGACTTCCGGTACGTCCGGCATCCACAAGATCACCCGCTTCCCGACGGACAAGTTGTCGACGCGCATCAGCGGCACGGTGGACTTCATCAAGGTGCCGGCCGAAAACTCGGTGGAGCGTTCCTTCGCCTTCGCTCGCGAGACAACGATCGAGGCACTGGCGCAGGCTGGTCTGTCCGGTGATTTCGAAGGCCCGCTTTTCCTTGCAGCACCTCCGGTCGAGCCGGAATGGTCCGATCGTTTTGCGCTGGCAGATCGCTCGGAACCGTCGAAAGCAGAAGGGGACGCTTACGACCGCTTCCTCGCCGCCATGCGCGTTCGGCCGGATCCGGTGTTTCTGGAAGCCGTGCAGTTCGGCTCGATCTCCGAGCGGCTGGCCGACACATTCGGCACCCGCGGCCTGCCGGTGACGCTCTCGACGGCATGCGCATCTGGCGCAACGGCTATTCAGCTCGGCGTTGAAGCCATCCGCCAGGGGCGCACGGATCGGGCGCTGACTGTCGCGACCGACGGCTCGGTGAGCGCCGAAGCTCTGATCCGCTTTTCGCTTCTCTCGGCGCTTTCGACACAGAATGATCCGCCGGAAAAGGCTTCCAAGCCCTTCAGCAAGGATCGCGATGGCTTCGTCATCGCCGAGGGCGCTGCAACGCTGGTGCTGGAATCACTGGAATCGGCGGTGGCGCGCGGCGCAAAGGTCCTCGGCATCATGAAGGGCGTCGGCGAGAAGGCCGATCACTTCCACCGCACCCGTTCGTCGCCGGACGGTGGACCGGCGATCGCGACCATTCGCGCAGCTCTGACTGACGCCGGCATGGAAGAAGGTGGCATCGGTTATATCAACGCGCACGGCACCTCCACACCGGAGAACGACAAGATGGAGTACGGCTCCATGCTCGCCGTATTCGGTGACAGGCTGAAGGACATCCCGGTGTCCTCGAACAAGTCGATGATCGGCCACACGCTGACGGCTGCCGGCGCGGTCGAAGCGGTCTTCTCGTTCCAGACCATGCTGACAGGCACGCTTCCGCCGACGATCAACTACAACAATCCCGACCCAACGATCGTGCTTGATGTGGTGCCGAACCAGAAGCGGGACGCGGCGCCGACAGCGGTTCTTTCGAACTCCTTCGGTTTTGGCGGGCAGAACGCCAGCCTTGTCATGACCGTGGAACCGTCTTAGAGACACCGCCATTACGAATAGACGAATATTTGGCGCCCTTGCGGCGAAGGATGAACTATTATGCGCGCTCTGCAACTGATCGACGACCGCAGGCTTGAAGCAGTGGATATTCCTGAGCCCGAGGCTCCGGGTCCGGGTGAGGTGACGCTTCGTGTGAAGGCTGTCGCTCTCAACCATATCGACGTTTGGGGCTGGCGCGGCATGGCATTCGCCAAGCGAAAGATGCCGCTGACGATCGGTGCGGAAGCATCGGGCGTGGTAGAAGCAATCGGTCCGGGCGTGTCGAACGTGCTGCCGGGCCAACTCGTTTCGATTTACGGTGCCCGCACCTGCGGCCTTTGCAAGCCGTGCCGCGAGAAGCGCGACAACCTGTGCGAAAATGTCTCCGGCGTGCATGGCTTCCACCTGGACGGTTTCGCGCAGGAGAAGACGAACCTGCCTGCGCGCCTGCTGGTCCCGGCACCTCCCGGCGTCGATGCGGTCGCTGCGGCACTCGCACCTGTGACCTTCGGCACGGTCGAGCACATGCTGTTCGACAATGCGAAGCTGCAGCCGGGCGAGACAATCCTCGTACATGCCGGCGGATCCGGCATCGGCACGGCGGCAATCCAGCTGGCGAAGAAGATGGGCTGTACCGTCATCACCACCGTGGGGTCTGACGACAAGATCGAGAAGGCCAAGGCCCTGGGCGCCGATCACGTCATCAATTACCGCACCGACCGCTTCGAAGGCGTCGTGCGCAAGCTGACGAAGAAGAAGGGCGTCGACGTTGTCTTCGAACACGTCGGCAAGGACACCTGGGCGGGTTCCATGCTCTGCCTAAAGCGTGGTGGCCGACTGGTGACATGCGGTTCCACCTCTGGTGTCTCGACCGAAATGAACCTGATGATGCTCTTCCAGCAGCAGTTGAAGCTGCTCGGCTCCTTCGGCTGCCGGATGGAAAACATGGCGGACGCGATGCAGAAGATGGCGCAGGGCATCGTGCGCCCGGTCATTGATACCGAAGTCACCTTCGCCGAGATCGACAAGGCGCTGGAGCGCATGGAAGGTCGCCAGATCTTCGGGAAAATCGTCCTTCGCATGGATTGAGGGAACCTCTCGTGAAGATGTTCCTCACCCGGATCGTGCTCAAGCTGCGCAACTTCCAGCAATGGCTGGTTGCGACGCTGGCGTTCGGCTTCCTGAATTTCCTCAAGATCTTCCCCGCTGACCCGGCCATCCGGTTCGCGGACAGGCTGGCGCGCCGGGTCGGGCCAAAGCTCGGGCGGCACAAGCTGATGCGGGTCAACCTGCGTAATGCCTATCCGGAGAAGACGGACGAGGAACTGGAGGAGATCGCCATAGCGAGCTGGGGCCATATGGGGCGGCTTGCCGCCGAGTATGTCTTCCTCGACCGGCTGTTCGACTTCGATCCGAAGCGCGCCGAGCCGGGCAGGGTGGAGGTGTCGGGCATCCCGATCTTCATGGATCTGCGCGACAACCCGCGGCCGTTTATCGTCTTTACCGCGCATACTGGTAACTTCGAGCTGTTGCCGGTCGCGGGCAAGGCGTTCGGCCTTGAGGTCACGGTGATGTTCCGGCCGCCGAACAACCCTTATATCGCCGACAAGGTTTTCGAGTTTCGCGCGAGCCGCATGGGCCAGCTTGTACCGTCGCATGCCGGATCGTCATTCGCGCTTGCGCGTCGGCTGGACGAGGGCGGCGGCATTGGCGTGCTCGTCGACCAGAAGTTTCGCAAGGGCATCAAGACGACCTTTTTCGGCAATCCCGTCCAGACCAATCCGCTGGTCGCAAAGCTCGTGCGGCAATTCGATGCGGAGGTTTATCCGGCGCGTTGCATCCGGTTGCCGAATAACCGTTACCGGCTGGAGATCGAGCCGAAGATCGAAGTGCCGCGTGACGCGGCCGGCAAGCTCGATCTGCAGGCGATGGGCCAGTTGCTGAACGACAAGGTCGAGGCTTGGGTTCGCGAATATCCGGAGCAGTGGCTGTGGTACCATGACCGCTGGCACATCAAGCGCTACCTATGATTCCGCAAAGCTGCGACCATTGCAGTAATTCATCGACTAGAAATTGCATCTCGACCGAGATGAAGCTTTAATCAGTATAGCTTTTGATTTGCCCAAGCCGCATGAACACACAGCGGTTGTGGCCCCGGATGTGGGGAGGGGGTTTTTGGAAGCACTGATCAATCTCTTCTGGGCGAAATACGCTGACCTGCACGGCGCGATCGGTCGGCAGGATCTTGCCACCATTGCCAAGCTGGATTCAGAGCTTGATCCGCTTCTGGAGGCGATCTTCTCGACCCAGGCTCGCGACCAGGCGAGCGTCCTCATCCAGTTCCGCTTTGCGCTTAAGCTCCTGAAGGAAGAGGCTGACGATCGCGGTTGCGTGCGCCGCAATGTCCACCTCATGCAGATGCTCGTGGAACGTTATCTCGCCGGCGAGAAGGCTGACGAGGCACAGGCCTCTGATGCGGAAGGCTGCGAGATCGCGAACATCGAGGATGCGACCGTCGATGGCTTCCTGGATGACGCCGTGCTTAACCGGCTGTCACAGCGGGTCATGGTTGTCACGCCGGGTTATCGGATCCTCTACACCAACGACACGAATGCGAGCCGCTTTGCCATCTCGCGCGAGCAACTGATCGGCAAGCATGTCGCCGAGTTCGTTGGTCTCCATTGCTTCCGCAACGAGTTCAAGTCGGCGGTAGACCGATGCCTTGAGGGCAAGAGCCTGCCGTTGACCTATGCGGTGGACCTCGACGGTGAAATCGTCGTCATGCGCTGCCGCATGTCGCCGTTTGCTCTCTCTCCATCGAAGCCGGCTTGCGCACTTGTCGTGATGGAAGAGGAAGCCGACCGCCGCAGGCGCCCGGCCGCTTGAGCGTCAGGCTTTACCCTCAAGAATAGCCTTCAACGCCATCAGATCCTTCTGGATATGGGCGGCATCGGCCTCGAAGGCTTCCTCTGTCATCTCCGGACGCTTCAAGAGCGTGAACATCACTTCGGCGCCGTCGACATTGGGTACGACGCGCAGGGGATTACCAACCACCGTGCCGTCTTCCATCGCGACTGTATGGTCAAGAATGCCGTATGGGTTCTCGGGTGAAAAGCGCACGCGGATCCTGCCGATCGGTCCGCCATCTCCGATCCATTCGTCGCCGTCACGCCTTAAGCCTTCAGCGAGGCCGGACGCCCAATACTGCATGTTCTCGGGCTTTGACGCATAGGCGTAGACCTCCTGCCATGGCCGATCGATGCTGACATGGATGATGCGCGCTTGGTAGGTTGCCATGGGTCTCCTCCTCGTCGTCTCTCAGTTGAACCAGCATAGCAATGGATGAGAACAAAACAAGATCGCGCATGGCCGGAATGATCAGACGTCGCTGAAATTTAATCGTTTCGCGTCGTCATCGGCTTGCTCACGACCTATATGGGTGTAACAACATCGCGCGAATCTTTAAATGGAGGCACATCCGTGGAACAGGCAGAAATCGGCCTAATCGGGCTCGGCGTCATGGGCTCTAATCTCTCGCTCAACATCGCTGAAAAAGGCAACAGGATTGCCGTGTTCAACCGGACCCCCGAGGCGACGCGCCAATTCTATGCGCATGCCGGCGACCTCCAGAAGCAGATCATCCCCTGCGAAACGCTGGAAGAGTTCGTTGCAGCCATCCGTCCGCCGCGGCCGATCATCATCATGATCAAGGCTGGCGATCCGGTTGACCAGCAGATGGAGCTTCTGCGTCCGTACCTATCGGCTGGGGACATCATGATCGATGCCGGCAACGCCAATTTCCGCGACACGATGCGCCGCTTCGATCACCTCAAGGATTCCGGACTTACCTTTATCGGCATGGGCGTTTCCGGTGGTGAAGAAGGTGCCCGCCACGGCCCTTCGATCATGGTCGGAGGCAAGGAAGAAAGCTGGAAGCGCGTTGAGAACGTACTGACGTCGATCTCTGCGAAGTTTAACGGCGACCCCTGCGTCGCCTGGCTCGGCGAGAATGGCGCAGGCCACTTCGTCAAGACGATCCACAATGGCATCGAATATGCCGACATGCAGATGATTGCCGAGATCTACGGCATCCTGCGCGACGGGCTTGGCATGAGCGCCGCCGAGATCGGCGAGGTTTTCGACAAGTGGAATAATGGTCGCCTCAACTCCTACCTGATCGAGATTTCCGCCACCGTGCTCAAGGCGGCTGACCCGATCTCCGGCAAGCCGATGGTGGACCTGATCGTTGACGCCGCCGGCCAGAAGGGCACCGGCAAGTGGTCGGTCATCGAGGCGCAGAACATGGGCGTTGCCGCGACAGCCATCGAGGCTGCGGTTGCTGGCCGTATCCTGTCGTCGCAGAAGAGCGAGCGCGAAGCAGCCGAAAAGATCTTCGGTCTTCCGAAGATTGCCGACCTGCCGAGCGACAAGGCGGCCTTCATCAACGATCTCGAAAACGCGCTGCTTGCTGGCAAGATCGGCGCTTATGCGCAGGGCTTCGCGGTCATGGCGGCTGCCTCGGCCGAGTACAAGTGGAACCTGCCGATGCCGACGATTGCCAGGATCTGGCGTGCCGGCTGCATCATCCGCTCGCAGTTCCTCGACGAGATCACGTCCGCCTTCACCAAGGATCCGGACGTCGCCAACCTGATCGTCACCCCGGCCTTCGCACAGATGGTCAAGGATACCGATGGCGCATTGCGTCGCGTCGTCTCCTTCGCAGCGCTCTCCGGTCTGCCGGCGCCGGCGCTGGCTTCCGCGCTGTCTTACTTCGACGCCTACCGTCGTGCCCGTGGCACGGCAAACCTCATCCAGGCACAGCGTGACTTCTTTGGCGCGCATGGCTTCGATCGCATCGACGGCGTCGACAAGCACCATGGCCCGTGGGGCAGCGGCCTCGGCGAGTTTGCCTGAGACACAAGTTCCAGAAGGGCTGCCCGCAAGGCAGCCCTTTGTTTTTTTTGCCCATGACATTCGAGGAGGGGACGCGATGAGCTGGCAGCCGGCCGCCAATCGTTATGAGACCATGAAATACAACCGCTGCGGACGCTCCGGCCTGAAGCTGCCGGCGGTCTCGCTCGGCTTGTGGCACAATTTCGGGAACGACACGCCGCATGAGCGCAAGGTTGCCATCTGCCGCAAGGCGTTCGACCTCGGCATCACCCATTTCGATCTCGCCAACAACTATGGCCCGAAGCCCGGCAGCGCGGAACTGGCCTTCGGCCAGATCCTGCGCGAAGACTTCAAGGGCTACCGCGATGAACTGATCATCTCGTCAAAGGCGGGCTACAACATGTGGCCCGGTCCTTATGGTGAGTGGGGCAGCCGGAAATACCTCATCGCGTCCTGCGACCAGAGCCTGAAGCGCATGGGCCTCGACTATGTCGACATCTTCTATTCGCACCGCTTTGATCCGGACACGCCGCTTGAGGAGACCTGCGGTGCGCTCGATCATATCGTTCGGTCGGGCAGGGCGCTTTACGTCGGCATTTCATCCTACAACTCGCGACGCACCCGTGAGGCGATGGCGATCCTGAAGGAGCTTGGCACGCCCATCCTGATCCACCAGCCCAGCTACTCCATGATCAACCGCTGGGTGGAGGAGGATGGGCTGCTTGATACGCTGGAGGAACTCGGCATCGGGTCGATCGTCTTCTCGCCATTGGCACAGGGCATGCTGACCTCGAAATATCTTGGCGGCATCCCGGAAGACAGCCGCGCTGCCCAAGGCAAGTCGCTGCGGCCGGCGTTCCTGAACGACCAGAACATCGCCAACCTGCAGGCGCTGAACGCCATCGCAGAGCGCCGCGGCCAGACGCTTGCCCAGATGGCGATTGCGTGGGTCCTGCGGGGCGGGCGCGTCACGACGGCGCTGATCGGCGCAAGCCGTGTGGAACAGGTGGAGGATTGCGTAAAGGCGCTTGATCGTCTGGACTTCACGGCAGAAGAACTTGCCGAAATCGACAGATACGCCACGGACGCCAACATCAACATCTGGGCCGCTTCCGCCGAACGTCCCGGCCCGTCGCGTAACAAGTGAAAACCAAGTCGTGCCCGGCGCCGGTGTGCCGGGCATCTTTTTCGCCCGATTCTGAGTTGCGTGCCTCAGGAGGAGAGACATGATCCGCAACCCCATCCTGCCCGGGTTCAATCCTGACCCGTCCATCTGCCGCGTTGGTGAGGACTATTATATCGCCACCTCCACATTCGAGTGGTACCCTGGCGTCCAGATCCACCATTCGCGCGATCTCGTGAACTGGACGCTGGTTAGGCGCCCTCTCGAGCGCGCGAGCCAGCTGGACATGCGCGGCAATCCGGACAGCTGCGGCATCTGGGCGCCATGCCTCTCCTATGCCAATGGCCTGTTCTATCTGGTGTACACCGACGTGAAGCGGCTCGACGGCAACTTCAAGGACGCCCACAACTACATCGTCACGGCACCCACTATCGAGGGTGACTGGTCGGATCCGGTCTATGCAAACTCCTCCGGCTTCGATCCTTCGCTATTCCACGATGACGATGGGCGGATGTGGTTCCTGAACATGCAGTGGAACCACCGCACCGAGAGTTATGGCGGAGCACCGAAGCACCCGGCCTTTGACGGAATCCTGTTGCAGGAATGGGACCCGCAGGCGAAAGCACTGAAAGGTCCGATCAAGAACATCTTCGCCGGCAGCCCGCTGGGTCTGGTCGAAGGCCCGCACCTCTTCAAGCGCAACGGCTGGTACTACCTGACGACGGCTGAAGGCGGCACCGGCTACAGCCACGCTGTGACGATGGCGCGTTCGCGCACGATCGACGGCCCGTATGAGATGCATCCGAACATCCACCTCATTACCTCCAAAGACGATCCGGATGCCGTGCTGCAGCGGGCAGGGCATGGGCAATATGTCGAGACGCCGGATGGACAGCCTTACCACACGCATCTTTGCGGCCGGCCGATGCCGCCCAGCCGACGCTGCACCCTGGGACGAGAAACCGCGCTTCAGAAGTGCGTCTGGAAGGACGATGACTGGCTGTATCTCGCTCAAGGTGGCGTCGTGCCGGATGTCGACGTTCCGGCGCCAACCGACGTGGAGCCCGCGGAGAAGCCACGCCGCATCGAGCGGCAGTTCAACGAAACAAAGCTGCCGGAAGAGTTCCAATGGCTGCGCACGCCGCATCCGGAGCGGATCTTCAGCCTGGATCAGCGGTCGGGCTACCTGAGGCTCATTGGCCGCGAAAGCATTGGGTCCTGGTTCGAGCAGTCGCTGGTCGCGCGCCGGCAGGAACATCATTCCTTCCGCGCCGAGACAGTCATCGAATTCGATCCTGAGACATACCAGCAGGCGGCGGGGCTGAGCCACTACTACAACCGGCACAAGTTCCATGCGATCGTCGTGACGCTGCACGAGAAGCTTGGGCGCGTCGTCACCATCTTCTCATGCCCCGGCGATTTTCCGCATGCGCGAATGATCTTTCCGGTGGGAAGCGGCGTCGCGGCTCCGCAGGGCGCACTGCATCTTGCCATGGAGATCCGCGAAAACGACCTGCAGTTCTTCTGGCGCGCTACGGGTGAGCAGCAGTGGCAGACACTGGGGCCGGTACTGGATGCCGGCGTTGTGTCCGATGAAGGCGGTCGCGGAGAACATGGCTCCTTCACCGGTGCCTTCGCTGGAATGTTTGCTTTCGATACGTCAGGCCGAGCCAAGCCGGCAGATTTCGAACACTTCGTCTACGAGGTGCTTTAGATGTTCGCAGGGTGCTTGAATAGGTCCCACTAACATACGATCTTCATTACGAAAACGTAATCTGAAATTCAGTTTGCGTTCATCGGCGAAAACCTAGTCTCCTGGTCGTGAAACATCAGGAGACAGTCATGAAAAAGTTCTTTGCCATCCTCATCTCCGCCACCGTTCTTGCCTCGCCGTTCGCGGCGCAGGCCCAGGATTGGCGGAACGGCCCGGATCGCGGTCGCCATGTCGAAAAGCAGATCGACAAGCGCGTCCATGTGAACAAGAAGGTCGTTCAGAAGAACCGCTGGGTGCGTGGCCAGCGCATCAAGGCTGCCGACCGTCGCCGGATGGCTGAGATCCGCGACTACCGTCGCTACCGGCTTTCCGCTCCGCCGCGCGGCCATCACTGGGTCAAGGTGGACAACAACTTCCTGCTGGTTGCCATCACCTCCGGCATCATCTCGAGCATCGTTGCCGCTCGGTAATCCTCTTGAGGACGCGGGACTCCCGCGTCCTCAACAATTCGGCCCGTCACATCCTCTATGACAGGCATTCCTTGATGGAGGCCGCCAGGCCACGCATCATCTCGAAATAGAGGTCGGGTCCCGCCTTCAGCGTTGCCGCTTCCGGATCAAGCGTGCCGGAGCGTGCCGCTGTTCCTTCCGTCACGACGGCAACCAGCTTGGGTTCAAACTGTGGTTCGGAAAACACGCAGGTCGCGCCGAGATCGGTAACCTTCTTCTGGATCTCCTTCAGCCGCTCCGCGCCCGGCATCATCTCCGGGCTGACGGTGATCGAGCCCGCGACCGTCAGGTCGTAACGTTTCTCAAAATACTGGTAGGCGTCATGGAAGACGATGAAGGCCTTGTCCTTCACGGGTGCGACCGTCGTCTTGATCTCGGCGTCCAGGGCATCGATCTGGCGCAGTAACTCGGCCGTGTTGGCCTGGTAGGCGCCTTCATTGGCCGGATCGACCTTGATCAGGCTCCGTTCGATCGCCTGCGCCATGGCTTTGGCATTAACCGGGTTCAGCCAGAGATGCGTATCGAATCTGCCGTGGTCATGGTCGTGCTCGTCATGGTTATGTGAATGGTCTTCGCTTGCAGCATGACCGTGGTCGTCATGATCCTCGTCGCCATGGCCATGAGCTTCGAACGGACCGCCTTCGCGAAAGGCAACCTTTTCGAGTCCCGGCGCGTCTTCAAGCGTGACGACTTCGGCCTCGGCGGCGAGGGCGCCTAGAGGCTTTTCCAGGAAGGTTTCCATGCCGTGGCCAACCCATACCACGAGATCTGCGTTTTGAAGTGCCCGTGCATTCGATGGTTTCATGCTGAACGTATGCGGCGAAGCAGCGCCATCCACGATCAGTTGTGGCTCTCCGACGCCTTTCATGATCGCGGCCGTTAGCGAGTGGATCGGCTTGATCGACACGACCACTTCCGGCGAAGCGAAGGCACTCGTGGCGCCGACGAGCGCGGTACCTGCTGCGGCGAAGAACGAGAGAGGCTTCATATTCAGCTTCCTATTTCTCGGGTGTAATGTTATTACATTAATTGCGTTACGCTATAACGTGTGCCATGACGCCTGACAACAGGGAAAGAATGAAAAGATGCTGATGAGCAATCGCGCCGCAGCGCAGGCGGCGCGCGACGAGCAGCTGGTTTCGCTGGTGAATGCCGGTGTGTACCGCGACGGGCGCTGGCTTGTGCGCGGCGTGGACCTGAACATCAACCGCGGCGAAGTCGTGACATTGATCGGCCCCAATGGCGCCGGCAAGTCAACAACGGCCAAGATGGTGACCGGTGTGCTCAAGCAGGACGAGGGCTCGGTGACACGCTCGTCCGACATGCGGATCGGCTACGTGCCGCAGAAGCTCGCGATCGACTGGACCATGCCGCTCTCCGTACGGCGATTGATGCGGCTCACAGGCTCGCTCTCCGACGCTGATCTCCTTGATGCGCTGGAGGCTACCGGCATCCGCCATCTGGTGGATTCCGAAGTGCGTCATCTATCCGGCGGTGAATTCCAGCGGGCACTCCTGGCGCGGGCGATCGCACGCAAGCCGGACCTGATGGTGCTCGATGAGCCGGTGCAGGGCGTCGATTTCGCGGGCGAGAGTGCGCTGTACGACCTCATCCGTTCAATCCGCACTTCAACAGGCTGCGGCATCCTGATGATTTCGCATGATCTTCATATGGTGATGGCCGGCACGGATACGGTGATCTGCCTCAACGGCCATGTCTGCTGCCGCGGCACGCCGGACACCGTCAGCCAGAGCGCTGATTACCTGAAGCTGTTCGGCAATACACGTTCCCTTGCCGTCTACAGCCACCACCACGACCATACACATCTGCCGGATGGCCGGGTGATGCATGGCGACGGCTCGATTACCGACCACTGCCATCCCGACGACGGTCACCACCACGGCCATGACCATGGGCACCATGACGATCATGACCACGATCACCCGGTGCACGATCATCACAGCCACACTCATCACCACGCCGCGACCGAAGACAGGCAGAACAATCATGCTTGACGACTTCTTTGTCCGCGCCCTGATCGCTGGCATCGGCGTGGCCTTGACCGCCGGGCCGCTCGGCTGTTTCGTCGTCTGGCGCCGCATGGCCTATTTCGGTGACACGATGGCCCATTCGGCCTTGCTTGGCGTGGCGCTGTCGCTGTTCTTCGAGGTGAACCTGCTGCTTTCGGTGTTCGGCATCGCCGTAGTGGTCTCGTTGCTGCTGCTCGGCCTGCAGCGCAAGCAATCGCTGTCCGCGGACGCATTGCTTGGCATCCTCTCCCATTCGGCACTGGCGATCGGCTTGGTTCTTGTTGCCTTCATGACCTGGGTGCGCATCGACCTTATCGCCTTTCTCTTTGGCGACATCCTTGCCGTCACCCCGGCAGACATCGCCTTGATCTGGGGCGGTGGTGCGCTGGTCGTGACTGCACTTGCCTTCCTCTGGCGGCCGCTGATCGCCTCCACCGTGAGCGAGGATCTGGCCGAAGCGGAAGGCATGAAGCCTGCCCAGGCGCGGCTGTTTTTCATGCTGCTGATGGCGCTGGTGATCGCGATCGCCATGAAGATCGTCGGCATCATGCTCATCACCTCGATGCTGATCATTCCTGCCGCAACGGCGCGTCGCTTCTCCGCAAGCCCCGAGGTGATGGCGGTACTCGCCTCGCTGATCGGCGTCCTTGCTGTCGTGGGCGGCCTGTTCGGCTCGCTGCACTACGACACGCCGTCTGGTCCTTCTATTGTGGTGGCGGCACTCTTACTTTTCATCCTGAGCCTGCTGCCTGCCGCCGGCAGAAAGACGTCCGGCCGCGCCGGCAGCAAGGGAGTATGATCCATGAACGCACCCGTGTCCTCGCCTTCGCTGACGAAGAACCAGACGCTGGTCTTTGACGTGCTGAGCCGCTCGGAAGCGCCCATGAGCGCCTATACGATCCTTGATAAGCTACGCGACCACGGCTTCCGGGCGCCACTGCAGGTCTATCGCGCGCTCG
Source organism: Neorhizobium turbinariae (assembly GCF_023223505.1). NCBI lineage: Bacteria > Pseudomonadati > Pseudomonadota > Alphaproteobacteria > Hyphomicrobiales > Rhizobiaceae > Neorhizobium > Neorhizobium turbinariae. Next base: position 86,959 of record NZ_JALPRY010000015.1, read on the forward strand.
ACAAGCTGACCGAGCTTGGCATCGTGCACCGGCTTGAAAGCCTGAACGCTTTCGTGGCTTGCGCTCATCGGGAAAGTACCTGTTGTGGCGCGGGCCATGGTCATGGCACCGTCGCCTTCGCCATCTGCGAAAGCTGCGGCCAAGTATCCGAGTTCCATGACCACGAGGTTGATCATCGCCTGGGCGACTGGGCCAGGGGCAGGGGCTTCAGACCCGCCAAGACCACCATCGAAATACGCGGGCTTTGCCGTGGCTGCGCCGCCTAGAGCGGACGCAGGTCGCGGGCGAAACGCTTCCAGTTCGCGACATACATCTCGGCAGACTGCCTGAGTTTTTCCACCGCCGCGTCGTCGAGCATCCGGATTGCCTTTGCGGGTGAACCGACGATGAGCGAATTGTCCGGAAATTCCTTGCCTTCGGTAACGAGCGCGTTTGCGCCCACCAGGCAGTTCTTGCCGATCTTCGCCCCGTTGAGGATCGTGGCGCCCATGCCGACCAACGAGTTGTCGCCAATCGTGCAACCATGGATGATCGCGTGGTGGCCGATCGTGCAGTCTTCGCCGATCCGAACGGGGTGGCTCGGATCCGTGTGGATCATCACCCCTTCCTGAATATTGGAGCGCGCGCCGACAACGATCGGTTCGTTATCGCCGCGCAGCACCGTGTTGAACCAGATGCCCACGTCCTCGGCGAGTTCAACGCGGCCAATAACGGTGGCGTTCGGTGCGATCCAGTACCGATCGGGCGTCGGCAGGCTCGGCTCGAATTCTCCCAAGGCATAAACGGGCATATTACGTCCTCCCCGAAAATATATTCAGCTGACGGTCAGCGACAGGGTGCCGATGCCGTCGATAGCGCAAGCGACCTTGTCGCCGCGCACCACTGGACCAACACCAGCCGGCGTGCCGGTCATGATCACGTCGCCCGGAGCGAGTACGAACAGTTTCGAAAGTTCTGCAATGATTTCCGGCAGTTTCCAGATCATCTGGTTTAGGTCGCCGCTCTGCTTGCGCTCGCCGTTGACCTCGAGCCAGATCGCCCCCATTCCAGGATAGTCGAGTTCGGTTGCCGGTACGATGGCAGACACCGGAGCAGACTTCTCGAAGGCTTTTGCAGCCTCCCACGGGCGGCTCATCTTTTTCGCGACGTCCTGGAGGTCACGGCGGGTGAAATCGATGCCGACGGCATAACCATAAACCTTGGACATGGCTTCGCTGACGGGGATATCCGATCCGCCATCGGCCAGTGCGACGACCAGTTCTACCTCGAAATGTACGTTGCTGGAGGCCGACGGGTAGGGGAAGGTGTCGCCGTTAAACAGATTGTCCGCGTTCTTCTGGAAAAAGAAGGGCGGCTCGCGGGATGGATCATGCCCCATTTCAATCGCATGGTCGGCGTAGTTGCGGCCAACGCAATAAACCCGACGCACCGGAAACTGCTCTGTCCTGTCTTTGACATCGAGCAAAACGGGTTCTGGAGACGGGATGACTGTGGCGCGCATGAATGGGTCCTGATCAACAATGGGGAGGGACATTCGGGGTCCTGCTTGAAGGCTGCCATGGATAGTCCCGTTCGGGCAAGCCGCACAATTGGCAGATCGGGCTGCTTTGAGGTATGGAGCCCGCAAAAAGGATTGAATGGATGTATGCTGAGGCGCTGAAAGACGGCCGCAAGATCTTTGCCGTGGCCCCGATGATCGATTGGACCGATCGGCACTGCCGTTTCCTGCATCGACAGCTGTCGAAGCAGGCCCTTCTTTATACCGAGATGGTGGTTGCCGACGCGATCATCCACGGGCCGCGCGAGCGCCTCCTGTCGTATTCACCGGAAGAACATCCCGTCGTACTCCAGCTCGGTGGCTCGGATGCCGGCAAACTGACGGAAGCCATCCGCATCGCCAGCGAATATGGTTATGACGAGATCAACCTCAATGTCGGCTGCCCATCCGACCGTGTGCAGTCCGGCACATTCGGCGCCTGCCTGATGCGCGACGGCGTGCATGTCGCAAGCCTCGTCGAGGCCATGAAGAAGGTGTCTCCCGTGCCGGTCACGGTGAAGTGCCGGATAGGCATCGATGACCAGGAACCGGCCGAGGTGCTGCCGGAATTCCTCAGCCGGATGATCGGCGCCGGCGCCGACGCGATCTGGATCCACGCCCGCAAAGCCTGGTTGCAGGGCCTGTCGCCCAAGGAAAACCGCGAAATTCCCCCGCTGGATTATGCGCTGGTGCACCGGATGAAACGCGAAAACCCGCACGTTTTCATCGGCATCAATGGCGGCATCGGCGATCTAACGCAGGCACGCGAACACCTGGCGGTGATGGACGGCGTGATGCTCGGTCGAGCAGCTTACCAGAATGCCGGACTGCTGGCAGGCGTTGATGATCTCCTTGGCTCGGGCGCGGTCGACGAACGCTGTAGGCCGGAGATTGATTGGTTGGCGCTGCGCGACACCATGATGGAATACGCGACAGGCGTGATCGCATCAGGCGGGCGGCTGCATCACGTCACGCGCCACATGGTGGGCCTGTTCCAGGGTTACGTCGGCGCTCGGCGCTTCCGGCAGATCCTCTCCACTGACGCGACACGCCCGGGTGCGGGTGTGGACGTGATTGCAGCCGCCTTCGCTGCCGTGGATATCGAAGGCGGCGTCAAGCGGCTCGCAAGCTAATCATCAGGTCCATCTGATTCGTTACCAAGCGGTTTTGCGCGTGCCGCGTTGTCCACAGGTCCTGGATCTCTAAACGACATGTGAACAAAAAGAGAAGATGAGACCCATTCCGCTTTAAAAACAGCTACATCACTGCCCCTTGCCAAATGAGAACAAAAAGAGTACATGTTCGTCATCGGCTGCTTCATTGCTTGCAGGGCGGCAATAACCTAAAGGTGGACCAAACATGGCACAGAACTCATTGCGGCTCGTAGAGGATAAAGGCGTGGACAAGAGCAAGGCGCTGGAAGCAGCACTTTCGCAGATCGAACGGTCCTTCGGCAAAGGATCGATCATGAAGCTCGGCGCAAACGAAAGCGTCGTCGAGATTGAAACAGTTTCGACGGGCTCGCTGAGCCTTGATATTGCGCTTGGCGTCGGTGGGCTGCCCAAGGGGCGCATCATCGAGATCTACGGCCCGGAAAGCTCGGGTAAGACAACGCTTGCATTGCAGACGATCGCGGAAGCCCAGAAGAAGGGTGGCATCTGCGCCTTCGTTGACGCGGAACACGCGCTTGATCCGGTTTATGCGCGCAAGCTTGGTGTCGATCTGCAAAACCTCCTGATCTCGCAGCCGGATACCGGTGAACAGGCCCTCGAAATCACCGATACGCTGGTGCGCTCTGGTGCCGTTGATGTCCTGGTCGTCGACTCGGTTGCCGCCCTGACGCCGCGCGCGGAAATCGAAGGCGAGATGGGCGACAGCCTGCCGGGTCTCCAAGCCCGCCTGATGAGCCAGGCGCTGCGCAAGCTGACCGCCTCGATCTCCAAGTCGAAGACGATGGTGATCTTCATCAACCAGATCCGCATGAAGATCGGCGTGATGTTCGGTTCGCCGGAAACCACGACGGGCGGTAACGCACTGAAGTTCTACGCTTCGGTTCGCCTCGACATCCGCCGTATCGGCCAGGTCAAGGAACGCGAAGAGGTGATCGGCAACCAGACCCGCGTGAAGGTCGTCAAGAACAAGATGGCGCCTCCCTTCAAGCAGGTCGAATTCGACATCATGTATGGCGAAGGCGTCTCCAAGACCGGCGAACTGGTCGATCTGGGTGTTAAGGCTGGCATCGTCGAGAAGTCCGGGGCTTGGTTCTCCTACAACAGCCAGCGTCTTGGGCAGGGCCGCGAGAATGCGAAGACCTTCCTGCGCGACAATCCTGAAGTGGCCCGCGAGATCGAAATGTCGCTGCGCCAGAATGCAGGGCTGATCGCCGACCGGTTCCTCCAGAATGGCGGGCCGGACGCAGACGACGGCGATATGGCTGCCGACCTGTAAGCGGTACCGCCGCACTCGGAGTTTACTCCACCGCTTACGGTCCAACCGGTCGTGCATGAAAATGCGCGGCCGGTTTCTCGTTTTGTCCGGGGCAGGGCGGCTGGACAGCTAAAGGTGTGGACGGTACAAGCCTTTGGTTTTTGAACATCCAGACGGCATCCGGCGGTAAAGGGCGTAGCATGAGCGGCGTGAATGAGATCCGGTCGACATTCCTCGACTACTTCAAGAAGAATGGACACGAGGCTGTCGCCTCCAGTCCGCTGGTGCCTCGCAACGACCCGACCCTGATGTTCACGAACGCCGGTATGGTACAGTTCAAGAACGTCTTTACCGGCCTTGAAAAGCGGCCATATACGACCGCCGCGACGGCGCAGAAATGCGTGCGCGCAGGCGGCAAGCACAACGACCTCGACAATGTCGGTTATACGGCGCGCCACCACACCTTCTTTGAAATGCTCGGCAACTTCTCGTTCGGCGACTATTTCAAGGAGCGTGCGATCGAACTCGCCTGGAACCTGATCACCAAGGAATTCGGGCTCGACGCCAAGCGTCTGCTTGTCACTGTCTACCACACCGACGATGAGGCGTTCGACCTCTGGAAGAAGATCGCCGGGCTCACGGACGACCGGATCATCCGGATCCCGACTAGCGACAACTTCTGGGCCATGGGCGATACCGGCCCCTGCGGTCCCTGCTCGGAAATCTTCTACGACCACGGCGACCATATCTGGGGCGGCCCTCCGGGTTCTCCCGATGAAGATGGCGACCGCTTCATCGAGATCTGGAACCTCGTCTTCATGCAATACGAGCAGGTCACGAAGGACGAGCGCATCGACCTGCCTCGTCCGTCGATCGATACGGGCATGGGCCTTGAGCGTGTAGCCGCCGTCCTGCAGGGCAAGCACGACAACTACGACATCGACCTTTTCCGCGCGCTGATCTCGGCCTCGGAAGAAGCAACGGGCGTCAAGGCTGAAGGCGACCGCCGCGCCAGCCATCGCGTCATCGCCGACCACCTGCGATCGTCTGCCTTCCTGATCGCCGACGGCGTCCTGCCGTCCAACGAAGGCCGTGGTTACGTTCTGCGCCGCATCATGCGTCGCGCCATGCGCCACGCCCAGTTGCTCGGCGCGCGCGAGCCGCTACTGTGGAAGCTGCTGCCGGCGCTGGTTCACGAAATGGGTCGCGCCTATCCGGAACTGGTGCGGGCGGAATCGCTGATTTCTGAAACCTTGAAGCTGGAAGAAAATCGCTTCCGCAAGACGCTGGAGCGCGGCCTGACGCTGCTGTCCGACGCCACGACGACGCTCGGCAAGGGCGACATGCTGGACGGCGAAACGGCCTTCAAGCTCTATGATACCTACGGCTTCCCGCTCGACCTGACACAGGACGCCCTGCGGGCCCGTGAGATCGGCGTTGATGTGGCAGGCTTCACGGATGCAATGGAACGCCAAAAGGCAGAAGCCCGCTCGCACTGGGCCGGCTCTGGCGACAAGGCGACCGAAACGATCTGGTTCGAGCTCAAGGAGAAGCTCGGCGCAACCGAGTTCCTGGGTTACGACACGGAGACGGCCGAAGGTGTGATCCAGGCCATCGTTCGTGACGGCCAGGCTGTCGAAACAGCGGCTGCCGGTGAGCAGGTGCAGGTCGTGGTCAACCAGACGCCGTTCTACGGCGAATCCGGTGGCCAGATGGGTGACACCGGCGTGATTTCTGCCGATGGCGCCAAGCTGACGGTGTCGGACACCCAGAAGAAGGGCGAAGGTCTCTTCGTTCATACGGCGGCTGTCGCCGAAGGCACGCTGAAGGTTGGTGATGCCGTCGCGCTGAAGGTTGACCATGCACGCCGTTCGCGGCTGCGTTCCAACCACTCGGCAACTCACCTGTTGCATGAGGCCCTGCGCGAAGTGCTGGGAACGCATGTCGCACAGAAGGGTTCGCTGGTCGCGCCCGAGCGCCTGCGTTTCGACGTGTCGCATCCCAAGCCGATGTCGGCAGAGGAACTGCAAAAGGTCGAGGATATGGCGAACGCCATCATCCTGCAGAACGCGCCGGTTACGACCCGCCTGATGAGCGTCGACGATGCGATCGCCGAGGGCGCCATGGCGCTATTCGGTGAAAAATATGGCGACGAGGTTCGCGTCGTTTCCATGGGTATCGCGATCGATGGCCCGAAGGCAGGCAAGCCTTACTCGATCGAGCTGTGCGGCGGCACCCATGTAAATGCTACGGGCGATATCGGCTTGGTTCGTGTTCTTGGTGAAAGCGCCGTTGGTGCCGGCGTTCGTCGCCTCGAGGCCGTCACGGGCGAGGCGGCACGCGCCTATCTTGCGGAGCAGGATGAGCGGGTGAAGGCTCTGGCCGGCGCGCTGAAGGTCCAGCCGGGCGAGGTTCTGTTGCGCGTCGAGGCCCTGCTTGATGAGCGCCGCAAACTCGAAAAGGAACTTGCGGATGCCAAGCGTCGGCTTGCCATGGGCGGCAGCACGGGCGGATCGGACAGCGACGTGCGCGAGATCGCCGGGGTCAAGTTCATGGGCAAGGCACTCACCGGCATCGATGCCAAGGACCTGAAGGGCCTGGCGGATGAAGGCAAGGCGAGCCTTGGCTCCGGTGTCGTGACGCTCATCGGCGTGTCAGAGGACGGCAAGGCAAGCGCCGTGGTCGCGGTGACAGCGGATCTTGTAGGCCGCTTCAGCGCTGTTGATCTGGTGCGTGTCGCTTCGGCTGCGCTCGGTGGCAAGGGCGGCGGTGGTCGTCCCGACATGGCGCAAGCCGGTGGTCCGGATGGCGCCAAGGCTGACGAAGCCCTCCAGGCAGTCGCAGCAGCGATCGGCGCGTAAGAAACAGACGAGCGGGTTTCAACGGCCCGCTCCTGATGTCGAGGATCAGCAATGGGCATCAATGCGGACATCGGGGATGACCTGGACGAGGTCATCGACGGGCTCGTTCCGGCGTTGTTCCGCAATGCTCCAAGCTCGGTTTCGTTCAACAAGCTCCGCAAGCGCCTGCTGCGGCAGGTCCGCCAGGCGTTCGATGACTTCGGCATGTTGTCTGGGCAGAAGCGTTGGCTGGTTGGGCTTTCGGGCGGCAAGGATTCCTATTCGCTTCTCGCGGTCCTGCTGGATCTGCAGTGGCGCGGCCTGCTGCCGGTCGAACTGATCGCCTGCAACCTGGATCAGGGGCAGCCCAACTTTCCGAAGCACATCCTGCCTGACTTCCTTTCGTCGATCGGGGTCAAGCATCGCATCGAGTACCGCGATACCTACTCGATCGTGAAGGAAAAGGTCCCTGCCGGCGCCACCTATTGCTCGCTCTGTTCCAGGCTTCGCCGCGGCAACCTTTACCGCATTGCGCGTGAGGAGGGGTGTGATGCCTTGGTGCTCGGCCACCACCGCGAAGACATCCTCGAAACCTTCTTCATGAATTTCTTCCATGGCGGACGCCTGGCGGGAATGCCGGCGAAGCTGTTGAATGACGACGGCGACCTGATGGTGCTGCGCCCGCTCGCCTATTGCGCCGAAGATGACCTGGCCAAGTTCGCGGCGGCGATGGAATTTCCTATCATCCCCTGCGACCTTTGCGGTTCGCAGGACGGGCTGCAGCGCAATGCCATGAAGCAGATGTTCTCCGATATCGAGACGCGTATGCCTGGCCGCAAGGACACGATGTTGCGCGCACTCGCGCACGTCAATCCGTCCCACCTGCTGGACCCCAGCCTGTTCGATTTCTCCGGCCTCCAGGCCAAAACGTCCGACTAAAGCACCTCCGAAAGATCCCCATGACCATGCCGCTCGACATTGCGAAGCTAGCCGACATCTTGCGCCTTGCTGCCAAGACCGAAATCCTGCCGCGTTTCCGCAGGCTTGGCGGCGGCGACGTCCGCTCAAAGAGCGAACCGAGCGATCTGGTGACCGAGGCCGATGAAGCGGCCGAGCGCCTGATCCGGCGTGAACTGGAAGCGCTTGCGCCCGACGCCTTGTTCGTCGGTGAAGAATCCGTTGCGGCCGATCCGGCACTGCTGGGCAAACTGGCCAACGTAGACTTCGCGGTGGTGGTGGATCCTGTCGATGGCACCTTCAACTTCGCGTCCGGTATCCCGGCCTTCGGCGTCATGGCGTCGGTTGTCTGGAAGGGCGAGGCGGTTGCCGGCCTCATCTATGACCCGATGGGCGACGATTGGGTGATGGCCGAAAAGGGAGCTGGCGCTTACCTGCGGCGGCCGGATGGCGAAGCAATCAAGCTTTCCGTCGCAGAGCCGCGCCCGCTCGAAGCCATGGTCGGCATGGCATCCCCCGGTTACTTCTTTGGTGAACGACGCGAGCAGATCCTGGCCAACCTCGCCAAGGTACGGTTCTTTGCCAACTACCGCTGCTCGGCTCACGAATACCGCACCTTCTCGAGCGGCCATGTTCAGTTCGTGCTTTACAACAAGCTGATGCCCTGGGACCACCTGCCGGGCACGTTGATCGCGGCCGAGGCTGGGGGCCATGTCGCTCGGTTCGATGGTTCGCCTTATCGCCCGCACCATGTGGATGGTGGGCTGCTTGTTGCAACCTGCAGGGACAGCTGGCAGATGCTGCGGCGAGAGATTATCGGCGACTAATCACCTCTCGTACGAGACAATGAAAGACCCGCACCACGACTGTGATGCGGGCCTTTTTGTTTGGTGCCGGAGCCTTGCGCCCTGGCAATACCGTCAGACGCGCGGGTTGTGCGGCTGGAAGACCTTGCCCTTCTCGCCGATCAGCACGAACACGAGCCCGATGATGGAGACGGTGAAGAAGCCAGCGACCATTGGAAGCGCTGTACCATCGAAGGCCTGGCCGATGATGACGCCGATGATCGAGCCACCAACCGTGCTCATGAAGCCGAGCACCGCGGATGCCGTTCCGGCAACGTGACCCAAGGGCTCCATTGCCAGGGAGTTGAAGTTCGAGCCGATCCAGCCAAACTGGAACATGGCAAGCGCGAAGAAGGTTAGGAACAGCAGGAACGGCATGGGCTGCGGTCCGAAGACCTGCACGAGCATCCAGATGAACGTCACGGTGATAAAACCGAACAGCGAGCCGTGCGACAGGCGCCGCATCCCGAAGCGACCGACGAAGCGGGCGTTGAGGAAGGATGAGGCGGACATGAAGACTGCCACCGCCGCGAACGCAACCGGGAACCAGGCGCCCAGATGGTAGATGCCCATGTAGACCTGCTGGGCCGAGTTGATGAATCCGAACAGCGCACCGAAGATGAAGGTGCTCGAGATCGTGTAGCAGAGCGCGATCCTGTTCGTCAGCACGATGCGGAAGGCGTCGAGGATGGACGACGGCGTGAACGGCCGTACGTCTTCCGGGTTCAGCGTTTCCGGCAGGCGCTTGTACATCCAGATTCCGATGGCCAAGGAGACGACCGCCATGAACACGAAGATCAGGTGCCAGTTGCCGAGGAACATGATGATCTGGCCCGTGCCCGGCGCAATCACCGGCACCACCATGAACACCATCATGATCAGCGACATGACTTCAGCCATGGCGCGTCCACCGAACACGTCACGAACGATCGACACGGTGATGACGCGGGTTGCCGCAGCGCCGGCACCCTGGATGAAGCGAAGCACGAGCATCAGGCCGAAGGACGGCACCAGCGCGATCGCCACGCAACAGATGATGTAGAGGATGATGCCGAAGATCATCGGCCGGCGACGGCCGAAGCGGTCAGACAGCGGCCCGAACAGCAGCTGTGCGGCGCCGAGCCCGAACACGTAGGAGGAGACGACATACTGGCGGTGGTTCTCGTTTTCGACACCGAGCGAAGCGCCGATCTCCTGGAGACCGGGCAGCATGATGTCAATGGCCAGTGCATTGAGGGCCATCAGCATGGCCATGAGGGCGATGAATTCCGCCCGGCCCATGCGCCCCAGACCTTGGGGAGTTGCGAGTGAAGGGTTTGTCACAATAGCTTCCTAAAACAATGCCAAAGGCGCCGCTCACGCGGCGCCTTGCAGAAAACGAAATTGAAACCGGAAAAGCTCCGGGAGCTGTTTAGGCCGCGCCGCGGACAGCGACGCCTTGCCCCTGCAGGTGAGTCTGCAACTCACCCGATTGGAACATCTCGCGCACGATATCGCAACCGCCAACGAACTCGCCCTTGACGTAAAGCTGCGGAATGGTCGGCCAGTTCGAGTAATCCTTGATGCCCTGGCGGATTTCAGCGTCTGCAAGAACGTTCACGCCCTTGTAGTCCACGCCGAGGTAATCGAGGATCTGCACCACCTGACCCGAGAACCCGCACTGCGGGAACTGGGGCGTGCCCTTCATGAAGAGAACGACGTCGTTCGTCTTCACTTCGTTGTCGATGAATTCGTGAATTCCGCTCATGTTCTTATCCTTTCACATGCGGTTTCAAGGACCGCTGCGCTTCGCGTTCCGCTTAGATAGCAATGCGCTCTGTCAAATTCCAGCGGAATAGTCGAAGCGGGGCGCTCGTGCCGCTGCTGATTTCCTGAAGGTTAGTCCTGTGGTGCGGAGGTCTGCAATGCGAGCGCGTGGAGCACGTTGCCCATGTTTCCCTTGAGCGCTTCATAGACCATCTGGTGCTGCTGGACGCGCGTCTTTCCGCGGAAGGCCTCGGCGACCACTTCGGCCGCGTAGTGATCCCCGTCGCCAGCGAGATCTCGGATGGTGACCTTCGCACCCGGGATTCCGGCTTTGATCATGTCTTCGATGTCGCCGGGTTTCATTGGCATGGTGGGAATCCTTCCTGCAGCATTTAAACGAATTTCTTTCGCACACTGCCTCAAACATCGGCGTTGGTCAAAGACCTCCGACACACGATCCCCAGCCACGGGAGAGGAGGCTCAATACCTTGCCGATACAGCCTTTCGCCCGCTCCCCACGGGCGCAGCACCCTGCCGGCGCGAAAAGCGGAAGAGCCAGATGGCGCTCATCACCAGCACCATGAAACCGTATGATTCCAAAAGCTCCTCGGCAAAAACGATATCGAGTTTCTCCGCCACCTGGCTCGCACCGAGCACGATCGCGGTGAAGGCGAGCGGCCAGGAGAGGCGAGGGTGGATGGCGCGCAACATGCCCCCGCGATGCCGCAACTCAAACAGCGCAGTTGCGATCAGGAGCAGGCTGGCGATGACCGCGATGGCGATTGGCAGCATCATCTTGGACACACAGAAGAACGACGTGTCGGCACGGCAGATCGGCATTTCGCGCATGAAGAAGATGGCGGCGATGCAGGCGGTCGTGATGGCAACGTAGCGGGCGAGGATGCTGAGCCTCAGCGCCGCGATTCCGGCCACGACGGCCGCGACGGCGAGCGACAGCGACTGGAGGTCCTCGATCGGTCCATCTTCCAGGAAGATTTCATGGACTGAGAGCCCGATGGCCCAGGCCGCCAGGAAAGCGACGAGATTGATGACAGCGGTGGCCACGAGCGCGTCGAGCCAGATACGACGATAATGCCAGGTTGGGCCAGACGACCACAACCAGCCCTTGATAGACTTCAGCATGTTGATTGCCCGACTCTTGAACGACAGCTGCGATAGTAACTGGCCCGGCGAACGCTTCAACCGGGACAAGTTCTCGGCAGTGACCTGATCAGGCCATGAAGTTCGGGAACCAGCTCTCGTGTGCGATCATCAGGTCGGCCACGGATACCGATACGACGTCATCGATCTTCAGCGTATCGCCTCCGACCTTGCCGAGCTTGCGGAACGGCACGGCCGCACCTTCCGCTGTGGCCTGCACGAAGTTCGCAAGATCCGCCTTCACGGCCAGCACATAGCGGGCCTGGTCTTCTCCGAACAGAAGTGCGTGAAGCGGACCCTTCTGCTCAGATAGGCTGACCGTCATTCCCTTGCCCGAAGCCATTGCCATTTCGGCGAGCGCCAGCGCGAGGCCACCCGAGGAGATGTCGTGGCACGCCGTGACCTGACCCGCCTGGATCAGCGAACGCACGAAAGTGCCATGGCGGCGTTCGGCATCGAGATCGACCTCTGGCGGTGGGCCGTCGAGCGAGTCGAGGATGTCGCGAAGGTAGATCGAGGAGCCGAGATGGCTTCCGTCGACACCGATCATGATCAGCACGTCGCCCTCGTTGGCAGAGCCTACCTTCGCCATCTTCTGCCAGTCGGGCAGCAGGCCGACGCCGGCAATCGTCGGGGTGGGCAGGATCGCGACACCATTCGTCTCGTTGTAGAGCGACACGTTGCCGGAAACGATCGGGAAGCTGAGTGCTTCGCAAGCCTCGCCGATGCCCTTGATGGCGCCGACGAGTTGGCCCATGATTTCGGGCTTCTCAGGGTTGCCAAAGTTGAGGTTGTCGGTTGCGGCCAGCGGCTCCGCGCCAGTAGCGACAAGGTTGCGCCAGCATTCCGCCACGGCCTGCTTGCCGCCTTCATAAGGATCAGCCTCGACGTACCGCGGGGTGACATCCGAGGAGAAAGCCAGCGCCTTGCTGTGATGGTGTTCGATGCGCACGACGCCGGCATCGCCGCCCGGGCGCTGCAGAGAGTTGCCCTGGATGAGCGTGTCGTACTGCTCCCACACCCAACGGCGGCTGGACTGGTTGGGCGAACCGACGAGCTTCAGCAGCGTTTCGTTGTAGTCGGAAGGTGCGGGTACCTTCGACGCCGGAAGCGGCTCGCGCGGCGTGGAGGCAACCCACGGGCGGTCATATTCCGGTGCCTGATCGCCCAGTTCCTTGATCGGCAGGTTCGCGACTTCCTCGCCCTGGTGCAGGATGCGGAAGCGCAGATCGTCAGTCGTCTTTCCGACGATGGCAAAGTCGAGGCCCCACTTGACGAAGATCGCCTTGGCTTGCTCTTCCTTTTCCGGCTGGAGAACCATGAGCATGCGCTCCTGGCTTTCAGACAGCATCATCTCGTAGGCCGACATGCGCTCTTCGCGCACCGGGACCTTGTCGAGGTCCAGTTCGATGCCGAGGTCACCCTTGGCGCCCATTTCCACGGCAGAGCAGGTGAGGCCAGCCGCGCCCATATCCTGGATTGCGATCACGGCGCCCGTTGCCATCAGTTCGAGGCAGGCTTCAAGCAGGCACTTTTCGGTGAAGGGGTCGCCGACCTGGACGGTCGGACGCTTCTCTTCGATCGACTCGTCGAATTCGGCAGATGCCATGGTCGCGCCGCCAACACCATCACGTCCGGTCTTTGCGCCCAGATAAACGACGGGAAGGCCAACGCCCTTCGCTTCCGACAGGAAGATCGCGTCGGATTTTGCAAGGCCGGCTGCAAATGCATTAACGAGGATATTGCCGTTGTAGCGTGCATCGAACTCGACTTCGCCGCCGACAGTCGGCACGCCGAAGGAGTTTCCGTATCCGCCAACGCCGGCAACAACACCGGAGACGAGGTGCTTGGTCTTCGGGTGGTCAGGTGCACCGAAGCGCAGCGCGTTCATGGCAGCGATTGGCCGTGCGCCCATTGTGAAGACATCGCGCAGGATGCCGCCAACGCCCGTTGCCGCGCCCTGGTAGGGCTCGATGTAGGACGGATGGTTGTGGCTTTCCATCTTGAAGACGACGCAGTCGCCGTCATCGATGTCAACGACGCCGGCGTTTTCGCCAGGTCCCTGGATGACCCGCGGGCCCTTGGTCGGCAGCGTGCGAAGCCAGCGCTTGGAAGACTTGTAGGAGCAGTGCTCGTTCCACATGGCGGAGAAGATGCCAAGCTCGGTGAAGGTCGGCTCGCGTCCGATCAGGTCGAGGATCCGCTGGTATTCGTCCGGCTTCAACCCATGGGAAGCGACGAGTTCGGGCGTGATCGCGATGCTGTTCGGAATGGTCATGTTCTTCTCTGGATTGAAGGGGGCCAAGCTCTAAGCGGGGTCTTTAGCCTATGTCGCCGGATGGCGCGACAGGAAAATGCTGCTGTGCACCTTCGTCTTTAGGGCCGGAAACGAGAAGCGCCGGACTGAGCCGGCGCTTGAGTATGCGTAGGTGCTGCTGGCCTCAGAACTTGTAGCCGACAGCCAAGCCTGCATAGCTCAGGCCATCGTTCTCGTCGCAAAGATCTGCGTTGGACGAGTGTTCGATAGTCGCCATCACGCGCCAGTTCTGGTCGATGTTGTAGCCGAGAGCGGCTGCTTCATGGAACTGCAGGCGGCAGCCAACCACCGGACGCTTGTTCGGATCATCGAGGCTGGCGTCCGTCACTGAACCGCCGAAGCTCAGGTCGAGGAAGAACTTCTCGGTGAAGTTCGCGGTCCAGGTGAAGCCGGCAAAAGCCTGGTTTGCGCCGCCGGTCGTGGAGACGATCGCGCCGACATGGACGCGCGGCCGCAACACGTGGTCAAGAAAGGTGGTCGCACCGCGCTGGTCGAAGGGGTCGAAGAAGACGGTCGCAGACGGGAAGACGCCTGGTTCGAACGTTTCCTTCTCCTGAATGGAGGCCGAAAGTCCGAAGCGGACTTCGTCAAAAATCTGTTCCTGTGCCGATACCGGCGACGACAGCAGTGCGGCTGCAGCCACTGCTCCCGCGACCGATCCCCAAAGTGCCCTGCTCATTCCACTGCTCCCCTCGGCGCATGCGCTTGCCCGAACACCAAAACCGGCTCAGGTCACCTGAGTCGATTGGTACAATGGGACATGACAATCGTCCAGACACCGCCGATTCAACCGCTGGTCGGGTGTAAAAAAACGACAAAGATTCGGGAAGTAGGTGCAGAGCTGCAACAGCTACGGGAGGTTGAAGGGGCCGGGCGGCCCTCAGCAGGCGCTGTCGCCACCGGCCCAGCGCATGACGTCGCGCTTGATGCGTTCTCCATCCGGGCCGTTCATCAACGGTCCGAAAGCATCGAGACGCGCCGGAGTGCCTTCAGCCTGCACCACCAGCATCGGCCGTGATTCCGGGCTGTTGCGCGGCACTGCGAGGATGCGGGGGCGACCGGAGAAGGAGTTCAGTTCCGGTGCCAATCGGTAAGGCTTGAACGTCGCATCACCCGACTTGAACCAGCAGGCATTTGCCGCAAGGGCAACCCGCTCCATCGTCGGCAGGACTCCGCGGTTGGTAGCCACCGGGGCAGGGCGTTCCGGTTTGCATGCCGACAGGGCGAGCACGGCGGAACAGGCGAGCACGGAAACCGGGAGGCGATGGCGCAGCATTTTCTTGTCCTGGGCCTGAAGGCCGGGATGGAGGATGATGACGTAAGGCGAGGGCGGCGTTAAGCGGTTGCCGCCACCACATCGAGCGCGGAAGCAAAGATGCCGCGACCGTCGCTGCCGCCATGGGCAGATTCGATCAGGTTTTCCGGGTGAGGCATCATGCCGAGCACGTTGCCCTGGCGGTTCATGACACCGGCGATGTCGCTCAGGGAACCATTGGGATTGGTGCCTTCGGCATACCGGAACACGACTTCGCCGCGGTCTTCCATGCCGGCCAAGGTCTCCGGATCAACGAAGTAGTTGCCGTCGTGGTGGGCGACCGGGCAGCGGATGATCTGGCCCTTGGCATAAGCGCGGGTGAAGTCTGTATCAGCGTTTACCACCTCAAGCTTCACTTCCTTGCAGACGAACTTGAGCGAGGTGTTGCGCATCAGGGCACCGGGCAGCATGCCCGCTTCGACCAGGATCTGGAAGCCGTTGCAGACGCCGAGCACCTTCACGCCCTTGTCCGCCTTCTCCTTGATGGCCTGCATCACCGGCATGCGGGCGGCAATGGCGCCGCAGCGGAGGT
Organism: Neorhizobium turbinariae; assembly: GCF_023223505.1. Lineage (NCBI taxonomy): Bacteria > Pseudomonadati > Pseudomonadota > Alphaproteobacteria > Hyphomicrobiales > Rhizobiaceae > Neorhizobium > Neorhizobium turbinariae. The sequence goes on from NZ_JALPRY010000015.1 coordinate 102,636, forward strand.
AGTCACCGTAGGAAAAACCGCCGGGAATGACGATGAGATCGACGTTATCCGGGATCTCGGTTTCGGTCTGCCAGATGGTGATGGGGGCCTTGCCGGAGATCTTCGTCAACGCCGCGATCATGTCGCGGTCACGATTGAGGCCGGGGAGTTGGACGACAGCGGACTTCATGGGTGTGGTTCAAACCTTGGCTGTGCCTCGCCCAGCTCGCGCCGCTCAAGGCTATTGTCGATCAGGTCGAGCGCCTCGTGCCCGGCCTGCGTCATGTCGATCCTGTCGCTCCGCTCACGCATCGTGTCGCAGTTGAGGCAGGAGGCATCCGTGACATCGGCCACCGCTTGCGCGGCAAGCGTCAGTCGATCGCGATAGTGTAATTCTCGATAACCGTGTTTGCCAGAAGCTTCTCGCACATGGCTTTCAGGTCCGCCTCGGCCTTCGCCTTGTCGGTGCCGTCGAGTTCAAGATCGAAAACCTTGCCCTGACGAACCTGGCCGACGCCGGAAAAACCAAGGCTGCCGAGTGCGCCTTCGATGGCCTTGCCCTGCGGATCGAGAACGCCGTTCTTCAGCGTGACAGTCACGCGTGCCTTAATCACTGATCTACCCCCAGCTTACTTTACCAGAACCGGGCCGGTGCCACGGATTGGTTCGTTTTCATTGATGATGCCCAGACGGCGTGCGACCTCGGAATAGGCTTCCAAGAGGCCGCCCATGTCGCGACGGAAACGGTCCTTGTCCATCTTCTCCTGGGTCGTGATGTCCCACAGGCGGCAGCTATCCGGCGAGATCTCGTCAGCAAGGATGATTCGCATCATGTCGCCTTCAAAGAGGCGACCGCACTCGATCTTGAAGTCGATCAACTGGATGCCGACGCCGAGGAAAAGCCCGGACAGGAAGTCGTTGACGCGGATGGCAAGCGCCATGATGTCGTCTAGTTCGGCGGGGTTTGCCCAGCCGAAAGCCGTGATGTGCTCCTCGGAGACCATCGGGTCTGCGAGCTGGTCCGACTTGTAGTAGAATTCGATGATCGAGCGCGGAAGAACCGTGCCTTCCTCGATGCCGAGGCGGGTCGAGAGCGAACCCGCAGCGACGTTGCGCACAACGATCTCGAGCGGAATGATTTCCACTTCCTTGATCAGCTGCTCGCGCATGTTCAGTCGACGAATGAAGTGCGTCGGAATGCCGATCTTGTTGAGATGCGTGAAGAGGTATTCGCTGATGCGGTTGTTCAGCACGCCTTTTCCGTCGATGACGTCATGTTTCTTCTTGTTGAAGGCGGTCGCATCATCCTTGAAGAATTGTATCAGCGTCCCTGGCTCCGGTCCTTCATACAGGATCTTGGCCTTGCCCTCGTATATACGGCGGCGACGGTTCATATCAGCTTGTCTCATTGTTGGCGCCGTCAGAGGCGCAAGTGGTAGTTCTGCGGTCCCTTATCGGAAAAGAACGCGTTTCACAATGCGGCGTCCTGCGGCGGTTCCTTGAAACCGGCCGATCGGGACGTCGCTCCGGCAATTGCCCTGTGGGCAGCCATGCGCGGCGCTTTGCCTCGCCTCACCTCACTTAAATCCTCATCGGCGCTAATTGAACTTCCATTGTGTTTTGATTATGGGGTCGGGCAGCACCTACATTGGGAGACTTGGCATGACCGGTATCAGCGATCGCGAGAAAGCTTTCGAAAACAAGTTTGCACACGACCAGGAACTGAAGTTCAAGGCGCTCGCTCGACGCAACAAGCTGCTGGGCCACTGGGCTGCCGGCATCATGGGCAAGGCTGATGCCGAAGCTTATGCCAAGGAAGTCGTGGCCGCCGATTTCGAGGAAGCTGGCGACGAAGACGTCTTCCGCAAGATCCGCACCGATTTCGATGCTGCCGGCGTCGCGGTCTCCGACCAGGACATCCGCACGAAGATGGTCGAACTCCTGGGCGAAGCGGTAGCCCAGATCGAGAAGCAGTGAGTACGTTCCCGGCGCCGCCAGCAGATGCTCGCGGCGCTGGTTCAACACACGCCGGTCAAACTTTCAGGCGACTCAAGAACTGGGCGAACACCATCGTCCCTTCGGGCCAGGGTCCGTGACCGGATTCCGCATTGATGTGGCCCGATTCTCCGGCATCGATCAGCAGCGATCCCCAGGCAGCAGCAACATCATCCGCGTGTTCGTAGGAACCGAACGGATCATTGCGGCTGGCGATCGTCAGTGACGGAAACGGCAGCGGTTCGCGCGGGTAGGGGCCGAAGGTCATCAAATGCTTTGGCCGGATTTTCGGGTTCTCCACCTCAGGCGGCGCGACGAGGAACGCACCGGCCACCGGCTTGCGAAACTCCGGCACGGCGTGCATGACCGCAGCCACGCCCAGCGAATGCGCGACGAGAACCACCGGCTTCGTCGCGGCGTTGACCTCTTCGATTACCCTTGCGACCCAATCCTCACGGACCGGCTTCGACCATTCCGCCTGCTCCACCCGACGGGCAGTCGTGAGCTTCTGCTGCCAGCGGCTCTGCCAGTGGCCCGGCCCGGAATTGGTATAGCCGGGAACGATCAGTATTTCTGCTTCTGATGCTTTCATGCCGGCTATCTGGGTCCAATCGCGTGCGATATCAAGCTTCGCCGAAGACGCGGCGGAAGATCGTATCGACGTGCTTGGTGTGGTAGCCGAGATCGAATTTCTCGCGGATGACGTCTTCCGATAACGCTGCGCGCACTTCCTGGTCGGCCAGAAGCTCCTCCAGGAAGTCCTTGCCTTCTTCCCAGACCTTCATCGCGTTGCGCTGCACGAGGCGGTAGGCATCCTCACGCGACACACCGGCCTGGGTGAGGGCAAGAAGCACGCGCTGCGAGTGAACAAGGCCGCGGAACTTGTTCATGTTCTTCATCATGTTCTCGGGGTAGACGAGAAGCTTGTCGATGACGCCCGTCAGGCGCGCCAGCGCGAAGTCCAGCGTCACGGTGGCGTCAGGGCCGATCATGCGCTCGACGGACGAGTGGGAGATATCCCGCTCATGCCACAGCGCGACGTTCTCCATCGCCGGCATGGCGAAGGACCGAACCATGCGCGACAGACCGGTGAGGTTCTCGGTGAGGACCGGGTTGCGCTTGTGCGGCATGGCCGACGAGCCCTTCTGGCCCGGCGAGAAATACTCCTCGGCCTCCAGCACTTCCGTGCGCTGCAGGTGGCGGATTTCGGTCGCGAGCCGCTCGATGGACGAAGCGATGACGCCAAGCGTTGCGAAATACATGGCATGGCGATCGCGCGGGATAACCTGGGTGGAAACCGGCTCTGCCTTCAGTCCCATGGCGGCCGCGACATGTTCTTCGACGCGCGGGTCGATATTGGCGAAGGTACCGACAGCGCCGGAGATGGCGCATGTCGCGATCTCGTCGCGCGCAGCCAGCAGGCGCGTCTTGTTGCGATCGAATTCGGCATAGGCCTGCGCCAGCTTCACGCCGAATGTAGTCGGCTCTGCATGGATGCCGTGGCTGCGGCCGATGGTGACTGTGTTCTTGTGCTCGAAAGCACGACGCTTGAGCGCTTCCAGGAGCTTGTCCATGTCTGCCAGCAGAAGATCGGTCGCGCGAACAAGCTGCACGTTGAAGCAGGTATCGAGCACATCCGACGAGGTCATGCCCTGGTGGATGAAGCGGCTGTCCGGACCGACAAACTCGGCCAGGTGCGTCAGGAAGGCGATGACGTCATGTTTGGTAACGGCTTCGATCTCGTCGATGCGCGCGACGTTAAACTCGGCCTTGCCGCCCTTTTCCCAGATGGTCTCGGCCGCTGACTTGGGGATGACGCCGATGGCTGCGAGTGCATCGCAGGCATGTGCTTCAATTTCAAACCAGATGCGAAACTTGGTTTCCGGAGACCAGATGGCCACCATCTCGGGCCGCGAGTAACGGGGGATCATGAATTATCGTTCCTGTGGATTTCAGCGCCGCTGTAGCAAGAAGCGCCGGTAAGCTCAAGTTTTGAGAATCAACGTGTGGGTGGAGCAGCCGTCTTGATCGGCACCGCGATCCAGCGACCGTCAGGCCCTTCGAAGCCGGCGCTGAGCACCATCACGAGCGCCACCTCGACCGTGCCGCCACCAGTGGTTTGGCCAGCGACAATGCCAGCAAGCCGGTATCCGCTGACACAACCGCGGGAATTCGGGATGCGTTCGTCGTCGTACACGACATCGTTTGCGGCCTTGCCATCCCGCTCGGTGAACCGCAGGCGGAACGATACCTTCTGCTCGATGACGCCTTCGCAGGCCGGATCCGGCGGCTCGGGAATCTCTTCCAGCACAAGGGTGCTCGGCTCCTCGATCGGCGGCAGTGCCGAGACATGCCGGTAGCGGATCTTCAGCGCGTCAACATCCGACTCGGTGATCGGATTGAAGGCGAGAAATTCCGCCGGCTGATTGTCTATCTCATGGGCATCGAGCAGCGTTTCCGCGGCGCTCTGAACCTTCCATCGCGCCTGGGCAAGGCTTGCTCCGTCCTCCTCCAGCCGGGCGCGGAACGGCGTGCCGGGAAGGTAGGTGTCTTTATTGAGGTCAACCGTATAGATGCTGGCATAAGGAAAGCCGGAGCCATCCTGGATGCCGTATTCCTCGAAGGCGAAGACCGCGCCATCTGGCGAAAAACCGATCGGTCGGATGCTTGCGATATCGCCTGCCTGCGCGGGCGCGGCGGCGAGGGCTACGACTGCGCCGAGAACAGGCAGGCTAAGCAGGTGGCGCTGGCTTCTCATCCTCGACCATCCCCTGCAGCTTGCTTGAGGCGCGCGATATTTTCGCGATAGGCGGTGACGCCGTCACCCTTGTAGACCGCGGAGCCCGCCACAAAGACATTCGCGCCGGCAGCCGTGGCGGCCCCAATGGTATCCGCCGTGATCCCACCATCAACCTCCAGCTCGATCGTTCGCGCGCCGATCATCGCCTTGGCAGCACGAATCTTGTCGAACATCGCAGGGATGAATTTCTGGCCGCCGAATCCTGGATTGACGCTCATGATCAGGATGAGATCCACGTCGTCCAGCACGTTCTCGATGACCGAAAGCGGCGTTGCGGGGTTGAGCGTGACGCCAACCTTCTTGCCGAGGCCACGGATCGTCTGGAGCGAGCGGTGAAGATGCGCACCGGCTTCGGCATGCACCGTGATGCCATCGCAGCCGGCCTTGGCGAAGGCTTCAAGATACGGATCAGCCGGCGAAATCATCAGGTGGCAATCGAAGAAGGCGGAGGTGTACGGCCGCAGCGACTTGATGACGTCTGGCCCGAAGGAAATGTTGGGCACAAAATGCCCGTCCATCACGTCGAGATGCACCCAGTCGGCCCCGGCGTCGACCACATCCTTGACCTCTTGGCCAAGCCTGGAGAAGTCCGCGGCAAGAATGGACGGTGCGATGCGAATGGGCAGGGTCATCAACGTGTTCTCCGGTTGTTGGCGCCCTCTACCATCCAGATGCGAGAGGAACAACGGCTAGTCGGTTGCGGCTGGTGACAGCACGAAGCCCGAGCCGCGCCATTCAAGCAAACGGAACGGGTTGTCGGCAAGCTCGTGGTTCTCATCGAAGCGGATTGGTCCAATAGCGGTGCTGAAGCTCATGCCCGCGAAAGCCGCGACAGGCTCTTGTCCGGCTGTCACCGCCTGGTGAGCAAGTTCAACCGCTGCGTAAGCCGGCAGCATATAGCCTTCGACCTCAAGCCCTTTCGCGCGAAGTGCAGCGACGGCCGGTGCAGCAGAGGGAAGCGACGCGTAATCAGGAATGGCGATCGCCAAGACACCATCAGGTAGCGGAACGGGGCGGTTGGGGCCGCGCAACGTGTCACCGCCGAGCAGCGTCAGCGGCACGTTCTCGGCTGCTGCATCGCGCGCAATGATCGCGGCATCGTTCCGGTCCCCGCCGAACAAGGCATGGGTGATGCCCGCCTTGGCGAAACGGCGAACAAGCGCGATCTGCTGTTCCTGCCCAGGACGGAACGTGTCGGTGAAGGCCGGCGTCATGCCTTTGGGTTCGAGTTGCTGGCGGACCGCTCCCACAAGCTCGCGTCCATAGATCGTACCGTCTTCGATGAAGGCGACCGGCTCTGCTTTCCACAGGCGCAGGATCGTTTCGGCAAGCTGCTCTGCTTCCGCGCCTTCGGCTGGCGCCATCCGGAAGAAGGGCCAGTTGTTGCGCAAGGCATCTTCCATGAGGACTTTCGAGCGCACGGAGACCGTGATGGAGGGGATCTGCGCGGCCTTAAGGGCAGGAAGTGCCGTGGTCAGCGTCTCGACGCAGAGAAAGCCGACTGCAGCGGCAACCTTGGCGTCGGCAAGCGCCTTGGCAACCGACGCTCCATCTTTCTCTTCGCAGCTCTCTTCGACCTCGACCAGCGTATCACCAACGGCCTTGGCGGCAGCGCGTGCACCCTCGAAGATCTGCGTGCCCAGCAGTGCGTAAGGTCCGGAGCGAGGTGCAACAACGCCGATCACCGCCGCGGCTGCGGGCTGAGAAGAGCCGATCACGGCCAAAAGACCGGCGATGATGAGACGTCTGGCTGTCATGCATTCCCTGCCATTTCACCTGTCTCGACATTTACCCCTCTCGGCCCAGCCGTCAAAGAGATTCCTGTCGGTAGCGGATTTGCGAGCGGCTGCGTAGACTTCATGCCTCCGCCTCACCATATTGCCTGAACACGCCGAAGGTGATCTGTTTCGCTCGCTATCCCGTTCGCGGGAGATCAAGCTCCGCTCCGGCCAGGAGGAAACGCCGGCTGCGGATCAACAGGTTGCCGTTGAGGGAATATTTCATGCCAGACGACACCATGCGCGCTCTGCCTGCCTCGATCGATGAAACCATCGCCATGCTCGGCGCTGAGGATTATCTCGCCGGGCGGGCTCTCGGCACGGTGGTTTTTCTGGCGCTGAAGATGAAGCGGCCGCTGTTCCTGGAAGGCGAGGCGGGTGTCGGCAAGACGGAGATCGCCAAGAGCATCGCCAAGGCGCTGGACCGGCCGCTGATCCGCCTCCAATGCTACGAGGGGCTCGATTTGTCCTCTGCTGTTTACGAGTGGAATTACCCGGCGCAGATGCTGGACATCCGGCTTTCGGAGGCGGCTGGCGTCAAGGATCGCAACGCTATTGAGGCCAACCTGTTTTCGGAGCGCCACCTGATCCGTCGGCCGGTCCTGCACGCGCTCGGCGAACCAGGCGGGAAGCCGCCTGTCTTCCTGATCGATGAACTCGACCGCACCGACGAGGCATTCGAAGCCTTCCTCCTGGAAGTGCTCTCCGATTTCCAGGTGACGATCCCCGAGTTCGGCACAATCAAGGCCGACGAGCCGCCGATCGTCATCGTGACGACCAACCGCACCCGCGAAATCCACGATGCCCTGAAGCGGCGCTGTCTCTACCATTGGGTTGATTATCCCGATGCCGCGCAGGAGCTGGAGATCATCCGGCGCAAGGTGCCGAACTGTCCGGACATGTTGTCGCAGCAGATCGTGGCTTTCGTGCAGAAGCTCCGAACGCTGCAACTGTTCAAGAATCCCGGTGTGGCGGAGACCATCGACTGGGCGACGGCGCTGACCGAACTTGATCGGGTGGCTCTCGATCCGGAAACGATCGCCGATACGCTCGGGACGCTTCTTAAATATCAGGAAGACATCGGCCGTGTGCGCGGCGGCGAGGGCGAACGTGTGCTGGCCGAGGTCAAAACAGAACTGCAGGCGGGGTAGGCATGTCGGCGGGGTCGGACAAAGCAGCGGGAAACGGTAACGGCTTGATGGTCAGTGACCAAGCCGCGGGTTCTGGCCGCTTTGCCGACAACCTTGTCTATTTCTCCCGCGTCCTGCGCCGTGCAGGGCTGAAGACGGGACCGGCCGCTGCGGCTGACGCAATCGCCGCCGTGGATGCGATCGGGATCGGTTCACGCGAAGAGTTTCATGCCGCGCTATCGGCGGTGTTCGTCAAGCGGCACGAGGATCAACCGGTTTTCGACGAGGCGTTCGAGCTGTTCTGGAGGCCGAGAGATCTTGTCGGCAAGATGATCGCACTGATGTCTCCCAAGGCACCGGCTGGGCGCCAGAGGGAAAAGCAGAGGGCGGGATCGACCCGGGCCGGCGAGGCGTTGACCGCCGAGCAGCAGGGCAAGCCTCCGAAACAAGAACCGCAGGTCGAGGTCGATTCCCGCTTCACCGTGTCCGCCAACGAAGTCTTCAAGCACACGGATTTCGCGCAGATGACGGCCGCAGAACTCGCCCGGGCCCGGCAGGAACTGAAGAAGCTCGCCTTGCCGCTCGACAAGGTTGCGACGCGCAGGTTCAAGAGTTCACATCGGCCACCGATCATCGATCCGCGCGCGACGATGCGCCACGCCATGCGAAGTGGTGGCGATCTCATCCTGCCACGTTTTCGCCAGCGGAAGATGATGCCACCGCCTCTTGTCATCCTCGCCGACATTTCCGGCTCGATGAGCCAATACACGCGAATCTTCCTGCAGTTCGTGCATGCGCTGACAGAGAAGCGGACGCGAGTGCATACCTTCCTGTTCGGTACGCGGCTCACCAACGTGACGCGCGAGATGCGGCGGCGCGATCCCGACGAAGCAATCGCTCTTTGCAGCGATGCGGTACGCGACTGGTCCGGCGGAACCCGGATCGGCTCGACCTTGGCCGAGTTCAACCGCCTTTGGTCGCGACGCGTGCTGGGTCAGGGCGCCGTCGTGCTTCTGATCACCGACGGCCTGGAGCGGGAAGGCGTGGAAGAGCTTGAAACGGAAATGGACCGGCTGCACCGGTCGTGCCGTCGGCTCATCTGGCTGAATCCGTTGCTGCGTTTCGATGGTTTCGAAGCCAAGGCGCGAGGCGTGAAGGCGATGCTTCCGCATGTGGATGAGTTCCGTGCGGTGCACAATCTACAGTCTCTTGCTGACCTCGCGTCAGCCTTGTCGGCAAACATGACGAATGCCGCAGATCCGCGGCGTTATCTGGACATTAGGAGGGTCGCATGACCTCGACAGCAACTTTGGACCCACTCACCACTGCGCAAACCTGGAAGCAGGCGGGACGTGACGTCGCCATCGCAACCGTGGTTGAAACCTGGGGCTCGGCGCCGCGGCCGGCCGGCAGCCATCTGGTGATTGACAGTGACGGCAACTTTGAAGGCTCCGTTTCGGGCGGCTGCGTCGAAGGCGCCGTCATCACCGAAGCGCTGGACGTGATCGGCAGTGGCGCGCCGAGGATGCTGGAATTCGGCGTGGCGGACGAGACCGCGTGGCAGGTGGGGCTCTCCTGCGGCGGGCGGATCAAGGTTTATGTGGAAAGGCTCGGCTGATGCAGCTTGACCTGCTGAAACGGCTGAACGCTGCCCGGAAATCACGCCAGGCGGCGGTGGTGGTGAGCGATCTCGCAAGCGACGAGGTGCGGCTGATCCTCGAAGGAGAGCCGGTCGCCGGTCCTCTCGGCGACGAAGTGGGCAAGGCTTTCCGCAGCGGCAAGGCGGGAACGGTCGAGGTTGAAGGAAAGAACCTGTTCCTGAACGTCCATCTTCCGCCGCCGCGCATCGTCGTTATAGGCGCGGTGCATATTAGCCAGGCTCTGGCGCGCATGGCGCCCGTTGCGGGATACGACCTGACGATCATTGACCCGCGGACTGCCTTTGCAACGGAGGAACGCTTCGAAGGCGTCGAACTCATCGCTGACTGGCCGGAGGATGTGCTGAAGGACCGCCCGCTGGACGCCTATACGGCGCTTGCCGCAGTCACCCACGATCCGAAGATCGATGACTTTCCGCTTTCGGAGGCGCTGCGGTCGGGTTGTTTCTACGTTGGAGCACTCGGCAGCCGAAAAACGCATGCCAAGCGCGTCGAGCGACTGAAGGCCTTGGGACGATCGGAGGCGGAGATTGCCCGCATTTCTGCACCGATCGGCTTGGATATCGGCGCCGCAAGCCCGGCCGAAATCGCGCTCGCGACGCTGGCGCAGATCGTGCAGGCCTTCCGCCGCCGCGAATTTGTCACTGCTGGGTGACCATATGAAGTATGGGCATTTTCCTCTCGCTGAAGCAGAGGGCACAATTCTCGCGCACAGCATCCGGCTGTCGTCGGGCCGCCTCTCGAAAGGCGATGTTGTGACGCGTGGGGAAGTCGAACGGCTGGAGGCCGAAGGCGTAGAGACGGTGGTCGCAGTGCGGCTTGATCCCGAGGATCTTCTCGAGGATCAGGCGGCCCAGGCCATTGCAGGCGCCATCGCGCTGGACGGTTTGCGTTTTTCTGCCGCTACGACGGGGCGCGTCAACGTCTATGCGAAGGAGAATGGCCTGTTCGTTGCGGACAAGGCGGTCATCGACCGGCTGAACCGCATAGACCCGGCCATTACGCTCGCAACCGTGGCTGATCACGCTGCAGTGCGTGCCGGAGACATGGTCGCTACGGTCAAGATCATTCCTCTGGCCGTTTCGGGTCTGAAGGTCCAGGAGGCTGTTGAACTTCTGCGAAATGCCACGCCCTTCGAGGTCAAGCCGTTCCGTCCTCATGCGGTGACATTGATCGCAACAGAGCTGCCGTCGCTGAAGACCTCGGTCATGGATCGAACGGCCAAATTGCTGGAGCAACGCTTGGCACCCTCGGGTAGCCGCCTGGTTCGCGAGATCCGGATCCCGCACAACGCGGACCGGCTGACGGAGGTGCTTACGGAACTCCACCTCGGTGGTCCAAGTGATCCTGCCATGGTCATCATTTTCGGGGCATCGGCCGTCGCCGATCCGCAGGACGTCATTCCCGATGCGATTCGCCGCGCGGGCGGAGAGGTGGAACAGGTTGGCATGCCGGTCGACCCGGGCAACCTGCTTGTGCTGGGATGGATGGGCGATGTTCCGGTTCTGGGGGCACCAGGCTGCGCCCGCTCACCGAAGGAAAACGGTTTCGACTGGGTCTTGAACCGTCTGTTGGCGGGCGAGGTGCCGACGTCGTACGATATCACCGGCATGGGTGTTGGAGGGCTGCTGATGGAGATACCGACGCGGCCCCGACCGCGCGATCTCGCCGAGAAGACGCCGGCAGTTGCCACGGTTGCTGCGGTCTTGCTGGCGGCCGGCCAGGCGCGGCGGATGGGTAGCGACGGCCAGCACAAACTGCTTGCGGAATTCGAGGGCGTGCCGCTGGTGCGCCGTTCGGCGCAGACGCTTTTGTCATCGCAGGTCAGCCCGGTTGTCGCCGTGACGGGCCATCGGCAGGAAGAGGTTGAGGCCGCTCTGGCTGACCTTGACCTCATCACGGCTCATAATCCGGACTTCCCATCGGGCATGGCGAGCTCTCTCGTCACCGGATTTTCACATCCGGCAGTCGCCGAATCGGATGGCATCCTGGTGATGCTCGCCGATATGCCGGGTGTGACCGCCGAGCACATAAGGATGCTCATCTCCGCGTTCCGTGACGCGGATGGCAGGGCGGTGGTTCGCGCGGTGTCGAATGGCAAGCGGGGCAACCCGATCATCCTGCCAAGAGCCACCTACGGCGCTGTCCTGCGGCTGGAGGGCGACGTTGGCGCGCGGGCGATCATCGAGACATCGGGGCTGCCGGTGGTTGATGTGGAGATCGGACCCGCCGCTCATCTCGATGTGGATACCCCGGAGGCCGTGACGGCCGCGGGCGGTGTCCTGAGGGCGTAACGATGGCGATGGACAATGCCGCCATAGAAGAGATGTTTGAAGGCCTCGGTCCCGTATCGATCCGACGGATGTTCGGCGGCAAGGGCATCTATCACCAGGGCCTGATCGTCGCGGTCGATCTTCACGACGAGATCCTGCTCAAGGCCGATGCCGTCAGCGGACCGGAATTTGCGGCGGCCGGCGCGCGGCAGTGGGTCTACCAGAACAAGAAGGGCACGCCGGTGCCAATGCCTTACTGGACGATACCGGATGAGGCGCTCGATGACCCGGACGAGATGCGAAAGTGGGTCCGCCTCGCATTTGAAGCCGCCGTGCGTTCAAGTGGCTAATCTGGAATACATTGTTCGGGGGAAAGGGGTTGATAACGATAGTAAGCCACGCTTACTATCGGGTTGTACTGGAGGCAGCCGGGACGGGTTCCCGGAGATGGCTCGCTTTGATCTATCGCTTTTCATGAAGAGTGCCGCTTCGGTCTTCCGGAGCGGCTTTTTCCTCTAACGGCGCGCGAGCTTTTCGAAAGCGACCTGCGCGAAGGCGGAAAGCGGCTGCGGCAGGTTGTCGAGGTCGAACCAGCCGATGTCCGAGAGCTTGTCCGGCTCGGTGAGCTGAGCCTCACCGGTGAAGTCGCTCGTGATATAGATGAGCGAGACCCAATGCTGCCGGTCCGCTTTGATGATCTGCTCGGTGGGGCAAAGAAACTCAACCCGGCGGATCGTGAGCCCGGTTTCTTCTTCCGCTTCACGGCGTGCGGCGTCCGCAGATGGCTCCATGGGATCCACCTTGCCGCCAACAATGTTCCAGAACCCGGCTTCCGGCGCCTTCAGGCGCTTGCACAGCAGGACCTTGCCATCGTCGCGCTGAAGCACAAGCCCCACGCCAACGCCGGGAAAGTCTGTCCCAGGTTTTGCGGACATCTTGATGACTGCATCAGGTGCGGGCGTTTGCGACGATCAGCATGAAAGCCGGGATATCGTCGCCGAAGCCGACCGGAGTCGGGCCGTCGTCGTGGTCGCGATGGTGGCGCGAACGACGATCGCGAGCGTCGTCGTTGGCAGGATAAGGCCGAGCACTGCGGTTGCCGCCGTTGTTCTGCGGCTTCCTGTCTGACTTGCGCTCAGGTCTCACGTTTTCCACTCTCTGTTCTTCGACAGCCTTCTCGGCCTCGATCTGGACTTCCGGATTCTTTGCCTCGACCGGCTCGGCACGCTCGCGGCTGGACGCACCACGGCGACCGCGGCCACGTTCCTTGGTTTCGTCGCGACCCTTGCGCCCACGACCGGTGTCATGGCTTTCCATTGGCGCGGGCAAGGCAGACAGGTCGCCGTTCAGCCACTCGATCTTCTCGTTGATGAGCTTTTCGATGGCGTCGAGATATTTGGTGTCCGACTTGGTGACGATCGTGAACGCCGCACCCGAACGACCCGCACGACCGGTACGACCGATACGATGGACATAGTCTTCGGCGTGAATCGGTACATCGAAGTTGAAGACGTGGCTAACGTCAGGGATATCGAGACCGCGTGCAGCGACGTCAGACGCTACAAGCAGCGTGATCTTGTTGTCCTTGAAGTTCGCCAGCATCGTGGTGCGCGAACGCTGGTCCATGTCGCCATGCAGCGCCCCGACCGAGAAGCCGTGGCGATCGAGCGACCGGAAGAGGTCGGCGACGTCCTTCTTGCGATTGCAGAAGATGATCGCGTTCTTGAGATCGTCCTGCGCCTTGATCAGCTCGCGGAGCACCGCGCGCTTCTCGTAGTCCTTGGAGTGGGACGCGACGAGGCGCTGGGTCACGGTCTTCGCGGTGGAAGAGGGCTTGGCAACTTCGATACGTTCTGGGTTCTGCAGGAACCGGTCGGCGAGCTTCTGGATCTCCGGTGGCATGGTCGCCGAGAAGAACAGCGTTTGCCGGGTGAACGGGATCATCTTGGCGATCCGCTCGATGTCCGGAATAAAGCCCATGTCCAGCATGCGGTCGGCTTCGTCAATGACGAGGATCTCGACGCCGGTCATCAAAAGCTTGCCGCGCTCGCAGTGGTCAAGCAGGCGGCCTGGCGTGCAGATCAGCACATCGGCGCCACGCTCAAGCTTGCGATCCTGTTCATCGAAGGACACGCCACCGATCAAGAGTGCGACGTTGAGCTTGTGATTCTTGCCGTATTTATCGAAGTTCTCGGCCACCTGCGCGGCCAGTTCGCGGGTCGGCTCCAGGATCAGCGTGCGCGGCATGCGCGCACGAGCACGACCCTTTTCCAGAAGCGTCAGCATCGGCAGAACGAAAGACGCAGTCTTGCCGGTTCCCGTCTGGGCAATACCGCAGATATCGCGGCGCTGCAGCGCAGGCGGAATCGCCCCAGCCTGGATCGGCGTGGGTGTCGAATAACCCGCGTCAGTGACAGCGGACAAGACTTTTTGGCTCAGGCCAAGTTCAGCAAATGTGGTCAAAGGAAGTTCTGTTTCCGTTCCGGTTCTACGCGAACATCTAGACAGGCAAGCCCCGGAAAAGGGGCGCCAACTGGCCGCGACATAGGACCTAAACGCCGGAAAGTCAAGGAAAGCGGGCAATTCCGCTGTGCATTTGGTGAATGAACATCCTAAAGATCGATCCCCCTACCGATATCGCGCGCATGACGAGAGAAGGCGCCTTGAGGGACTAGTTCAGGTAGCTGCCCAGCTTCATTCCAGCGTTGAGGAAATGGACCGGATCAACGGGATTGGAATCGCGCCGGACTTCGTAATGGACATGCGGGCCGGTGGAGCGGCCCGTCGACCCGGCGCGACCGATGACGTCGCCAGTCGCCACCGTGTCTCCTTCGCGAACGAGGATGCGCGACAGATGGCCATAACGGGTGGTGATCCCCTGGCCGTGGTCGACCTCGACGAGGTTTCCGTATCCTGCCGCAGGCCCGGCGATGGTGACCTTGCCGCTGCCGGTGGATTTTACCGGCTGCCCCGTTTCGGCCTTAAAATCGATACCCGCGTGGAGCGCCAGCCGCCCGAGGAATGGGTCGATTCGGTTGCCATAGCGGCTCGTCACCGGATGGCCCGGGGCAGGGTTCCCGAAGGGCAGATTGCGGGCGGTCTCGCGCACGCTCTCAAGCCGGCTTAATTGCGCGTCCAGTTCCTCAAGCGAGGCATCAAAACCGCTGATGTTGAGTTGCGGCGCGACATAGGGGCCGCCGACGCCTTCTTCCGCCTTGTCGCGCGTTTCCGCAGTTGCAACGGATACACCGGTCTTGCGCAGGATGGTGGCAATCGCGTCCGCCGTTTCCGCCGCTCCGGCAGCAAGGTTGTTGATCCGGACGAGCTGTTCCTTCTCGATGTTTTTCAGCGACAGCGTCACCTTTGAGAAGACACGGTCAGCACGATCCGCCATGTTTTCCCGAAGCGGCGTGTAGCCGAGGGCTGCAACGGAGGCAGCCGGCTTCTCAGCGGAGAGCAGCTTGCGAATCACAAGCGCTGCGTCACGTCCGCCCGACAACGAGGCCTGTTTCTCCTTGGTGTCTGCCTTCGGTTCTACCGTGGAATCGGTGAGGCCCGACTCCTCGGCACGGTTCAGGAGGGAGCCGAGCTTCCCGTGGCGGGAAAACAGCGCGTCCTGCTGTTCAAGAAGCTTTTCGACCTTCTGCTCGACGACCTGCTGATCGAGCAGCTGGCGCGACGTTATGCGATCGAGCTGCGCGCGGAGCGCGGCAATCCGGTCCTCGTATTCATGCTGCATGCGCGCCTGCCGCGCCATGGTGGCGCCGATCAGGTCGTCGCGGATGACGAGGTAGGAGGTGGCGGCGAGGTAGCCAATTGCAAAGACGCCAAGGGAGCCGAACACGAGACCGGCCATCCAGGGCCGGATCGTCATGTGGCGGATCTTGTCGCCGCTGGCGAGAATCAGAACGTGCTGCTGTGCGCGTTTACCAAAAACTCGACTGTCGCTTCCCTTACCCACGCGATTCTCCCGGAGATACGACTCATTCGGTCGCTTTCGCTGCGTCAGAAGTACACATGGATATGGTTAACGTTCGCTTTAGCAGGCGCCCGCTCAGGCGTTGCTGGTCGATGTCAGCGACCGGTAAAAGGACGGGGTGAGCCCCGCTTCGGCGCGTGCCACATCGTTGAACGGCGCCTTCAGCGAGCCGCGGAAATTCGCCCGCACCAGTTGCTGGAACGTGGCAGCAGGATCACGTCGTTCGCGGGCGCAAAGGAACCTGAACCACTTCGCGCCGATCGCCACATGGCCCTTCTCGTCGTTGTAGATGACGTCGAGCACCGCCGCCGTT
Organism: Neorhizobium turbinariae; assembly: GCF_023223505.1. Classification (NCBI taxonomy): domain Bacteria; kingdom Pseudomonadati; phylum Pseudomonadota; class Alphaproteobacteria; order Hyphomicrobiales; family Rhizobiaceae; genus Neorhizobium; species Neorhizobium turbinariae. The sequence continues at coordinate 118,541 of NZ_JALPRY010000015.1, forward strand.
TCCATGTCGCCGGTTTCTCGCATCTTAGCCTGCAGCGACGGCGTGACATCCAGCCCACGCGCCTCAAGGATCAGCGGAACGACGGCGAGCCGCGCCGTCAGATCGTTGCGGGTGGAATGCGCCGCCTGCCACAGACCGTCATGCGCGGGCATGTCGCCATAGTCGGCGCCAAGGTCGTTCAACCGCTCACGCACCATGCGGAAGTGCTTCGCCTCCTCGAACGCCACCTGCATCCAGCCGTCGAAGAAAGAATTCGGCACCGGTTCGGTGGCGAACCTGGCGACGATGTCGAGGGCAAGGTCGACAGCGTTGAGCTCGATATGAGCGATCGAATGGAGGAGGGCGATTCGCCCCTGCTTTGTATGCAGCGATCGTTTTGCCACGGCCTTCGGCGGTACTAGCTCGGGCTTCTCCGGCCGGCCGGGGCGATCCGGCAGCGGCGGATCGAGTGGCGAGCGCAGAGACAGCCGCCGTTCGAACCAGCGTGTGGCACTTTCCTGCGCCAGTCGCGTCTTTCGGTCGAGGTCGGCTGACATGATCGCCGCGGTTGCTCCACCGCGCAGGGACGTGATTGCAAACTCTCTGCTCATCGCTGCCTCGCTTAAAGTGCCTTTGCACTCGCCAGGACTTCTTCTGCATGGCCGGCGACCTTCACCTTCGGCCAGATCCTGGCGATCTTGCCATCTGTGTCGACAAGGAATGTCGTGCGCTCGATCCCCATGTAGCGGCGTCCATACATGGATTTCTCCTTCCAGACGCCATAGCGCTGTGCAACCTGAGTGTCTTCATCCGACCCGAGGATGAGGGACAGGCTGTACTTCTTGGCAAATTTGTCGTGCTTGGAGACGCTGTCAGGTGAGATGCCGATGACGGCCGCTCCGATCGCCTCGAACTCGGGCGCAAGCTCGGTGAAGGAGATCGCTTCCTTCGTGCATCCGCTCGTGTCGTCCTTCGGATAGAAGTAGAGGACGACCGGCCTGCCCGAGAAGGCGCTGAGGGATATCCTGTCGCCGCCGTCGCGCGGAACGTCGAAGTCCGGAGCTGCGTCGCCAACGGTCAAATCAGCCATGGATTTCCTTTCTTTCGCCTGTATCTTGAGTGATATTCGCCGCAATCGGTATATAGTGGCGGGTGCGTCGTCCAGACCAATTGCGTCCTGATGGGCTGCAGAAGCAGAAAGATGAGTTCTCAACCTGATGGCGGAAATTCGAGGTGAAAGGGTTCGTTTCAGCCGGAAAGAAATCCGCCCCTTGCACGAACTCCCTTCTGCCCAGGTAGAAGATCCACTCATCGTCCATTGCCCGCCGCCGCGGTCGCGGTTCAAGCGCATCGGCAAGACCTGCGTGCTGTTTTTCATGCTTGTCATGCTGGCGATCAGCAGCGCCGTTTTTGCCATCGAAGGCGGCATTGTGGACGGCGCCTTGTCATCGCGGGCGCAGACAGCCCTTAATTCGGCGATCGGGCCACGTTATGTCGCCTCGGTTGGCTCGGCCGCGATCCGATTTGATTCCCGTTTCCGCCTGGCTCTCGAAGCCCGCAATGTCGACATCGTGGAGCAGGCGACGGGTGAACACCTAAGCCGCGCCGGTGCCATGCGCATGGCGGTTGATCCCATCGCCCTCTTGAGCGGCCGGGTCTCGATCAAGAACATCGAGGCTGAAGACATACGCCTTGATACCGCGCAACTGCCAGACGGCGACCCGCTTCCGTTGTCGGATGTCCGCGTCGATGCCATGCCAGCCTTGCTGGAACAGGCGTTCCAGCGGTTTGATGAGGCACGAGGCCTGATCGAGCGTACGGGGACCGGCTCCGCCCGCATCTCCGGCATTCAGATTCTTTTGCCCGCCGCGCCTGGGCGCAAGCCTGTCACGCTGATGGTCGAAGATCTACAGGTCGCGCGTAGCGCCGAAGGCGAGATCGAAGTCGGCGGCGTGATCAGTCTGAATGATCGCAAGGCAAAGTTGACCGCAGCCTCGAGCACCGTAAACGGTGTGACGACCGCACTGTCAGCGCGGCTTCAGGGGCTGGAGGTCACGCCGTTTCTTCTCCAGCGCACCGATGACGGGCGTCCGCGCGAGGGGTTTGAAGGCAATCTTGACCTCGAGCTTGCCGCGACCCGCTCGCGCGAGCAGGTCAAGCCGTCGATCACCGCCAAGCTCCGCCAGTCTCCGGGGCACTTCTACTTCGACGGCATCCAGCAGACATTCTCGGGCGCTGAGATCAACGTCGCATACAACTTCGGCAAGAATTCCGTTGAACTCCTGGAGTCGGAAGCTCGCTTCGGGCCGACCATCGTACCCTTCACTGGCGCAGTCATCGACCTGAACCGCCTCGATCCGAACGATACGCGGCTGGGTTTCGGGCTCGACCTGCTGGTGAGCGGCGGCACGGCGGTCGGCGCGACGGAAGACGAGCAGCCGGCGCGTTTCGACCTCAAGGCCAACGGCCGTTACCTTTCGGCAGATCGGGAGCTTCAGTTTGACGAAATGGCCGTCTCCAGCCCGCTCGGGCGGATGGCCGGAGCGCTGAAGGTGCGGTTCAGCAACGAGTCGCCGGAGATCAGCTTTGGTGCGCAACTGCCGGAAATGCAGGTTACGGGCGTCAAGCAGCTCTGGCCGTTCTGGATGGCGCGAAAGCCACGCGACTGGGTGATGGAGAACCTGTTCGGCGGAACGGTCACTAACGGATCAATCGCAGTCTTCATCCCCGCCGGGCGTATGAAGGGCCCGGGGATCCCAATGGAGCTCAACAAGAACGAGCTTCAGATCAGCTTCGATATCGCCGAGGCGCGAATGAACCTTCCGGGCGACGTTCCGCCGCTCCGCAATATCAACGGTCGCTTCGACCTCAAGGGCGAGGTCATGAAGGTCGATGTGGCGCGCGCCGCCTCCTTCTTCCCGTCGGGTCGCTCCGTTGCGGTGGAAGGTGGACGCTTTGCCATTGCTTCAACCTATTCCCAGCCGCTGATGGCGGACCTGACCTTGAAGGTGGCCGGTTCCGCAGACGCCGTGACCGAGCTTGCGAACTTCGAGCCGATCGGCGCATTGAAGGGCACCGGGTTCAAGCCGGATGATTTTTCTGGGCAGGCTCGAGTCGATCTGACAGCGCGGATGGGGCTGATCAAGGCGCACAACCCGCCCAAGCCGACATGGAACGCGCACGCCGACCTCGACAAGGTCGACCTCAAGCCGGAATTCTCCGGTCGGAAGATTTCATCTCTCTCTGGAACGCTCGACGTGGACAACAAGGCCGCCCGCCTTGTCGCCAAGGGCAATATCGATGAGGTACCCGCTGATATCACGCTGGTCGAACCCGTCGATTCCTCTTCCGCCGTAAAGCGGGAGCGGGTCGTAAAAGCCGTGCTCAACAATGCGCAGAGGGAGAAACTTGCTCCGGGCCTTTCCGATGTCATTGACGGGACGATCACCGCCCAGTTCACCCGCATCGACGAGAAGCGTCAGGCGGTGTCGCTTGATCTCGGGCGCGCCACCCTTTCGGTGCCGTGGATCGGCTGGACGAAAGGCAGCGGCGTCCCGGCCAAGGCGGAATTCGACCTATCGGAGGATGGCGAACAGATCGATGTGCGTAACTTCAGGCTCGACGGAGAAGGCTTCGGCGCCAAGGGAGAGCTTGCGCTGGCCGGTGGCTCGCTTGTTTCTGCCAACTTCGCGCAAATGCAGTTGTCACCGTCGGACAGCTATGCCGTCTCCCTGAAGCGCACAAAGGGCGGCTTCGACGTCAGCATCAACGGATCGGTTGTCGACATGCGGCCGGTGATCACCGCGCTCCGTTCTGGCAGTGAGGGCAGCGGGTCTGGCAAAGGCGGGAAGAGCGATACGGACAACACCACCATCCGTGCCAAGGTCGACCGGATGATCGGCTTCCACGACCAGAGCCTCTCCGACGTCACCTTGCTGCTTTCGACCCGTGGGGGCGACATCAAGACGGCCGACTTTTCCGGCGTGACCGAAAGCCGGCAGGCGGTCGTCAGCCGCATGAATGGCGGCGACACGATCTCGATCACCAGCGGTGATGCCGGCGCCGTCACCCGCTTCCTGAACCTCTACGGCAACATGCGCGGCGGCCTTCTGAACTTGCGGCTGCGGGAACAGGGCGACGTCTGGACCGGCGCGATCGACCTGCGCAGCTTCTCTCTGATCAACGAGCAGAAACTGCAATCGCTCGTCTCCACCGCCGACCGTGAAGGGCGCTCGCTCAGTACCGCCGCCAAGCGGGATATCGACGTGACGTCGGCCAAGTTCCAACGTGGTTATGCGAGCCTGCTGTACCGCAACGGTTCTCTTGCGGTGGAAAACGGCGTCGTTCGCGGGGAGCAGATAGGCGCGACCTTCCAGGGCCTGGTCCGGGATGCCAAGGGGCGCATGGAAATGACTGGCACGTTTATGCCTGCCTACGGCCTGAACCGCTTGTTCGGTGAGCTTCCGCTGATCGGCGCGATCCTCGGGAATGGGCGCGACCGTGGACTGCTCGGCATCACCTTCAAGCTCGAAGGCCAGTTCGACAAGCCGAAACTGACGGTCAATCCTCTATCGCTGATTGCTCCCGGCATCTTCCGTCAGATCTTCGAGTTCCAATAGAAAGGCCCGCATGAGCGGGCCTTTCTATATGTTCTGTGCCTGATGATCAGGCGGGGCGCACGAGGATGTGCTTCTTCTTGCCGAGCGACAGCTTGATGACCTGATCGGCCGTCACTTCGCCGCTGCCGATCATTTTGCGTTCGTCGCTAACCGGCTGGTCGTTGATCCTCACCGCTCCGCCCTGGACGTGACGGCGGGCTTCTCCGTTTGAGGCCGCAAGGCCGGCGCGGACGATCAGCGAGAGCAGGCCGATACCGGCCTCCAGTTCGGCAGCCGGCACTTCGATCGAAGGCAGGTTGTCGGAGAGCGCACCCTCTTCGAAGGTCTTGCGAGCCGTTTCCGCGGCCTCTTCGGCAGCCGCGCGGCCGTGAAGAATCGCTGTCACTTCGGTCGCCAGGATCTTCTTTGCCTCGTTGATTTCGGAACCGCCAAGCTGGGCCAGCTTGTTGATCTCCGACATCGGCAGCGTCGTGAACAGCTTTGCGAAGCGGACGACGTCGGCGTCTTCCGTGTTTCGCCAGTACTGCCAGAAGTCGTAGACCGGCAGCAAATCCTTGTTCAGCCAGACAGCGCCGGATGCGGACTTGCCCATCTTCGCACCGGACGAGGTGGTCAGGAGCGGCGAGGTGAGGGCAAACAGCTGCGGCGTCCCCATGCGGTGACCCAGATCGATGCCGTTGATGATGTTGCCCCACTGGTCGGAGCCGCCCATCTGCAGGCGGCAGCCAACGCGCTTGTTGAGCTCCACGAAGTCATAGGCCTGGAGGATCATGTAGTTGAATTCCAGGAATGACAGCGACTGCTCACGATCGAGCCGCGTCTTGACGCTGTCGAAGGACAGCATGCGGTTGACCGAGAAATGGCGGCCGACATCGCGCAGGAACTCGAGGTAGTTCAACGGGCGCAACCAGTCGGCATTGTTGATCATCAGGGCCGGATTGCCGGGACGATCGTAATCGAGGTAGTTCGCGAAGACGTGCTTCAGCGACACGATGTTGTCCTCGATCATCTCGACGGTCATCAGCTTGCGGGCCTCCTCCTTGAAGGAAGGATCGCCCACCATGCCGGTGCCGCCGCCCATCAGCGAGATCGGCTGGTGCCCGGTCTGCTGCAGCCAATGCAGCATCATGATCTGTGTCAGGTGACCGACATGCAGGCTCGACGCCGTCGGGTCATAGCCGATATAGGCAGTCACTTTTTCCTTCGAGAAAAGATCGTCGAGACCAGCCTCATCGGAGACCTGGTGGATGAAACCGCGCTCATCGAGCGTGCGAAGGAAATCAGACTTGAACCTGGACATTGTTTATCTCTGGCAGATGTATGGTGGCCGCGCTCTACCATTATTTTCCGCGGCGTTCACTGCAAAAAGTGACGCAGGTTTTCCATTCGCATGAAGTCGCGAGGCATGAGCAGCCGGATAAAACTGCGGTTAGGAGCAAACTTCCCGCCGTCTTTAACATTTTCTTTTTGTGTATGCCCCTAGACGGGGAAAGGCGATTTCGTCCGGCACACGTTCCGCGATTGATAGGTTATGTCTTCTGCCGTGCTTTTCCTGGTGGTGAATTTTGTCATCGCCACCTGCTTCAGTGCAGTCTTTGCAGTCATCTCGGTTTATAGCCGGTGGCGCCGGGTCGCCATGTCCTTCGCAATCGGTCTTGGCGTCGCGTCGCTGACGATGCTCTTCGAATTTGGAGTTGCTTACGCGGCCGACGCGCGTCCCTGGTCCGCCGGGGTCTATGCTACGGTGCTGGCCGGCATCGTCTTCCTGTGGGCCGGCATCGAGGAACTCTATCGAAAGCCGGTATCGGTATGGCACGGCGTGCTGGTGTTTGTGGCCGGTATGGCGATCTATTTCATCACGCAAAACATTCCGCGTGGGACCTGGCTTTACCCCGTCCTGTATCAAGGCTCCTACGCTGCGGTCGTCTTCGCCGGCACCTACACCGTGTTTCGTTCGAGCCGGCGTGAGCCGCTGGATCGGGCTTTGGGTTTCGCGCTTCTGGTCGGCGCCCTGCATTTCCTCGCCAAGGCCGGCCTCGCCGTCGCACTTGGCTCCGGGGATTCGCCCAAGGATTACATTTCCACCCATTACGCCATTGCCTCACAGAGCATCACGGCCATCATCATCGTTGCCGTCGGGCTGTTGCTGCTTGCAATCCTGACCGTGGACCTCATGGCTGAAGAGCGTGGCAAGGCCGAGCGCGACAGCCTTTCGGGTCTGCGCAACCGCCGTGGTTTTGAGAAGGACGTGCAGGTCGCGATGCTGGGTCCCGTACGAGGCCCGCATTCAGTCATCCTTTGCGATCTCGACCACTTCAAGTCGATCAACGATACCTATGGCCACCACGCCGGCGATGCTGTGATCATCGCCTTCGGCAGCCTTCTCAATCGTGAGGCGCCCGCCGGCGCAATCCTAGGGCGGATCGGTGGTGAGGAGTTTGCGATCTTCCTGCCCAACACGGAGCTCTCTGCAGCCGTCGCGGTCGCCGAGCGGCTGCGATCCGGGATCCGGGCCATGGACGTTCCGGGCATGCCGCAAGGTTTTGTCGTGAGCGCGAGCTTTGGGGTTTCGACTTTTTCCGGCGACAAGGGCTTTGAGGATGCGGTGCGCAATGCCGATGCCGCGCTTTATGATGCCAAGCGGGCCGGTCGTAACCGCGTCCAGACCTTCCAGCCGGCGCGAGTCGCGGTTGCCGGCAAATGGGGCGGGCTCAGCATCGTCCGCTAACTGTCCGCGGCAGGGCGGATACAAAAATGGCCGCTCACTGGCGGCCACTTTCATTCATCTTTTAAGTGTTTAGCGGATGCGCTTGGCGGCCGGCTCCGGCACCAGTTCGCCGTCGAGGCGACGATCGAGGTAATCCTCGCACTCGGCCATCAGCTTTTCGACGTGTCCGTTGAAGAAGTGGTTCGCGCCTTCAACCGTACGGTGGGTGATCAGGATGCCCTTCTGCGTCTTCAGCTTTTCCACAAGACCGTTGACGTCCTTTTCGGGGGCCACCTTGTCGCTGTCGCCATTGATGATGAGGCCGGACGAAGGGCAGGGCGCTAGGAACGAGAAGTCATAGATGTTCGGCTGGGGAGCGATCGACATGAAGCCTTCGATCTCCGGCCGCCGCATGAGGAGCTGCATGCCGATCCAGGCGCCGAAGGAATAACCGGCAACCCAGCAGCTCTTGGAATCAGGGTGAAGGCTTTGCACCCAGTCGAGAGCCGACGCTGCATCCGAGAGCTCGCCCGCACCATGGTCGAACTCGCCCTGGCTGCGCCCGATTCCGCGGAAGTTGAACCGAAGGGTCGTGAAGCCACGCTTCTGGAACATGTAGAAGAGCTGGTAGACGATCTGGTTGTTCATCGTGCCGCCGAACTGCGGATGCGGATGAAGGATGATCGCGATCGGTGCGCTCTTTTCCTTGGATGGCTGGTAGCGACCTTCCAGGCGGCCTGCAGGGCCGTTGAAAATGACTTCGGGCATCGGTACTCCGGTCAACGTGCTTGAGGTTCTGGCCGGTTTTTCGCGTCGAGTTTGACTTGACGAAGCCGCTCAGCTTTTCTAGAACCCAGTTTAGAACCATTCGAAACTTTGGGCAGTCCCTTCGGACGCCCGATGGGACGTCTCATAAGGCAAGGCTGGCCGAAAATTCAAGGAAAATGCGGCCTTCGACTTCCCTTAGTTATCGACTTATTTAGATTCGGAACCTGATCAGGCAATGGCGTTGAACCGCATCTATCTGGACTGGAACGCAACGGCGCCGTTATCGGCGGCCGCTCGCGCGGCCATGCTGGACGCCTTTGACCTGCCGGGTAACGCATCATCCGTTCATGCCGAGGGTCGCGCAGCGCGGAACATGCTGGATAAGGCGCGCCGCCAGGTCGCAGCACTCGTTGCAGCAGAGCCTGCAAATGTGACCTTTGTCAGCGGCGCGACGGAAGCCGCAAACTTCCTGCTGACGCCGGATTACCGGATGGGCCGGGCACCGATCCGGATCGGCAGGCTTTATGTATCTGCGATCGAGCATCCAGCGATCCGCGAAGGCGGGCGATTTGAGCCCGTGGATGTGGTGGAAGTTCCTGTGACGCCCGCGGGCGTGCTGGATCTCGTGGCGCTGGAGAGCCTGCTGTCGGCGCATGACAAGACGACCGGCATGCCGATGGTCGCGGTCATGCTCGTCAACAATGAGACGGGGATTATCCAACCTGTCCGGGAAGCTGCAGCACTCGTGCATGCTGCTGGTGGGCTGATGATCGTGGATGCCGTGCAGGCGGTTGGTCGCATGGGGGTTGATATCCAGGCTCTCGATGCAGACTTTATGATCATCTCGTCGCACAAGATCGGCGGTCCGAAGGGCGCCGGTGCAGTTATTTCGCGCGGCGAAGTACTGATGCCGAAGCCGCTCATCCGCGGTGGCGGACAGGAAAAGGGACACCGCTCCGGCACGGAAAACTTCCATGCCGTTATCGGCTTCGGCGCGGCCGCGGAAGCGGCGGGAGCCGATGTCTCGGGACGCAATGCTGCTATCGAAGCTCTTCGTGCGCGGTTGGAAGAAGGCATGCGGCGGGCAGCGCCGGACGTCATCATTCATGGTGCGTCGGTTGCAAGAGTGGCAAACACCAGCTTCTTCACCTTGCCGGGGCTGAAGTCGGAGACCGGCCAGATCGCCTTTGATCTCGAGGGCGTCGCTTTATCGGCTGGCTCGGCCTGCTCGTCCGGCAAGGTCGGCGAGAGTCACGTGCTGACGGCCATGGGCCATGATCCGAAGCTTGGCGCGCTGCGCATTTCGCTCGGTCCGGAGACCACGCAAGCCGATGTGGATCGAGCGATCGCCGCCTTTGCGAAAATTGCTGGTCGTCGGAAAACGACCGGAGAGGCAGCCTAGCTGTCGACACTTTGCGGAAACGCAAATTTCCGCTTGCCAAAAGGTGTGAAAACCGCCTTCTGGCGCCTACATGAGGGAGGCTTACGTCCTCCTGAAAGAAAGACAGAATTGCCGGAATTTGACCCGGCAAGATTTGGAGTATGACATGCCTGCTGTCCAGGAAACCATCGATCAGGTCCGCGGGATCGACATCGATCAGTATAAATACGGTTTCGAAACCGTCATCGAAGTGGACAAGGCGCCCAAAGGGCTTTCAGAAGACATCATTCGCTTCATATCGGCCAAGAAGCAGGAGCCGGAATGGATGCTCGAGTGGCGCCTGGATGCCTACAAGCGTTGGCTGACCATGGAAGAGCCGACCTGGGCGCGCGTCGATTACCCCAAGATCGACTTCAACGACATCTACTATTATGCCGCTCCGAAGAACGTGACGGGACCGACCTCGCTCGACGAAGTCGACCCGGAACTGCTGAAGACCTATGAGAAGCTCGGCATCCCGCTTCGCGAGCAGGAGATCCTAGCTGGCGTCAAGACTTCGAAGGTGGCCGTCGACGCCGTGTTCGACTCGGTCTCTGTTGTCACGACCTTCAAGGAAGAGCTGAAGAAGGCCGGCGTGATTTTCATGTCGATCTCGGAAGCCATCCGCGAACATCCTGACCTGATCAAGAAGTATCTCGGCTCGGTCGTCCCGACCTCCGACAACTATTACGCAACGCTGAACGCTGCCGTGTTCACCGACGGATCCTTTGTCTTCGTTCCCAAGGGCGTTCGTTGCCCGATGGAGCTGTCGACCTATTTCCGTATCAACGAAAAGAACACCGGCCAGTTCGAGCGCACGCTGATCATTGCCGAGGAAGGCGCCTATGTGTCCTACCTCGAAGGCTGCACCGCGCCGCAGCGCGATGAAAACCAGTTGCATGCTGCCGTGGTCGAGCTCGTCGCGCTCGATGATGCCGAGATCAAGTACTCGACGGTTCAGAACTGGTTCCCGGGCGATGCCCAGGGCAAGGGCGGGATCTACAACTTCGTCACCAAGCGTGGCGATTGCCGTGGCGCACGCTCGAAGATCTCCTGGACCCAGGTCGAGACCGGTTCGGCCATCACCTGGAAGTACCCGAGCTGCATCCTGCGCGGTGACGACAGCCGTGGCGAGTTCTACTCGATTGCCGTTTCCAACGGCCACCAGCAGATCGACTCTGGCACGAAGATGATCCACCTCGGCAAGAACACGTCGAGCCGTATCATTTCCAAGGGTATTTCGGCTGGCAAGTCGAACAACACCTATCGCGGCCAGGTTTCCATCCATCGCCGGGCCGAAAACGCACGCAACTTCACCAACTGCGATTCCTTGCTGATTGGCGACAAGTGCGGTGCGCACACGGTTCCATACATCGACGTGAAGAACGCCTCAGCCAAGATCGAACACGAGGCAACGACGTCGAAGATTTCCGACGACCAGAAGTTCTACGTGATGCAGCGTGGCATTCCCGAAGAGGAGGCAATCGCGCTCATCGTCAACGGCTTCGTCAAGGAAGTCATTCAGGAATTGCCGATGGAATTCGCTGTTGAGGCGCAGAAGCTGATCGGCATCTCGCTCGAAGGTTCCGTGGGCTGATCGCCCTTTCAACGAATTCGCTCGCGCCCCGTGCGCCATGAACTATGTCCGGAAAGAAATTAAGATGCTTGAGATCAAGAACCTGCACGCTCGTATCGCTGAAGATGGCACTGAGATTATCCGCGGCCTGAACCTGACGGTTAAGCCGGGCGAAGTGGCCGCCATCATGGGCCCGAACGGCTCCGGCAAGTCGACGCTTTCCTATATCCTCTCGGGCCGCGAAGACTACGAAGTCACCGAAGGGGAGATCCTGTTCAACGGAGAGAACATCCTTGAACTGGATCCGGCGGAGCGCGCCGCCAAGGGCGTCTTCCTGGCCTTCCAGTATCCCGTGGAGATCCCGGGCGTTGCCACCATGCAGTTCCTCAAGGTAGCGATGAACGAGCAGCGCAAGGCACGCGGCGAAGCCGAACTGACGACGCCGGACTTCATCCGCCGCGTCAAGGAAGCTGCCGACAAGCTGAAGATCGACCAGGCCATGCTGCGCCGTCCGCTCAACGTCGGTTTTTCCGGCGGTGAAAAGAAGCGTGCCGAGATCCTGCAGATGGCGCTGCTTGAACCGAACCTCTGCATCCTCGACGAAACCGACTCTGGGCTCGACATTGATGCCCTGAAGATCGTGGCCGACGGCGTCAACGCGCTGAAGTCTCCGGACCGCGCCACGATCGTGATCACCCACTACCAGCGCCTGCTCGACTATATCGTGCCGGACACCGTTCACGTCCTCTACAAGGGCCAGATCATCCGCTCCGGCGACAAGTCGCTGGCGCTTCAGCTCGAAGAAAACGGCTATGCCGACATCATCGGGGAAGCTGCGTAAGGCGAAGGAGAAGCGTGATGAACATGCAGACGACACCTCGTCTCACCGCCGCCGAGTCAGCCCTGGTTGAAGCCTTCAGCGGCCAGATCGGCCAACTGCCGGGCAACGGCGCCGTTATCGGCAGCCGTGATCGCCTGCTCGACGACCTGAAGAAGTCGGGCCTGCCGACGCGCCGCATCGAGTCCTGGCACTATACAGACCTGAAGACGCTGCTCCGCAGCCTGCCTGCGACCGCACCGGCTTCTGCCATCGACCCGATCGCTCCAGTGCTTGAAGGCTCTACCGTTCTTTCGGTGCTGCAGGGCGCTGCGACGTCCGAGGCCTTGATCGACGGCGTCGAAGTCACGACCTACCACGATCAGCTGGTGGATGGCTCCGCTGCAGCTGCGCTGACGGCACTCGACAAGGACGACGCCATCGGGCGCATCAACGGCAGCTTTGTTCGCGATGGTTTTGCCCTCAACGTGCCGGCGAATATCGAAGTGGCGCAGCCGATCGAGTTGCAGGCGCTGCATGCCGGCGGCCAGATCCACACCCGCTTTCCCGCTACCTTTGGCGCGGCATCCAAGGCAACGATCATCGAGCGTCACCAGTCGGTGACGGAGGGTGATGCTTTCGTTTCGTCGATCAGCGACGTGGTGCTCGAAGACGGCGCGGAAGTCACCTGGATCATCCTGCAGCAGCAGGGTGCCACCGACACGCATCTCGGCCAGATTCGCATCAAGCTCGGCACGGAAGCGAAACTTCGGCTATTCGTGGTGAACGCCGGCGGCAAGCTGGTTCGCCAGGAACTACGGATCGAAGTTGAAGGCGAGGGCGCTGAGCTTACGCTGCGTGGCGTCAACCTTCTGGGCGGCGACAGCCACACGGACGTGACGCTGGTGCTTGGCCACAATGTGCCAAATACCAATTCGACGGAGATCATCCGCAACGTCGTGTTTGACAAGGCAAGCGGCGTGTTCCAGGGCATGATCCGGGTCGCGCCGGATGCCCAGAAGACGGATGCGAAGATGGCATGCAACACCTTGCTGCTGTCCGATGACGCGGATTTTTCGGCGAAGCCCGAACTTGAAATCTTCGCTGATGACGTGATCTGCGGCCACGGTGCAACCGTCGCCGATATCGATCGCAACCATCTCTTCTACCTGATGGCGCGTGGCGTGCGGGAGAACAAGGCGCGAGCCATGTTGGTCAATGCCTTCGTGGCCGAGATCGTCGAAGAGCTGGAAGACGAAGCGCTTGTCGAGGCGCTGGAAGCGATCATCTCGACCTGGCTCGAAAAGCACGCCTGACCGGCGTCGCTTTTCGACACGCGCTCAAGGAGAATGACGATGGACCAGAACGTGCAGTCTGGCGTCTATGACGTGGAAGCCATCCGAAAGGATTTTCCGATCCTGTCGACGATGGTGCATGGCAAGCCCCTCGTCTATCTCGACAACGGAGCGTCCGCGCAGAAGCCGCAGGTCGTGATTGATGCCATCAGTCACGCCTATTCAGCTGAATATGCGAACGTCCATCGCGGCCTGCACCATCTGTCGAACGCTGCGACGGAAGCCTACGAAGCGGCGCGCGCAAAGGTGCGCCGGTTCCTGAACGCGGGTTCGATCGACGAGATCGTCTTCACCAAGAACTCGACGGAAGCGATCAACACGGTCGCTTATGGTTGGGGCGTGCCAAAGATCGGCGAGGGTGACGAGATCGTCATCTCGATCATGGAGCACCACTCCAACATTGTGCCCTGGCATTTCCTGCGGGAGCGTCAGGGTGCAAAACTTGTCTGGGTGCCGGTGGATGACGAGGGCGCCTTCCACATCGAAGACTTCGAGAACTCGCTGACGGAAAAGACGAAACTCGTCGCCATCACGCATATGTCGAATGCGCTCGGCACCGTCGTTCCGGTCAAGGAAATCTGCCGCATCGCACACGAGCGGGGCATTCCAGTGCTCGTTGATGGTAGCCAGGGTGCGGTGCATATGCCGGTCGATGTCCAGGACATCGATTGCGACTGGTATGTGATGACCGGGCACAAGCTCTACGGTCCGTCCGGCATCGGCGTGCTATACGGCAAGACGAACCGTCTGAAGGAAATGCGCCCCTTCCAGGGTGGCGGCGAAATGATCTTCGACGTTACCGAAGACAACGTCACCTACAACGATCCGCCGCATCGTTTCGAAGCCGGCACGCCGCCAATCGTGCAGGCAATTGGTCTCGGCTATGCGTTGGACTACATGGAGAAGGTGGGTCGTGCCGCGATCGCTCGCCATGAAGCCGATCTTGCGGCCTACGCGGCAGAGCGGCTGCGGGCCATCAACTCGCTGCGCATCATTGGCAATGCGCCGGGCAAGGGCGGCATCTTTTCCTTTGAGCTTGCGGGGATCCACGCGCACGATGTGTCCATGGTGATCGACCGTAAGGGCGTGGCGGTGCGCGCCGGTACCCATTGCGCCATGCCGCTCTTGAAACGCTTCGGCGTCACCTCCACATGCCGGGCATCGTTCGGCATGTACAATACGCGCGCGGAAGTAGACGCGCTTGCCGATGCGCTGGAATATGCGCGCAACTTCTTTGCCTGAGGATGATGCCATGGCCGTCGAAGAAACCGAGTTCAAGTGGGATGCCCGTGAAGGGATCATCCAGTCGGCAATTCCAGCAGATGAACTCGCTCGCCTGTCCGACGATATCGTCGCGGCCCTGAAAACGGTCTATGATCCGGAAATCCCTGCCGACATCTTCGAACTGGGCCTCGTCTACAAGATCGACATCGAAGATGACCGCATGGTGAAGATCGTCATGACCCTGACCGCGCCTGGTTGCCCGGTTGCCGGCGAGATGCCTGGCTGGGTCGAGAATGCCGTTGGCGCCGTGGAAGGCGTGTCTGGCGTCGAAGTGGAGATGACGTTTGATCCGCCGTGGACGCCCGAGCGAATGTCGGAAGAGGCCCAGGTGGCCGTCGGCTGGTATTGATCCATTTACATCCAGATCTTACATTAATGCCATGAAGCGGCGGGCCTTGAACCCGCTTGCGGAAGGAGAATAGTCCATGGGTTTTGCAGTGATGACGATGACGGAGGCAGCCTCCGCGCGTGTCAGGCAGATCGTCGCCGGTTCCGGCCCTGATGCAAAAGGCATTCGTGTCGGCATCAAGAAGGGCGGCTGCGCCGGGATGGAATACACCATCGATCTCGTGACCGAGCCGAACCCGAAGGACGACCTCATCGAGCGGGAAGGTGCTCGGGTCTGGATTGAGCCCTCCGCAGTGCTTTATCTGCTTGGCACGGAAATGGATTTCGAGGTGACCAAAATGCGCTCCGGCTTCACCTTCGTGAACCCGAACCAGACATCCGCCTGCGGCTGTGGCGAGTCCGTGGAACTGAAGCCCGCTGATCTGGCAGCACTTGCCAAGCAGCGTGAAGCGGAAGCCCACGCCTGATCCAAGGCAACATTCTCGTTTTTTTTCAAAGGGCCGATTCGGGCCCTTTTCTTATTCGTGGCGCAGGGCCTCAATCGGATTGAGCTCCGCCGCCCGGCGCGCCGGGAAGTAGCCAAAAATCATGCCGATCGCTGCGGAGAAGGCGAAGGCGAGCATGATGATGGTCGGGCTGACCACGAACGGCACGCCGAGGAAACTGACGACGCCGAAGGCGAGGCCAAGGCCCGCTACAATCCCCGACACACCGCCGAAGATCGACAGCATCACCGCTTCTACCAGGAACTGCGTCAACACCTGACGTTCCAGGGCGCCGATCGCAAGGCGAATGCCGATCTCACGCGTTCGCTCCGTAACAGACACCAGCATGATGTTCATGATGCCGATGCCGCCTACAAGCAGGCTGACGGCTGCCACTGCACCGAGAAGACCGGTAAGCAGCACCGTCGTGCCGGTCATGGCCGCGGCGATCTGCGACATGTCGTTGACCGAGAAGTCATCCTGGCGGCCGATGCCGATGCGGCGACGTTCGCGCAGCAGGTTCTCGACATCCGATTGAACCTTGGCGGTCGAGACGCCATCCTGTGCCGAGAGGATGATGCTGGAAATGGTCGTCGTGCCACCGATGCGGCGCTGGTGCAGCTTGAGCGGCATGATCACCGTGTCATCCTGATCATCACCCATGCCGGATTGACCTTTGACCGCCAGCACCCCCACGACTGGGCAGGCGACATTGCTGACCCGGATATTTTGGCCCACGGGATTGGCCGACCCGAACAGTTCCTTGCGCACCGTCTCGCCGATGATGCAGGCCGCCTGGCTGCCGCGATCCTCGTTCGGCAGGAACTCGCGACCGAGCGCGATCGTCCAATCCTGGGCGATAAGGTAGTCATTGGTGGTGCCGATGACGCTGGAGGAATGGTTGGCGCCGCCCGCAATGATCGTTGCCGTGCCGCGGTTCACCGGCGCCACTGCGCGCAGGCCGCTCACCTGGTCCTGGATTGCCAGCACATCCTTGTCGCTAAAACGCTTGGCCTCACTGCTGGCACGCCCCGGGCCCCAGTGGCCCGGACGCACGAAGAGCGTATTGGTACCGAGCCGCGAAAGTTCTGCCTGAACCTTTGCAGTGGTGCCATTGCCGACCGTGACCATGGCAATCACGGCAGCGACGCCGATGACCACGCCCAGCACGGTGAGGAAGGACCGCAGCATATTGCGGCTGATGGCCCGCCAAGCGAGCTTCGCGGTCTCAAAGAACATGCTCGGCCTCCGCGTTCTGGAGTTCGTCCGACGCAAGGTGCCCGTCCACGAAGCGCAGCAGGCGCTTGCCGTAGGCGGCGATGTCTTCCTCGTGCGTCACCATGATAACCGTGATGCCGTTCTCACGGTTGAGTCGGGTGATGAGGTCCATGATCTCGACGCTGGTCTTGGTGTCCAGGTTGCCGGTCGGCTCGTCGGCAAGCAATACGGCCGGATCCGTGACGATGGCGCGGGCGATTGCCACGCGCTGCTGCTGGCCGCCGGACAACTCCTGCGTCGTATGGTTCTCGCGTCCGGCAAGTCCCACCTGTTCAAGTGCCAGCAGCGCACGCCGCCGTCGCTCCCGTTGCTCCATGCCACGATAAACCAGCGGCAACTCCACATTCTCGACCGCCGAGGTGCGGGCAAGAAGGTTGAAGCCCTGGAAAACGAAACCGAGCATGTGACGGCGCAGCAGCGTCAGCTGGGAACGGTCGAAGGCGCTCGTCGGGATTCCCTGGAAAAGGTATTCCCCGGATGTGGGCACGTCCAAGCCGCCAATGATGTTCATCGCGGTGGACTTGCCAGAACCCGACGGTCCCATGATCGCGACGAACTCGCCGGAGGTTATGGACAGGTTGATCTTGTCCAGCGCGCGAATGGTGGCTTCACCACGACCGTATGATTTCGACAGGTCCTTGAACGTGATGAGGGGAGGCAGCGTCATCTCGGCCCTCAGTTGTTACGTGCGACGGCGTCCGTCACCAACTGGTCGCCAGGCTTGATGTCACCGGAGGTGACAACCGTGAACTCACCGTCTGTCGGACCTGTTTCGACCCGAACCCGCTGCGGTGGCGCACCATCGCGACGGACGTAAACGGCCCGGGTGTTTGCCGCGGCATCATCGGCACTGCCGCCGCGGTTTCCACCACGCGGCCGCGGAGGCGAGAAGAGACGGGTCAGGAAGTTGCCGCGAGCGCGTGCGGTCGTTGGCGGCGAGTAGCGAAGCGCCGCATTTGGCACCAGAAGCGCGTCTTCAACAGACTTGACGGTGATGTCTGCCGTTGCCGTCATACCGGGGCGCAGCAGCAGATCACTGTTGTCGACCGTCAGAACCGCCTTGTAGGTGACGACGTTGGAGACGGTTTCCGAGGCGAAGCGCACGGCCTGGATGGTCGCCGGGAACTGCCGCTCCGGATAGGCATCCACCGTGAAAACGGCACTTTGCCCTTCCTGCACCTGGCCGACATCGGCCTCATCGACCGCCACTTGCAACTCCATCTGCTTCAGGTCGCCGGCGATGGTGAAGAGCACCGGCGCATTGAGCGATGAAGCAACTGTCTGGCCCGGATCAACGGCCCGCGTCAGCACGATGCCGTCGATCGGCGACACGATCTTGAGCTTTGCAAGATTGAGCTCGGCCAATCGCAAAGCTGCCTCGGCGGACAGCACGGACGCTTCCGCCACCGATTTCGCTGCAAGCGCCGACTGGTAGGCAAAGCGGGCGGCATCGAGTTCCTGTTGCGTGGAGATGCGGTTCGTCACCAGGCCGGTCAGCCGGTCGAAGGTGTTCTTGGCGGAAGCCGCTTCCGCTTCTGCGCGCAGCACGCTCGCCTGCGCCGATGCCAACTGGGCGCGGGCATTCTGCACATCCGCTTCCTGCTTGCTCGTATCGAGCTCCGCCAGCACCTCGCCCTGCGTTACCGCGCTGTTGAAACTGACATTGACCTTGCGGACGGTGCCGGAAAGCTCGCTGGAGATGTCCACCTGGTCGGTGGGCTGGACAGACCCGGTTGCCGTGACCACCACTGACAAGTCACCCACCTTGGCGGGGCGCGTTGGATAGTCATAGCGTGGACCGCTGCTGCCCATGTAGAAGTAAGCGACGCCGGCTACCACCAGAATTAGCAGCGTTAGCAGCGGCCAAAGGAACCTGCGTTTCTTCCGTCCACCCGGGGAGCCGGCCAGGATCGCGGCCAGATCAGGCTCGGAACGTTTTGCCGCTGGGTCAGGCGCATTCTGCATGTTCAACCGATACTCCTTGCAATGCGGCTGCATCATGACGGAAAGCAGCCACCGTCTTGCGCCTTCCATGACATAGGTCGCGCCTGCGTCCTACTTAAACATAGGTAAGGTGACATGCGGCGCGTAACCGCCAGCTTCTTTTGTGCACCATGCATCCATCGGCATGTTCACGCGTTCCTCACGCGCAACAAAGGAGATCACCATGATCGAAGCAGGACAAATCAAGGAACATGCCGAAGTGATCGGCGCCGATGGTGCGCATGTCGGCACGGTTGATCGTGTCGAAGGCGGTCGCATCAAGTTGACGAAGAAGGATAGCGGGCAGGGCAGGCACGAAGGCCACCACCACTTCATCCCGCTTGATCTCGTCGCTGATATCGAAGGTGACCGCGTGCGCCTTTCTGCAAACGGCGACGTGGCCATCACTTTCGAAGAAGAAGACGGCGGCAAGAGCGTCCAGTAAAAGCGTTCGAAACGAAGAAAACCGGCGACCTAAGATCGCCGGTTTTCTTTTGCCGCTACTGCGACAGGGCAGGCACTCCGAAGCGTTCGGGCAAGAATGCTGTTTCAGCCGGTGAACCGCTGAGACGTGCGGATTTCGCGGCGGCCGTTACCGTCGGCGTTTCCGGATGCATCAGAAGTGCTACGAGCAGTCCGCCTGCGACAGCTGATCCAAGTGCCAGTATCATGTTCTGTATAGTCATCGCCAACCCTCCTTGTTGCAGGAGAACAACGTCAGACGCGCCTTGTTCCTCAGTGTGTGCGGCAGTTCAAAAAGATGAAATCTTAAAGTCAGTTCATTGCTGAAAGTTCAGCCGGCGAGGCCAGCAGCGTGCTGTCCCCGATCGACTTGTCCATATACTTGAATACCAGAATACTGAGGACCGAGCCGAGCAGGACCACAAATATGATGCGCATGCGTTTCTCCTTCGGCATGGTAACGGCATCACCAATCCAAGGTTCCGCTGCGCGAAACACTGCTTCGTGAAGTCTCGTGGCCGAGCTACTTTGAGAGTCGTGCTGGCCTGCGTCAAATCAAGATCTAATGAGGATACCGGCTTCCGCGGCGGCATCCGCAAAAGCCTTGCGCGCGTCTTCCGGCTTGCGTTTGCCAGCATCGACAGCGGCACAGACTGCGAGCGCGCGATCGAGAAGCGTGCCATCCTCAGTCGGCCAATCCTCAATCATCGCCCATGCTGCTGCCTGGGTGGTTTCGATGGTTGTCTCAACCGGCGGCTCGCCGAGCCGCACGAGAACGGGCTTTTTCCAGGGAGTGTTCATGCTGTGTATGTTTCCGGAATGGTCGAACGCGGAGGATTCGGCGCTGCGCTTCCTGATAGGAGTCCACGGCATCTTAATCCAGTATCTTCCGTAGGAAGTCGCACTTTTCGGCTCGACCAAAACGCTAAGGGCACCGACCGCCGAAGCGGGTGCCCTTAAAGCCTTGAAGATGAATATGTTGGCAGATCCTGGCCGCGCACGCACAGCCCAGTTACGGGATCACCCCTCTGCCTATTCTAAATTAGCGGAGGCCAAGCAGGCTCAGAACGGCCAAGATAATAACGACTGCGCCGACCAACCAAACGATGCTGTTCATGAGAAACCCCTTTCCGATCAAACCATCAGCGAATGCTGACGGAGTGGGAAATGCACAGCCCCGCTTGTTGTTCCCGCCAAGCCTTGAAGACCTAGCGTTCACGCAGCGGGGCCGAGGCTGATGCGTTTGACAAAACCTTCAGCGCGATCAGGAAGAACACGAACAGCGGCGCGAAATAGATCCGTCCGTCGTGCAGCGGGAAGATCACGTATTTTGCTGCCACGGACAGAAGACAGGTGAGCAGCAGGATCTGCGACCTGACGTCAGGCACCGCGTGGCGGAAGTAAATCCGCACCCCCAGGGACAGCGCGATGACATAGGCCGCAAGCCAGGTGTTGTGAAAGAGGGACCGGTAGAGGTTGAGAGCGATAGCGGTCAGGTAGACCTTCAAGGAGAAGTCTGGCCTGAAATTGGTCATGTCCTCCTGGATCTGGTAGGTCGAGAACCAGAAGTGCGGCCACCAGCCGATGCTGTGCACGCTGTGGTCGGCAATCCGCCAGCACACGAAGCTGACCGCGAAGGTCAGTGCAAAGATCCTGATGTTTCGGTCGCCGAGGTACCAGGCGAGCGCCATCAAGATGCCGGCGACGGCGATCTGGTCGGGACGGGTGAGGATGGCGAGAAACAGCAGGGCTGAGCCTAGCCAGTTTCTTTCTCGATCATAACCGAGAAGCGCGGCGATAAGCAGCGTGTTGCCGAGAAAGTCCGGCTGCTGTGTGACAGCAAATCCTTGCAGTTGCAGCACGAACATCAGGGCGACGACCAGCGGGGCGAAACCGGAGAGCCGCGTTGCGCTCAGCCATAGAACGATCGAGACGGACAGAATGATGAGCGCCACCGCGTTGATGACATCGAAGGCCGCAAGCGGCCCGACGAAACGCTCCAGGACCTGCAGCAGCGAGATGTACAACCACTTTATCTCGTACATGCCTAACATGGACATGAAGGCGGTCGCGTCGGTGAACTGCCGTTGGCGGTACGCATCCAGTTGCGTCAGTTCGGTGAATTCCTCAACCGACGTGGCCTGTTGAAGGATGGAATAGGCGTGCTGATGAATCTCCTCGGCAGAGCCGAACTGATCCCGCACGCTGGCGGCGATGTAGGGCAGGGCGTCCCAGTTGTAGATCGGCCGGAGTTGGGCGATTGCCAAAAACGCGATGGTGAAGCCGGCCAGGCTGAGAAAAGCAACGATCCCCGCGTGGCGCCAGTAGAAGGTGCTCGCTCCCCTTGCCACGGACGCACCAAAAGCTCTCAAAGCACCACGAAAGCCATCATCTTTTCTGGCGTCAAGCATGTGATTCTACCGTCCTGTGCCGTGGGCGCAATCAATTGTCGCCATCGTCGGAATCCAGCATCGTCGGAACATTAGGGACGGGCTGCCCTAAACGAGCGTTAATTCGACGCGATCGCGTGGCAGAGGTGCAACATAGGCTTAACGAAGGGGAAAAGAGGCGGCCGAGTCCGAATGTATCGGGCGGGCGTACGTGGGGTGCAGGGAAGCACCAGTGTCGGTTTTGGCTATCCTCAGTGTCGGAAGAAAGGTGGTGAGAGCGCAGGGATTCGAACCCTGGACCTACTGATTAAAAGTCAGGTTAGGATCGAACTTTCTCAATCACTTGCGGGGAGGGCGACGTGGAACTATGAAGCCTTACGTGCTTTCCCGTTAATCGATGCGGAGCCACTTCCGGACGATCGTCACGGCCGCTTCACCCATGTAGATCAGGACGCTGGCGCCGGTGACGCCGATCGCGACCAGCAGCGCGGAGAAGCCCCAGCCTAGCGTCTTGATCCTCTTCCAGTCCTCGAGCGAGGGCTGCACTGCCTGATGGTTTTCTTCGACCTTCGTCGTCAGCTGCGAGATAACATCCCGCTGCTGTGTGACCGTTTGACCGGAAAGGATGACCGTTGTTTCCATCTCGTTGATCCGGTTGGTCTGGTCGTCGAGGCGCGCATGGATCCTGGAGCGGTTTTCCCGCGCGGCCTCGCGCTCATCGTTGAAGTCCTCCCGAAGTTGCCGGAAGGCCTCGCCGAGCCGGCCGAGCTCCCGCATGATATCTTCGTTGGATGTAGCCACAGCGCGCTCCGGATCTCGATGCTGCAGACTACATCGATCGCGCTATGGTCAAATGCTCAGCCACTAACCATGCGAGCAAATCGCGGTAGCCATATTTGGTGTCAGATCAAGTGCCGGCATTCTGATAAGAGCGCATCATGGCTGTCTTCCAGCGCGCGGAGATAGGATAAAAGCCGAACCACACCTGCGGCCGCACTCGACCGCGAACAATGCCGTTGCGCTCGGGCAGACATTGCTCGACGATGCTTAAGGAGGATGGCGAGCATGCCATCTTCCTGGGGATCTACGAGAACCCCCGCATTGCGGGCGGGATCGTCGCCAAACGGTTCAATACGACACGAATGTATAAAATATCGAGGGGGCGCAAGGCGCCGTGCACAATAGCAGGAGGAGTGTTTGAGCATAGATCGTATCGGAACCAAGGGACGATGCGTCTTCTGTGGGGAAAAGCTTTTCAAGAAAAACGAAGAGCATGTGATCCCAAAATGGGCAATGCGAGAAACGGGAACCACTGGAACGGCGAGGCCCTTCTATGCAAAGCTGCACTCAAGCCGGGGCTATATACGCGTTCATGAACCGTGGCGAAAGCTAACAGTGCCAGCTCACCAATCTTGTAATTCGGAATTTTCACAACTTGAGAATTTAGCAAGAACTGCATTGCTAGCCATCCAAAGCGGCGACGAGGTAACGCCTCGCCAACTAGGCCAGTTCGCCGACTGGATAGATAAAGTGAGGGTGGGATTTTGGTGGTGGGTCGTCTCCCGCAGTGGGAATCCGCTAAACGTTCCAATGACTTTTGGGATTGCGGACAGACTCGGGACGAAAGACAGATTGATCCGCGTTTCGCTACTAGACTGCACGACAGAAGGTTTGAATATATTAGGTGCGAGTTCGTTGGGTTTTCAAAACCAACCGTCTGCATTCGCGCTTCGATTCAACAACGTTCTGGTGCTCTCTGTCTCGTCAGATTTCATCTTGGCGGAACGGATGGGTTACGCATATCCCACCCACTGGAACCATAGTTCAGACGGGCTGATCGAAATAGAGTTGGCCGAAGGGCGCGGCGCCCCTCGAATCCCGATCTTCCCCCGATTGTTCGGCATCCCCGGGACGGCCGCCTACCAGACACTTTCTGGTCCGGACAAGTCTCCGCTTATGGTGGTCGATAACGAGCAAGTTAAGCCGTTTCCAACATCTAGGTTTGGGTCACGATGGCAGAATATTTCCGTGAGTGGCGCGTGCGCTTTGCTTGAGATGGAGGTTCGTGCTTACCAATGGCTGCTTCTGCAACAATCAGCAGCGCAGGGAGCTAAAATCTCGCCGGTCTTCCGTGACTTGGTGCTAACCGAACACAATAAAACAATATCGGCCATTTCTCGTGCTTATTTCGATCGAGCGCTGCCAGTCTTGAGGTGAAGCCGAGCTCCCATCGCCTTATGGCGAGGTGGGTTTGCGCCTCGTGTAGCGGATCAGAAGGGACAGAGGCGGTAGGACGCCTCACTAGACTGATGGATCTTTCCATCAGGGGAAATACGCCATGAAGGGTGAAGATGACGATTTCCCGCCTAGGGAGCCGCTGTAGCTCTGGACGCCATGGACAGCCGCGTTGATGGCATCGCGGCCAGTTCTCAGGGGTGTCCGTGTGGCGGTGAAGGTTCTGGTAACCATGCGGAGCTCCTACTTCCTACAGCCGGGATCGGCTCGGCACTGCTTGTTGTTCGACGAGATGGCAGGACCAGCCGCGCCGTCCTGAGAGGCGGCACGGGCCGCGGCCGGATCGGCGAAGGTCACCAGCTGATAGCCGGAGCCCTCAGTCGCAGGATTGCTCTGGCAGGCCGCTGTCACGCATGAACACAAGGCAACGATCGCGAGGCGAAAGCTTCTTGAAATCTGCATTGTTTCTCTCCAGTTGCCCGACGCGCTCGATCGCGCGCTTGCCTTCCTCGATCGCGGCCGCGTCGCGCTCGATCGACTGGCCGTACTTGCAGGCCGGCACGGTGGCGAGCGCCACGCCGATCAGGATGCCGGGGATAAGCTTCAGCCAGGCCAGCATCACTTGGCCCACCCCAGCTTGCGGGCCAGTATGTAGCAGATCTCGGAGGCCGCGCCGGCGGCGACCCCGATGCCAACCTCAATGGCCTGCTGCAGGTCGACGTCGTCGGCAATCTGCAGGCCGACGTCCGGAGCAATCAGCCCCTTCGCTATCAATGCGCCTGCGCGGTAACGCAGGCCGATCCGGATCAGAACAGCGGTCATCGGCTGCCCCCGAACAACTTGATCAGGGCGGCAAAGAGCTTCGCCCAGGCCGACGGCTCCGGCACGGGGGAGAAATCGGTCATAGCGGGCGGCGTAGGGCCAGAGTTTTCCGGCTTGGCAATCGGTGTCGGGGCATGGCGGATTTCCTCTTTTGCCGCCTGCAGCACCGTTCGGAGCATGGCTTCCACCATCTCCGGCGTGATCAGTGACTTGTTCAGGCCGTCGCCGGCGTAATAGCTCTGGCCTCGGCGGACTTGGCGGTGGGCACCCTTGCAGTCAGCAAGAACCGGGAAGCTTGCCCACTCCTGAGCCAGGGCCTTGCCAAAGGCGATGATCGCTGTTCTGCCGTCGATGAAGTCGTTGTAGCCGCGGCGGAGGAGGAGGTAGTAGGCGAGGCGATCCTGCAGGGGGCCGTTGAAAGGCACATCGCCGCGGAGCGCCGGGATCTCCTTGGCGATGCCAATGAGGGTGGCGCGCATGAACTGACCTGCGCCAGCCGCGCTCGACTTGAAGCGCTTTGTCCAGTCGGCCTGGGCGTCGATCACTTCGCCGAGCGACATCGAGGTAAGGGGCTTTGGTAGCTTGGACTGGTTGTGCCCGTAGATCACCTCGTAGCAGGCCGGACGGTTCTTGCCGGTTTCCGTCCTGTAGATGAATTCGAGCAGCAGCATGGCGTGTGCCGGCACTGCGATTGGCAGGATCTTTGTCATGGAAACGGCCCCAGCTTTGAAACTGGAGCCGATGGTAAGGCCGAAGGGGTGGCGTCAAATGATGGACGGGCTCAGATACATCTTTGACGGCAACTGCATGGCCGGCTTCGGGTGTGTGTCCCTCCCTAGTGAGGCATCATCGCTATCAGGCCTGCAGCCTTTCTCTTCGTCTCAGCCGATGCTTCCTTCGCTACGGCGGCATTGATGTTGCGCTGCCAATAGGCGGCGCAGATCCGAAGGATGTTTCTGTTTGCCAGCTCAGATTCCCGCACAAAAAGGATGTTGTGCTGCCAGCGATGCCGTTGGATGTCCCGCAGGATTGGCACGAGCCCAACGGTGGCGAGGCGGTCTACGACTTCCATATCAAGGATCTGCCCCTCCCAGCGCTTCTGCCCCTCAAGCTCCGCAAAAAGCGCTACGCAGTTCGTCAATGCCTTCGGTCCGCCGTCCAAGATCTGCCCGATTGCCCCCTCGACATCGATCCACATAACGTTTCGCTTCGAAGAGACGTTCGAGAAATTGTCAAGACGTACGGCATCCACCTCATACGTTGCAACGCTATCAAGCTCCTTGTAGGTCAGGATGCTGCCCATGGAAGCATACTCGTGATCAGTCCCAGGGACCTGAAATTTAAGCTTGGTATCTTTGTCCGCAATGCACTGGTGCAAGTATTCGATGCCCATTTCCTCGGCCTGCTTCTTGAAGCGAGCTACGACCTTGGGATTGGCCTCGAACGCTACCGCTCGCGCCGTCGGTAGCCGTGGCTTGATGCGTCTCGAGAAATCGGCGGCATGAGCACCGATCTCCAGGCAAACGTCAGGCTTAAGCTCAGCTACGATGTCCACGACAACTTCTGCTAGGTCGTGAACTGTCCTCGTTCGAGCAGGCCGATGCTCGGCCTTATCCGACGGCAAGGCGCTGATAAGCATGGCCTCCTGAATGCCCAAAATGAACTTCGCGTAGTCGTTGCTCATTACCCCTCCTAAAACTTGTAAGGGAGATCATGCACAACCGTATGAAGCCTTGCAACGACTTTTCGATTTAGGCCGCCAGATACGAAAAACTTCCTCTGAGCACAGATGTGCTGGTCAGATTTGCATCCGTCACAGCCGCGCGGCCTGTCGCGGCATTTTGGTAGAGCGTCATGACACCAGAGGTGAAGCAAACTCCCATGACAGGTGATGTAAGCCCGGCCATTCCCTGAGCCATCAAGTCAGCGGTCCCGTTATTGCTTGCGGGTGCAACCGGGAGATCAATGGTGACATTGCCCGTGAGAGATCCCTTGGCTGTCAATTCGAGGATGAATTCGATCGTGATGACGTCGCCTGTTCGCTTCCATGCCCCTGAGCGTTGGGCAGAATACACGATGCCGGTCGAAGCATTGTTGATCTTCAAAGTCGGCGAGAAGGTCCCTTCGTCGCGGATTACCGCCATCGTCTGTACACGTGGGTTCCCGCTGATCTGATACTCCTTCTCGACTGTCCTGTTCCGCGCGCGGATACGCCATGAATAGTTGTCCAGCATCTGGATCTGTACAGCTGCGAAGGCCGGGAACGCCACCCCATTCAGATCAGCGATTATGGGGAAATTTGCTGCCGCGAACTGCACGAACGTCTCGTCGGTAGCGGTCATGTAATCAAGAAGATCCCCCAGGCCCGTAAACGCTCCTCCTGTCGCGGGGTTGGTGAGAGAAACTAGGCGCCCATTTCTGAAGGGCGATATGACGCTCCCGAAAGATCCGACTGCCCTGTCTTGGATGTCAACCGAGTCCTCCCCTGCAGAAAACCACTCGATGATAACCCGGGACATCGCGTCGTTGTTCACTACAGCCCCGGATCTAAGCATCGCGAGAGTGAAGACACGGTTGTCGCTGGTGATGAACCCGCCCTCACACTCTATGCGAGCGACCGTGGGTGGTGATGGTAAATCTTCAATGATTGCTTTGAGATCGGAAGCTTTGATCAGAGCTTCCGTTAACTGGCGGCCCTTGAAATCGAACACCTTTACGCCGTGGGTCGAGTAACCCAGTTCGGGTTGAGCCGGATCCCAGTACCCCCCCACTGTGTGGATGATATAATCTTCGGCCAGCACCAAGCCCTGCGATTTCGGGAAGGTGTTCGTGATGGCGGCGGCCATTGCTCCAGAGTTGGCTGTTCCGGAGATGTTATCAGCATCGTTGCCCGTGCCCGCAATGCCGAAGTCGACAATCCCTTTTGCTGCGTAGGTCTCGTCGTAGAAGGTATGCAGATACTTCCGACGAACGCTCACCGGCGCACCGCTGCTTTCGACCAGCCGGCGGCGTCCTCGACCTGCAAGTTGAACCTTCAGTGGGACCGAGAAAAGCGAGCCGCCGCTCGGGTTTGCCAGCCGCGTCATTGTTGCCGGAAGAGTGGTGACGTTATAGCGCCCGATCTGGTTAGAGCCGTTGCCCATCCCGATATCAAGATAACGGGTGCTTCCGTCATACCAAATCACTGCGCCCTCATTGTACTGAGCGCCGGCGGAGAAGCACGATATATAGGGACCTGGGACTAGGCCATCCGGCGTGTCTACGGCCTGCCGCACCTCAATCCAGCACCAGTCGTTAAGCCCCGAGCCTGGGTTTTTAAGGAAGAAAAACTGCCCGGCTCGCTCATCCAGCAAAACACCTTGATCGTAGAAGCCGTTGTAGTTGTACTGCTCGACGAGAGTAGGCGCGTCAGGAAAGCCGCCTGGCAGGATCGCATGAATTCTCATCCTGTGGCGGTTCTGAAAGTCCGGCCGAAGACCTTGCTTAACCGTGCTGCCGAGCCTGCGATAACCGACATCCTCGCTGCGATACCATGTCCTTCCATCAGCCGACGTGAAGTTGTCGGCGCTGCCGTTGTCCTGGTCGATGAACAGCCCGCCAAGGCCATCGCCCGCAACAACGTCGCCACGCAAGTCGACGGCTTTGATTATTTCAGGGATTGATGCCGCCGCGGCATCCGCTCTGGCGTCGAAAGCAAACCGACCGCTTGCCGCACCGATCGCAGCCGCCGCGGCCGCCTCGGCACGTCCTGCGCTGACCTCATCCGAGGGCCTATTCAAAAGCTTCCCATGCATATCCCAGCCGAGCAGGCTGGACTGGTCCGGGCTAGGTAGTGTCTGCTTAGCAGCGCCGAAATCTACTTTCAGGGCGCGGTCAATGTCCCGGGCGTGCTCCTGCTGAATGATTTTGGTTCGATCGAGTTCATCGTCCGTCAGTTTGCTGTTGAACTTGCCGTCCCTGACGATGGAGCCCACCCAGGACGCCTTGATGCAGCGCGCCATGGATGCGCTGGCAGACATGCGGGCAGGCCGGGAAGCGCTCGAGGCGCTGGAGCGTCACCAGATGCAGGTGCGCATGGCGCGCTCATCCTTCATCGTCGAGGCCGCTGCCTCGTTGGCCGAGCTCCGTTCTGGCCGACCGCTGATGGATCTTCTCACCTGCGACCGCCTCGAGGCGGTTGGCTGATCTTCAATTGGCGTCCCCCGCCGCAACGGGGACGCCAAAGGCGGGGCGGGAGTGACGATGTTACCCCCACGGCGGACCTCAAGCCCCGCCTGATCTCTCCCCGGCAGAACTCCTCCCTGCCGTTACCGTAGCCGAGAGAAGGCGGCTCCGGCACCTGGGCCCGCCGGCGTGTGTATCGAGTTGCCGGCGGGCTTTTCTATGGAAAGGTGTTTCGATGACAATCAAGATCAAGCATGTCGAATGGCGCGACGGCCGCCCGCGCTTCCGCCCGGGCAAGGCAATGCAAGCCATGGGCTACAAGTCGGCCGACCTGAAGCATGCCGACGGCCGCTGGTACAGCCAGGGCGAAGCGCTCGACTGGTCGAATAACCTTGTCGCGGAACTCGAGCAGCGCCGGCTCAACGAACCGATGGTGACTGCGCCGCCGGCGTCGATCGCCGCGCCGACCGTGATCCAGAAAGTCTCGGTCTATCCTCTTTCCCGCCTCATGGAAGACTGGCTCCGGAGCCCTCGCGTGCTCACCAAGGCGCCAGCGACGGTGAAGGACTATAAGCAGAAGGCGCGGGTGTTGGAGAACTGGGATCCGGATCTCTGGGCTTCGGAAGTGGCCGCGCTCGACCAGGTTATCTGCTTCGGGCTCTATGAGGAGCTCTGGCAAGCGAAGGGGCTGGCGACAGCCCGCGGCGCGATGACCATCCTCGGCATGGCAATCAAGTGGGGCATGCGCTCCGGCCGCGTGAAGGGGTTGACGATCAACCCGGCGCGGGATCTCGACATGCAGCAGCCGCCTCCGCGTGCGCGCTTCATCACCCGGGAGGAGTTCGACCACCTGGTGAAAACGGCCGAAGGTCCGCCGTTCCGCCGGATCGACTTCGCCGACATGCTTTACTGTGGCGTCTGGACCAGCCAGCGCCAGTACGACCGGTTGCACCTGCAACTGGGCGCCTTCAAGAACGGCCGCTTCGTGTTGCGCCAGAACAAGACGGGCGCGATCGTCAACCCGCCGGTCGCAAAGCCCTACCAGAAGCGCCTGGACGCAGCGGCCATCAGGCGCAAGGAGCAGGGCAAGCTCTCGCCCTTCGCGCACCTCAACGAGGCCACCTGGCAGCCGTGGAACCACTGGACCTATCGCAACCTGTTCTCCGAAATCCGCGCCAAGGCCGGCGAAACCATGCCGAGCTGCAAGACGATCATGGAAAAGGATCTGCGCGCCACGGGCGTTACCTGGATGGCGCTGGCCGGTAACACCCTGCCGCAGATCTGCGCCGTGTCTGGGCACTCGCTGCAGGGCGCACACATGATCCTGAAGCACTACCTCGCGCTTCATCCGGAGATGGCGACGACGGCGATCGGCAACCTTGTTACCTGGTACGACGGTGGCGGCAGCACCACCATGGCGATTTAGCCGCTAGTTAGCAGCAGGATGTAGTCGGCCGACAGCCGTTGTTGATCATGCACGCGCGCGTGAAGAAGAGTTCCAAGCGTGGAATTACCGTGGAACAGTTTGGAATTGTGGCTATTCCACCGACACATCAGGAAAACGAAAGAACCGTTTGTTTTCCTGATGGTGAGTGGTGAGAGCGAAGGGGTTCGAACCCTTGACCTACTGATTAAAAGTCAGTTGCTCTACCGACTGAGCTACGCTCTCCCATGGCCGCGGCGAGCGCTTGCCTGAAAGTGCGCGGAACATATGCAGGCGCCCTTGTGGGGTCAACCGCAAAAACAGCAAAAATGTGGGCGGCCCCTCCTTTTTCCACGGGGCCGTCGAAAAGGTGATTGGCAAAGTTCCGCCCGACCCATTACCTGACGCCTTGGTGGGCGCGGTAGCGTCACCAAGTCGGAGCGTGACGTGTCGATTGCCGAAATTTCCTTGTTAAGTGCGCTGATTGCCGGTGCGCTTTCGTTTCTTTCTCCTTGCGTACTCCCACTCGTGCCGCCGTATCTCTGTTACATGGCGGGCATTTCCGTCGACCAGTTCCGGGGCGGCACGTCAGGCGCGGTCGCCGAATCGTCGGCGCGACGCGCCGTCTTGCCCGCCGCTTTGGCTTTCACGCTCGGTTTTGCTACCGTCTTCGTCGCCCTCGGTGCTGGCGCCTCGACAATCGGCGTTTTGCTGCGACAGCATCTCGATCTCCTATCGAAGATCGGCGGCATCATCATCATCATCATGGGCCTGAATTTTCTCGGGGTGCTGCGCATCGGCATGCTGTCTCGCGAGGCGCGCTTTCAGGGGGGCGGGCAACCTGCCACGCTATCCGGCGCCTATGTCATGGGACTTGCCTTCGCCTTTGGCTGGACGCCGTGCATTGGGCCGGTGCTGGGAGCTATCCTTGGCGTCGCCGCGTCGCGGGAGACGGTGGGCGATGGCGCCATCCTGCTCGCGGTCTACTCCCTTGGCCTCGCGGTGCCGTTCTGGATCGCCGCAGGTTTCTCTGGCGCATTCATGCGCTTCCTCGCGAAGTTCCGTCGGCATCTCGGCCTGGTGGAAAAGGCAATGGGGGTGTTCTTGATCCTGACGGGCCTTGCCTTCATCTTCGGTTTTGTCACCTCCGCGGCCATCTGGTTCCAGCAGACCTTCCCAATCCTGATGCAAATCGGCTAACGGGACTGATGGCTGATATCATCGCATTGCTTCTGCCCTTTTTCGGGCTGATCCTCATCGGTTACGTCGCAGCCAAGGTGACGCGGCAGCCGGCAGAGGCGCTCGGCTGGATGAACACCTTCATCATTTACGCGGCCTTGCCGGCGCTGTTCTTCAAGCTCGTTTCCCGTACGCCGGTCGAAGAGTTGACGCGGATCGACTTCATCCTTGGCGAGGTTGGCGCAACCTATCTCGTGTTCTTCACGCTGTTTGCCATTGGCTACGTCATCCGCCGCAACTCACTCGGCGATTGCACGATCCAGTCCTTAGCCGGCGCTTATGGCAATATCGGTTACATGGGGCCCGGGCTGGCGCTGCTTGCGCTCGGCGAATCTGCCGCGGTGCCGGTGGCGCTGATCGTGTGTTTCGAGAACGCCTTCCATTTCATCATGGCGCCGGCGTTGATGGCCGTCGCAGGCGGCGACAAGCGTCCGGCCGGAGAGGTCGCGATCGATATTGCCAAGAAGGTCGCGGTGCACCCGTTCATCCTGTCGACCGTTTTCGGCTTTGCGTTTGCGGCCTTTGCCGTGGAACCGCCAGACGCGTTCAGCACGCTTGTGGATTACCTGGCACAGGCCGCAGCACCCTGCGCCCTGTTCGCCATGGGTGTGACGCTGGCGCTACGGCCGATCAAGCGCGTGCCGGTCGAGATCGGTTACATTTCGCTCGCTAAACTCGTCATCCTGCCGGCAACGACCTATGTGGTGCTGTCGCTTGTCGGCAGTTTCGAGCCGGTCTGGGTCTACTCCGCGATCCTGTTGTCGGCGCTGCCAACGGCCACGAACGTCTTCGTGCTCGGACAACAATATGGCGTGTGGCAGGAGAGGGCGTCCGCCAGCATCCTCATCACGACGATTCTGTCTGTCGCGACACTACCGGTGGTGCTCTACCTCATCCACTCCGGTGCCTTACCGGCGGACCTCTTTCCGTAAGGACTCCATCACCGCCCGCAGCCCACGTCCGGGCTCGATACCTTCGCGCATCAGCAGGTTTCGGAGCGGCGGTGCGTTTGTCAGCACATGCAAGCCTGCGGCGCGGACCATCTGGGTCGGCAGGAAATCCGACAACAGCGAACGGTTGAGGAGATCGACACCCAGGGTGCGGGTCATCACGTCGGCGCGGCGGCGGCTGTTGAAGTGGTCGCCGGCATCGGCACGGATGGCGCGGTCCGCGGCGCCCGTCGCGAACTCGTCGTGAAGGGTAATGATATCGCGCAGCGACAGGTTCAGTCCCTGCGCGCCAATCGGCGGGAAGGCGTGAGCCGCCTCACCGATCAGGGCCAAGCGTCCCTTGCCGAAGCGATCCGCCATCAGGCTGGAGAGTGGCCACGCCTGCGGCGCGGCTTCCACTGTCACCTTGCCCAGCATCGACTGCATGCGCTCCTCAACGCGGCGCGAAAGCTCCTCAATCGACAACTGGAGAAGCTCTTCGGCCTGTTTCGGCTTCACCACCCAGACCAGGCTAGAGCGGGAGCCGGGAAGGGGCACCTGCGTGAAGGGGCCGCTCTCGGTATGGAACTCGGTGGAGATATTGCCGTGTCCCAGCGAATGGCCGAAGTTCAACACAAGCGCGGTCTGGGGATATGACCAGCGCCGGGTGCCAATGCCAGCAGCCTCGCGCGCCTTGGAATTACGGCCATCGGCAGCCACGACGAACTTGGTTTCGAATACCGAGCCGTCATTGAGCGTCAGCGCCACCTTGTCGGATCCGAAGTCGTAGCTCTTAACCTCGCCGTCGTGCCGCTCGATGTTCGGCTCGGCCGAGACAGCGGCGTCGAGCACATCCAGAAGCGCGTGGTTTGGCATGTTATAGCCGAAGGCATAGAGCCCAACATCCTGTGCCCGGAACTGCGCCGTCGGCGCCCTCAGCAAGCGCCGCGTACCATCGATGATCTGCATAACGGAAAGCGGTGCGGCAGACGGAGCGATGTCCTGCCAGACGCCCAGCCGATCAAGGAACTGGATGGAATGGTCCATCAACGCGGTGGTCCGTTGGTCGTTCGGGCTCGTCGGGGGCGCAATGGCCAGAACCTTGCGGCCAGCCCGTGCCAGCGCCAGTGCGGCGACCGACCCTGCCAGCCCTCCACCCACAACTGCGATTTCCAAACCTTGCATACCGGTCGTCCTGCTTTGCATTCCTGAACAGGGCGTTATGTAGAACGCCGCGGCAGCCTTATCCATGGGGTAGCGTGCCGCATTGGTGAAAAGGCTGGGATGGCTGGCGCAGCGCGCCGCAGACGGTTGCAATGTCACCTGTTTGGCCGCATACCTGCCGAACTGTCGAGGAGTGGATGCAGGGCGTGATCAGACGAATCTTCAATTATCGTAAGGTGCCCTACGCGGAAATCCGTGCCTTCTCCGTCCATCTATTGACCGCGTCCGGGTCGTTCCTGGCGTTCCTCGGGGTTGTGGCTGCGGCGGAGCGGCGTTTCGTCGACATGTTCTGGTGGCTTGGGCTCGCGCTTCTGGTTGACGGCATCGATGGCCCGATTGCACGCAAGGTGAAGGTCAAGGAAGTCCTGCCGAACTGGTCGGGCGACACGCTCGACAACATCATCGACTACGTCACCTATGTGCTGCTGCCGGCGTTTGCGCTCTACCAAAGCGGCATGATCGGTGAGCCATGGTCCTTTGTCGCGGCCGGTGCGATCGTCGTGTCGAGTGCAGTCTATTATGCAGACATGGGCATGAAGACGGACGAATATTTCTTCTCCGGCTTCCCCGTCGTCTGGAACATGGTGATCTTTACGCTCTTCGTAATCGACGCGAGCGCCACAAGCTCGCTTGCCGTGGTTTCGATCGCCGTTATCCTCACCTTCTTCCCAATCAACTTCCTGCATCCGGTCCGCGTCAAACGGCTGAGGCCGCTCAACCTTGCGGTCGGCTTTATCTGGTGTGCGCTCGGCGGTTACTCGCTGCTGCTGCACTTCCAGTCGCCGGACTGGGTCATCTGGGGCGTGGTCATCAGCGGCATCTACCTCTTCTGCATTGGCGGCATCCTGCAGGCTTTTCCAAACCTTGGAAAATGACGTGTGGTGTTAAGTAAGCCGCACCTTTGGTGTTGTGCGAAGCAACAAAAACGGTATCAATATGTCATCGGCCGCTCGGGTCCTGCTTGTGAAGCGGCTGCAAAAAACAATGCGCTGTCATGCCATTAAGCCTCGTTAGAAGGTGGCAAAGTCGGCGACAGGGGGTTCGGTGACTTTATCCGCAGGTCCAACAAGCGTTCCGCTTTTGTCGGTCCGAGGTTTGACCAAGCTGTTCGGGAGCTTTGCGGCCTGCAACGGCGTTGATCTCGATATCGCTCCAGGCGAAATCCACGCATTGCTGGGCGAGAACGGCGCGGGCAAGTCCACGCTGGTCAAGATGCTGTTCGGCGTGCTGCAGCCGAGCGCAGGCGAGATCCTCTGGGAGGGTCGCAGCGTCGCCATCAATTCTCCGGGCGAGGCTCGCCAGCTTGGCATCGGGATGGTGTTCCAGCACTTTTCCCTGTTCGAGGCGCTGACGGTTGCCGAAAACATCGCCCTTTCTCTCGACCCGAAGATATCGCTCGCCAAGATTTCCGACGAAGCCGCCGCCTTGTCCAAGGCTTATGGGCTGCCGCTCGATCCGAATGCTCATGTCGCCGACCTTTCCGTGGGCGAACGCCAACGCATCGAGATCGTCCGCGCGCTGCTGCAGAACCCGAAGCTGATCATTCTGGACGAGCCGACCTCGGTCCTGACGCCGCAGGAAGCGGATCGCTTGTTCGAGACCCTGTTCAAGCTGCGGTCGGAAGGGCGCTCGGTGCTTTACATCAGTCACCGGCTCGAGGAAGTGCAGAGGATCTGCGACCGTGCAACGGTTCTACGGCATGGTAAGGTCACCGGTGCGTGCGACCCGAAGCAGGAGACGCCGGGCTCCCTCGCTCGCATGATGGTGGGCTCGGAAGTGGCTCAGGTTCATCGTGATGGCAATGCCGCGCTTGGTGAGGTGGGGCTGGAGGTCAGGAACCTCAGCGTTCCGGCTCGCACACCATTTGCGATGTCCCTGAAGAATATCTCGATGACGGTGCGTGCTGGCGAGGTTCTCGCGGTTGCGGGTGTGGCTGGCAACGGCCAGAGCGAGTTGTTCGACGCGCTATCTGGCGAATTCCCTGTGACCGATGACGCTGCAATCCGTATCCGCGGCAAGGCTGTCGGTCGCCTGGGTATCAACGGTCGGCGCCTGTTGGGTGCCGGGTTCGTGCCGGAAGAGCGTCACGGGCACGCGGCCGTCTCGGCCATGTCGCTATCGGACAACCTTCTGCTCGCCCGCAGTCGTTCGGACAAGCGGGCGTTTTTGTCGGGCGGTGCGGCCTCGATCATTCGCTATGATGCGATCCGTTCCGCCGCCCGCCGCATCTGCGAAAAGATGGACGTGCGCAAGAGCGGCGACGACCCGCTTGCCGGGTCACTGTCCGGTGGCAACCTGCAGAAATTCATCGTCGGTCGTGAGCTGGATCGGCAGCCGACCGTGCTGATCGTGAACCAGCCGACGTGGGGCGTGGATGCCGGTGCCGCAAGCCGCATCCGCCAAGCCTTGATCGACCTGGCCAAGGCCGGCTCGGCTGTGGTCGTCATCAGCCAGGATCTCGACGAGATCTTCGAGGTGGCGACGAACATCGCGGTGATCTCCGAAGGCAGGCTTTCTCCAGCCGAGCCGGCGGGCTCGCTGACGCTGGAGCGTATCGGACTGTTGATGGGGGGCATTCACGAGAGCCATCCTGTGCCGGAGGCTGCGCATGCGCATTGAACTTCAAAAGCGTGCGCGCGTCTCGACGCTCTTCTCGATCGTATCGCCGATACTGGCTCTTGCTTTGACGCTGGTGTTCGGTGGCATCATGTTCTGGTTGCTCGGCAAAAGCCCGCTCGGAGCGCTCCACAGCTTCTTCATCGAACCTTTGCTGGAAGTATGGTCGCTGCACGAGCTTGCGATCAAGGCTGCGCCGCTGATCCTGATCGGCGTCGGCCTTGCCGTCTGCTACCGGTCGAACAACTGGAATATCGGCGCCGAGGGTCAGTTCACGATCGGCGCAATAACGGGCTCGATCCTGCCGGTGCTGAACCCCGACTGGCACTCGCCGCTGATCCTGCCGCTGATGCTGGTCATGGGCATGCTGGGCGGTGCACTTTATGCCGGAATTCCGGCACTCCTGAAGACAAGGTTCAACACCAATGAAATCCTGACGAGCCTGATGCTCGTCTATATCGCGCAGCTTTTCCTGGACTGGCTGGTGCGTGGGCCGTGGCGCGACCCACAGGGCTATAACTTCCCCCAGACCAAGAGCTTCCAGATCGAAGCCGTCCTGCCGGAAATCCTGGCGTCAGGGCGCGCGCATTGGGCCTTCATCTTCGCCATCATTGCGGCGATCGCGCTCTGGTTCATGATGCGCTTCATGCTGAAGGGCTTTGAAGTGTCTGTGCTTGGCCAGTCGGAGCGGGCAGGGCGTTTCGCCGGTTTTTCGGCACGCAAGATGGTTTGGTTCTCGATGCTGCTGTCCGGCGCCCTGGCGGGTCTCGCGGGTATCTCTGAAGTTTCGGGCTCCATCGGCCACGTGCAGCCGAGCATCTCGCCGGGCTACGGCTTCACCGCGATCATCGTGGCTTTCCTCGGTCGATTGAATCCCTTGGGGATCATTGCTTCCGGCCTCGTTCTTGCACTCACCTACCTTGGGGGAGAGGCAGCACAGCTGTCGATCGGCATTTCGGACAAGGTCAGCCGCGTCTTCCAGGGCCTGCTTCTCTTCTTCGTGCTCTCCTGTGACACGCTGATCCACTACCGCATCCGCTTGCACTTCGGGCGCACAAAACCTGCCGAGGTGGCCGGCTGATGTTTGAAGCGATCCTCCTTACTGTCATCACCGCCTCCACCCCGCTGGTCATCGCCGCGCTTGGCGAGCTGGTGACCGAGCGCGCTGGCGTGCTGAACCTCGGCGTCGAAGGCATGATGATCATGGGCGCCGTTTGCGCCTTCGCCACCGCACAAATCACCGGCTCGCCCTACCTTGGCATCCTCGGCGGCATCCTGGGTGGCGGCCTGTTCTCGCTGCTGTTCGGTTTCCTGACGCTGACGTTGGTCGCCAACCAGGTGGCGACAGGCCTCGCCCTGACGATCCTCGGCCTCGGCCTGTCCGGCCAGATCGGTGAAAGCTTCGTCGGCCAGTCGGGCATCAAGCTGCAGCCGATCGCCATTCCGTTCCTGTCGCAACTGCCGCTTGTCGGTCGGGTGCTCTTCGCGCAGGACCTGACCTTCTACCTGTCGATCGCGCTCGTCATCGGCATCAGCTGGTTCCTGTTCAAGAGCCGTGCAGGGCTGAAGGTCCGGGCGATCGGCGACAACCACGGCTCTGCCCACGCGCTCGGCATCCATGTCATCCGCACACGTTACCTTGCGGTGCTGTTTGGTGGCGCCTGCGCCGGGCTTGCCGGAGCGCAGCTGTCGCTCGTCTACACCCCGCAATGGGTGGAAAACATGTCAGCCGGCCGCGGCTGGATTGCGCTTGCCCTCGTGGTGTTTGCGTCATGGCGGCCATGGCGCGTGCTCGCAGGCGGTTACCTTTTCGGCGCCGTCACCATCGGCCAGCTTCACGCGCAGGCCTTCGGGCTTGGCGTGCCCTCGCAACTTCTGTCCGCACTTCCGTATGCGGCCACTATTGTCGTGCTGATTATCATCTCGCATAATCGCCGCACGACCCTCATCAATACGCCGGCGTCGCTCGGGAAGCCTTTTGTGCCCGAACGGTGACCGCGATACCAGATCACGTGCTTCAGCCAGTAGAGGTTAGGAAATGAAGAAACTGATTATCGCACTTGCCGCATCGGCCGCCCTGCTGGGCGGATTCTCGACCGGCGCCCAGGCCCAGGAAAAGAAGAAGGTCTGTTTCATTTACGTCGGCTCCAAGACGGACGGCGGCTGGACGCAGGCTCATGACATCGGCCGCCAGGAGTTGCAAAAGACGCTGGGCGACAAGATCGAAACGCCTTACCTCGAAAACGTACCGGAAGGTCCGGATGCCGAGCGCGCGATCGAGCGCATGGCTCGTTCCGGCTGCGCGATGATCTTCACGACCTCGTTCGGCTTCATGGACGCCACCGTAAAGGTTGCTGCCAAGTTCCCGGACGTGAAGTTTGAGCATGCGACCGGCTTCAAGGCCGCACCTAACCTCGCGACCTACAACTCACGCTTCTACGAAGGCCGCTACATCCAGGGCCAGATCGCCGCGAAGATGTCGAAGAAGGGTCTTGCCGGCTACATCGCATCCTTCCCGATCCCGGAAGTTGTCATGGGCATCAACGCCTTCGAACTTGGCGCTAAGTCCATCAACCCGAACTTCAAGCTGAAGGTGGTCTGGGCCAACACCTGGTTCGACCCGGGCAAGGAAGCCGACGCAGCCAAGGCTTTGATCGATCAGGGCGTCGACGTCCTGACGCAGCACACGGATACGACGGCTCCAATGCAGGTTGCCGCAGAGCGTGGCATCCCGGCATTCGGCCAGGCTTCCGACATGATCGCGGCCGGCCCGAAGACGCAGTTGACGGCAATCGTCGACACCTGGGGCGCTTATTACATCAAGCGCACGCAGGCGCTTCTCGACGGCACCTGGAAGTCCGAGCAGATCTGGGACGGCCTGAAGGACGGCATCCTGACCATGGCGCCCTACACCAACATGCCTGACGACGTGAAGGCGATGGCGGAAGAAACCGAAGCCAAGATCAAGTCCGGGGAACTGCACCCGTTCACGGGCCCGATCAACAAGCAGGACGGTTCTCCGTGGCTGAAGGCTGGCGAGAAGCCGGAAGACGGCGTGCTGCTCGGCATGAACTTCTACGTCGAAGGCGTGGACGACAAGCTGCCGCAGTAAGCGGACCGCAGAACACTCAAGGGGCGTCTTCGGGCGCCTTTTTTTGTTTCTGGCCTACACACTGCGTTTGTCGCGCGGCATCCAACTCGGTGCTACAACCCGCGCGATCGTAAATAGGGAGATTCGTGTATGAGCCGCTCATGCCTTGCCGTGATCCTGGCCGCCGGTGACAGCACCCGGATGAAGTCATCGAAATCGAAGGTGCTTCATGACGTGGCCGGGCGCCCGATGATCGCCCATGTCATGGCGGCGGTGGCTTCGGCAGGTGTGTCGGATGCAGCCTTGGTGGTTGGTCGCGATGCGGACGCGGTCGCCAAAGCGGCCGCATTGGAGGGCTTGAAAGTCGAGACCGTTCTGCAGACCGAGCGTCGCGGAACGGGGCATGCCGTACTGACCGCAAAAGATGCCATCGCGCGAGGCTATGACGACGTCATTGTCACCTACGGTGACGTGCCGCTGGTGCAGCCGTCCTCGTTCGCGGCAGCGCGCGAACGACTTGCAGAAGGTGCCGACGTTGTCGTCATCGGCTTCCACACAGACAAGCCCACCGGCTACGGCCGGCTTCTGGTCGAAGGCGGCGAGTTGATTGCTATCCGGGAAGAACGCGACGCGACGGATGAAGAGCGCAAGGTAACCTGGTGCAACAGCGGCCTGATGGCGATCAACGGCCGCAAGGCGCTGGCTTTCCTTGAGCAGATCACCAACAACAACGCCAAGGGAGAATATTACCTGACGGATGTCGTGGAGATCGCACGCTCTGCTGGCGGCAAGGTGGTGGCCGTGGATGCGCCGGAAACCGAGGTGGCGGGCTGCAACAACCGCGCCGAACTCGCCTATCTCGAAAAGCTGTGGCAGCAGCGCCGGCGCCATGAACTCATGGTTTCGGGCGTAACGATGATTGCTCCGGAAACGGTGTTCCTTTCCTTTGATACAGAAATCGGCCAGGACGCGGTGATCGAGCCTAACGTCGTCTTCGGTCCAGGTGCCGTTATTGAGGAAGGCGCCATCATCCACGCTTTTTCACACATCGAGGGCGCCCGCGTCGCAAGTGGTGCGACGGTGGGGCCTTTCGCACGGTTGCGCCCCGGTGCGGACCTGATGGAAGGCGCCAAGGTCGGTAACTTCTGTGAGGTGAAGAATGCGACGATCGCCGAAGGCGCGAAGGTTAATCACCTCACCTATATTGGCGACGCGGCGGTGGGCGCCAAATCCAACATTGGAGCAGGGACCATCACCTGCAACTATGACGGCGTGAACAAACACAAGACGACAATCGGCGCGAATGCATTTATTGGCTCGAATTCCTCGCTCGTGGCGCCAGTGACGATTGGGGATGGATCCTATGTGGCCTCGGGCAGCGTCATCACGGAAGACGTGCCTGCCAATGCGCTGGCGCTCGGGCGCGCGCGGCAGGAGGTGAAGCCGGAGCGCGCCAGCGTGATCCGTGAGCGGGCGCTGGCACTGAAGGCCGCCAAGAAGGCGTCCAAGTAAAGTTAGGCACTGTAGGTCGAAGCTGCATTTCAGTCGTTCATCAAATGTGTGATCGGAGGACTTGCGGCCACAAGGGAAGCCGCTAGGTCTTTGCCGGCTGAGCGGAGCGTGAGGGGTTGATATGTGCGGGATTGTTGGGATCGTTGGGCAGGAGCCGGTTGCCGGTCGTCTGGTGGATGCACTGCGGCGGCTTGAATACCGCGGTTACGACTCTGCAGGCGTCGCCACTATCCATGACGGCCGGCTCGACCGGCGCCGCGCGGAAGGCAAGCTCTTCAACCTCGAAAAG
Source organism: Neorhizobium turbinariae (assembly GCF_023223505.1). Classification (NCBI taxonomy): domain Bacteria; kingdom Pseudomonadati; phylum Pseudomonadota; class Alphaproteobacteria; order Hyphomicrobiales; family Rhizobiaceae; genus Neorhizobium; species Neorhizobium turbinariae. The sequence goes on from NZ_JALPRY010000015.1 coordinate 159,556, forward strand.
AAGCTCGACGAGGAACCGCTTCCCGGGATCATCGGCATCGCTCATACCCGCTGGGCCACGCATGGCGTGCCGAACGTAACCAATGCCCATCCGCATTTCGTGGATGGCGTGGCCGTCGTCCACAACGGTATCATCGAGAACTTCTCGGAACTGAAGGACGAACTGGTCAGCGACGGCGCGGTCTTCAAGAGCCAGACGGATACGGAGGTCGTGGCTCACCTTCTCGCGAAATATCGTCGGGAGGGGATGAGCCAAAGGCAGGCGATGCTTGCCATGCTTAACCGCGTTGCCGGCGCCTATGCTCTGGTGGTGATCTTCCAGGACGACCCGAACACCATCATGGCCGCACGCTTCGGCCCGCCGCTTGCCATCGGCCACGGCCGCGGCGAGATGTTCTTGGGCTCGGACGCCATCGCGCTTGCGCCTTTCACCACCGAGATCACCTATCTCGTTGACGGCGATTGCGCGATCATGACGCGCAACGGCGTCGAGATCATCGACTACGACGGCGAGCCATTGGTTCGAAAGAGCCAGATCTCGCAAGCCGCTGCCTTCATGGTCGACAAGGGCAACCACCGCCACTTCATGGAGAAGGAGATCTACGAGCAGCCGGAGATCATCTCCCATGCGCTCGGACACTATATCGATTTCGCAAGCCACACAGTGAAGCCGAACCAAAGCGATATCGACTTCGGTGCTGTCTCCGGTCTCGCCATCTCGGCCTGCGGCACGGCCTATTTGTCCGGCCTCGTCGGCAAATACTGGTTTGAGCGTTATGCGCGCCTGCCGGTCGAGATCGACGTTGCCTCCGAGTTCCGCTATCGCGAACTACCTCTGTCGCCATCTCAGGCAGCCCTGTTCATCTCACAGTCCGGCGAAACGGCCGACACGCTGGCTTCGTTGCGCTACTGCAAGGAGCAGGGGCTGAAGATCGGTGCGGTGGTGAACGTGAAGGAATCGACCATCGCACGTGAATCGGATGCGATTTTTCCAATCCTTGCCGGCCCGGAAATCGGCGTCGCCTCGACCAAGGCCTTCACCTGCCAGTTGGCGGTGCTTGCCGCGCTTGCGATCGGGGCAGGGCGCGCCCGTGGCACGGTGACAGCGGCCGACGAGAAGGCGATGGTCAAGCATCTCGCCGAAATGCCGCGCATCATGAGCCGGGTGCTCAACGAGATCCAGCCGCAGGTCGAGGCGCTGTCCCGCGAGCTTTCGCGTTTCAAGGACGTGCTGTATCTCGGTCGCGGCACCAGTTATCCGCTGGCGCTCGAAGGCGCGCTGAAGCTCAAGGAAATCTCCTACATCCATGCCGAAGGTTATGCGGCGGGTGAGCTCAAGCATGGCCCGATCGCACTGATCGATGAAAATATGCCGGTGATCGTGATTGCGCCACATGACCGCTTCTTCGAGAAGACGATTTCCAACATGCAGGAAGTCGCCGCGCGCGGCGGCAGGATCATCTTCATTACGGATGAAGCGGGTGCTGCTGCATCGAAGCTCCCGACCATGGCGACGATCACGTTGCCGAATGTGGATGAGATCATCTCACCGATGATCTACTCGCTGCCGATCCAGTTGCTGGCCTATCATACGGCCGTCTTCATGGGTACGGACGTCGACCAGCCGCGCAACCTCGCGAAGTCGGTCACCGTGGAGTGATCACCCATCGCTTTTCCTTGCATCGCAGCATGGCATCCGGCATTGTCGCCACGAATGAGCCGCAATGCGCAGATGATGTAAGGAAACCCGATGAGCGACAGTCCAGAGCGAATCTCGCTGGCCGGCCGCCTCAGGAACAATTTCCTCACCGGCCTGATCATCTGTGCGCCTCTGGCGATCACGATATGGCTGACCTTCACCTTCATTGATTGGGCGGACAGCTGGGTTACGCCCTACATTCCGCAGCGTTACGATCCACAATATTACCTGGATGTCGCGATCCCTGGTACCGGCCTGCTGATTGCCGTCTTGCTGATCACCATCGTCGGTTTCCTGGGCAAGAACCTGATCGGCCGCTCGATCGTCAACTTTGGCGAATCGATCCTTCATCGCATGCCACTGGTGCGCACGATCTACCGCAGCGTGAAGCAGATCCTGGAGACGGTGCTGAAAGAGCAGTCGACCTCCTTCAAGAAATGCGGCCTCATCGAGTTCCCGAGCCCCGGAATGTGGGCACTGGTGTTCATCTCGGGTGATGCGCAGGGGGAAATCGCTGCAAAACTCAATGCTGATGGCGAGGAAATGATCGGCGTCTTCCTGCCCCCAACACCGGTGCCGACCGCGGGCTTTCTGATGTTCGTGCCGAGAAGCAAGGTCATCATGCTCGACATGACGCCGGAAGAGGGTGCTCGCCTGTTGATCTCGGGCGGCCTGATCGCCCCGGAATACAAGCCGCAGGGACAACCGGTTCCGGCTCTTGTTGCACCTATCCGGCCCGCAGGAACCTGATCGCCTCGTCACGCCGGTGCAGGTAAAGCAGCGTCCGCAGCGCTTGCCCGCGTTCGCTCGTCAGGTCCGGGTCGCGCTCGAGCAGGTAGGCTGCATCCTTTCGGGCGATCTCGAGAAGGTCCGCATGCGCCTCCAGGCTCGCCAGCCGAAAGCCGGGCGTGCCGGACTGGCGTGTACCAAGCAGTTCGCCTTCACCGCGCAGCTTCAGGTCTTCTTCGGCGATCAGGAAGCCATCCTCGCTGTCGCGCAGGATCGAAAGACGCGCGCGGCCGGTTTCGCTGAGCGGCCCCTTGTAAAGCAGGATGCAGGTCGAGGCCTCGCTACCGCGCCCGACACGGCCCCTCAACTGGTGAAGCTGCGCGAGCCCGAAGCGCTCGGCATGCTCGATGACCATGATGGTCGCATCAGGCACGTCCACACCGACCTCAACCACAGTCGTCGCGACTAGCAGGCGGATCTGACCGTCCTTGAACGCGCCCATCACCGCATCCTTTTCAGGTCCAGCCATCCGCCCGTGAATGAGCCCGACATTCTCCCGCCCAAGTTCGGCGGCGAGCACCGCGAACCGCTCCTCCGCCGACATCAGCTCCGAAACGTCCGATTCCTCCACGAGTGGGCAGATCCAGTAGGCCTTCTTGCCTTCAGCAATCACACTCCTGAGGCGGCCGACGATATCGCCGATCCGCTCGGTGGGGATCGTCACGGTCTGGATTGGCTTGCGCCCGGCAGGTTTCTCGGTGAGTTTCGACACGTCCATGTCGCCGAAGGCCGCAAGCACGAGCGTGCGCGGGATCGGCGTCGCCGTCATCACCAGCATGTGCGGCGAGATGCCCTTTGCGGTCAGACGCAGTCGCTGGTGCACGCCGAAACGATGCTGTTCATCGACCACCGCGAGAAGCAGGTTCTTGTAGTTGATCGCATCTTGGAACAGCGCATGGGTGCCGATGATGATCTGTGCCTCGCCAGATGCGATCCGCTCGATGATGTTTTCCCGCTCGCGTCCCTTGGTCCGCCCCGTCAGGACCTCCACGGAAATGCCCGCCGCGGCGGCCAGCTTTGAGATCGTCGCATGGTGCTGGCGGGAAAGAATTTCTGTGGGCGCCATCAGCACCGCCTGACCACCCGCTTCAACCGCGGCCGCCATGGCAAGCAGGGCTACGAGCGTCTTGCCTGCTCCAACATCGCCCTGCAGCAGGCGCAGCATTCGTTCCTCGCCAGCCATGTCGGCAAGGATCTGCTCCACCGCCGTGGACTGGCTGGGGGTAGGGGTGAACGGCAGTGCCTTCAGGATTTTCGCGGCCAGCGCGCCTTCGACGCGGATTGGCTTACCCGGAACCTTGCGCACCTTCTGGCGCACCAGCGACAGGGATACCTGACCGGCGAGAAATTCGTCATAGGCAAGCCTCCGCCGCGCCGGCGCTTGCGGATCAATATCCTTGTCGTCGCGTGGGTCATGAAGCCGCCGGAACGCATCGGCGACGGACGGAAAGCCCTGGTGCTGCACGAGGCTCAGGTCCGCCCACTCCGCCAGTTCCGGGATACGTGCCGTCGCACCTTCGATGGCTTTCCTGAGAGTCTTCGGCGTCAGGCCTGCGGTCAGCGGATAGACGGGCTCCACCAGCGGCATGTCCTCGGCTTCTGACGCTTTCACCATCAGATCAGGGTGCACCATCGAGGCGCGGCCGTTGAACCAGTCGACCTTGCCGCTCACGACAACCTGTTCGTCTATGGGCAGTGACTTTGCCAGCCAATCACCCTTTGCGCGGAAGAAGGTGAGCGCCAGTTCGCCGGTTTCGTCGTGCAGAAACACGCGGTAAGGAACATTGGGCTTGCCGCGCGGCGGCGGCTGATGGCGGTCAACGCGACCTTCGATGGTGACAATGGCGCCCTGCGGCGCAAAGGCAATCCCGGGCTTGTTGCGGCGGTCGATCAGCGAATAAGGTGCGTGGAACAGGAGATCCACCACCCGGGCGTCCTCCTCGTCTGCGCCCGTCACCTTCGCAATCAGGTCCGCAATCTTCGGCCCAACACCGGGCAGGGAAGAAACGGAGGCGAAAAGGGGATCAAGCAGAGCCGGACGCATGAACGTTAGATGCGATAGATTTTGCACGCTTGGCAAGGTGACGCGGCGAGAAAACGGCCCTATATGATCCGCAAAACAGGGACTTGCACATGACTGGACTGGCGCGCACAAGCGCGGACCTCGACCCGCGCCGCCGGCGCATTCTTTACCGCTGCTGGCATCGCGGCATCCGCGAAATGGATCTGGTTTTCGGCAGCTTTGCCGAGGCCGAGATTACCACACTTTCCGAAACCGAACTCGACGAATTCGAGCAGATCATGGCCGAGGATGACCACGACCTGCACGCCTGGATTACCGGCGCAAGACCACTGCCGGCGGACCGAAACACGCCACTTTTTGCGCGCGTTGCCGCTTACGAGCCGGATTTTGATCCCGTCACCAAAGCTTCGCTTCAGGAAAAGCTGGGACAGCCTGAATGATCTCCGGATTCGATGCAAAGAAGATCGCGGCCTCCTCGGTGCCGATGATCATCGGCGGCGTGCCAACCGGCATGGAGCCGATGGTACTCGCCGAACTGGTGCGGGCCGGTCAGTCGGTGGCCTACGTCATGTCGGATGGCCAGAAACTCCTCGACCTCGAGCAGATGCTGTCCTTCGTCGCACCGGAAATACCGGTGCTGACGCTGCCGGCCTGGGACTGCCTGCCTTACGATCGGGTTTCGCCGAGTGCCGATGTCTCCGCCCGTAGACTTTCTGCGCTTTCGGGGCTGATCTCGCACGCGAAGAAACCGCACGCTGCGATCGTCCTGATCACCGTCAACGCCATGCTGCAGAAGATTGCGCCGGCGGAGGTGATCGAGAGCCTGGCGTTCTCCGCCAAGCCCGGCAACCAGATCCGGATGGACGATATTGCCGCTCGGCTGGAGCGCAACGGCTTTGAGCGCGTCGCGACGGTTCGGGAGGTCGGTGAGTTCGCCGTTCGCGGTGGTATCCTCGACGTGTTCGTTCCCGGCACAGAGGAGCCGGTGCGGCTCGATTTCTTCGGCGATACGCTCGAGACGATCCGTTCCTTCGACCCGGCGAGCCAGAGGACGACAGGGCAGGCCCGATCACTCGATCTCAACCCTATGAGCGAGGTGACGCTGACGCCGGATACGATCAGCCGTTTCCGCAAGAACTATCTGTCACTGTTTGGAGCCGCGACGCGCGATGATGCGCTGTACCAGGCGGTCTCCGAAGGACGCCGTTATGCCGGCATGGAGCACTGGCTGCCGCTGTTCTACGACAGGCTGGAAACCGCCTTCGACTACCTCAAGGGCTTTCGCATCGTCACCGATCACAATGCCCGCGAAGCGGCGAGTGAGCGATCGAAGCTGGTGCTTGATTATTTCGAGGCGCGTCGGGATTCTGGCTCGCAAGGCAAGGGGCTGACGGCGCAGGCGACGCCCTACAAGCCGGTCTCGCCGGGGCAGCTCTACCTCGATGCCAAAGCCTTCGGCGACGCGCTGGATGAGGCAGGCGCGCTGCGGCTCACGCCATTCAACGAGATGGATGCAGAAGCACGCCGCGTCGTGACCGTTGATGCCCATGTTGGCCCGCGTTGGGCCAAGGCCCAGGCCGAGAAGACGGATAGCGACGAGCGCATCAATGTCTTCGACTTGGTGGTGAAGCATATCGCCGACAAACGTGCCGCGGGCAGCAAAGTGCTTGTCACCGGCTGGTCCGCAGGATCGCTCGACCGCCTGCTGCAGGTGCTGGACGAGCGCGGCCTTAAGCGGATCCGCCAGATCGACAAGCTGGCTGACCTCAACAAGCTCGAAAAGGGGGAGGCCGCCGCCGCCGTGCTTAGCCTGGAAGGCGGTTTCGAAACCGGTGACCTCGTCGTCATCGGCGAACAGGACATCCTCGGCGACCGCATGGTGCGCCGTGGCAAGCGCCGCAAGCGCGCTGCGGACTTCCTGACCGAGGTCGCGGGCCTCGACGAAGGCTCGCTTGTCGTGCACGCCGAGCATGGTATCGGCAAGTTCGTCGGCCTGGTTACGATCGAAGCGGCCGGCGCGCCGCGAGCCTGCCTTGAGCTTCACTACGCCGACCAAGCCAAGCTCTTCCTGCCGGTTGAAAACATCGACCTCCTGTCGCGTTACGGCTCCGATGCCGCCGAAGCCCAACTTGACAAGCTGGGCGGTGGTGCCTGGCAGGCCCGCAAGGCAAAGCTGAAGAAGCGCCTGCTCGACATGGCAGGTGACCTCATCCGCATTGCCGCCACCCGAATGGTGCGGCGTGCCCCGGTGCTGTCGACGCCGGAAGGGCTCTATGACGAGTTTGCGGCACGCTTTCCTTATGACGAAACCGAAGATCAGGAAAACGCAATCGAATCGGTCCGCGAAGACCTGGCGGCCGGACGCCCGATGGACCGCCTGGTGTGCGGCGACGTCGGTTTCGGCAAGACCGAGGTGGCGTTGCGTGCTGCCTTCTTCGCGGCCATGAACGGTGCGCAGGTAGCGGTGGTTGTTCCGACGACGCTGCTGGCCCGCCAGCATTTCAAGACCTTCAGCGAACGTTTCCGCGGCCTGCCGATCAAGATCGCCCAGGCCTCGCGCCTGGTCTCGGCGAAGGAACTGGCGCAGACCAAGAAAGACCTGGCGGACGGCAAGGTCGACATTGTTGTCGGCACCCATGCGCTGCTGGGCACAGGCATCCAGTTCGCCAACCTCAGCCTGCTGATCATCGACGAAGAGCAGCATTTCGGCGTCAAGCACAAGGAGCGGCTGAAGGAGTTGAAGAGCGACGTGCATGTGCTGACGCTTTCGGCAACACCGATCCCGCGCACGCTGCAGCTTGCTATGACCGGGGTGCGGGAACTTTCCCTCATCACCACGCCACCGGTGGACCGCATGGCGGTGCGCACCTTCATTTCGCCTTTCGACCCGCTGGTGATCCGCGAAACGTTGATGCGCGAGCACTACCGTGGCGGACAGAGTTTCTACGTCTGCCCGCGGCTCGCCGACTTGCCGGAGATCCAGGCCTTCCTTCAATCGGATGTGCCGGAACTGAAGGTTGCCGTCGCGCACGGCCAGATGGCCGCTGGCGAACTCGAAGACATCATGAACGCCTTCTACGACGGCAAATATGATGTTCTGCTTTCGACAACGATCGTTGAATCAGGTCTGGACGTGCCCACGGCCAACACTCTGATCGTGCACCGTGCCGACATGTTCGGCCTGGCGCAGCTCTACCAACTGCGTGGCCGCGTCGGCCGTTCGAAGGTGAGGGCGTTTGCCCTCTTCACCTTGCCGGTGAACAAGCAACTGACGGTTACGGCGGAACGCCGCCTCAAGGTGCTCCAGTCGCTTGACACGTTGGGCGCTGGTTTCCAGCTGGCCAGCCATGACCTCGACATCCGCGGTGCCGGCAACCTGCTTGGCGAAGAGCAGTCCGGTCACATCAAGGAAGTCGGCTTCGAGCTCTATCAGCAGATGCTGGAAGAAGCGGTCGCCGAGGTGAAGGGCGAGAGCGACATCGTCGACACCGGCTGGTCGCCACAGATCTCCGTCGGCATCACGGTAATGATCCCCGAAAACTACGTGCCGGACCTGCATCTGCGCATGGGCCTCTACCGCCGGCTTGGCGAACTCGAGGACCTGCAGGAAATCGATGGTTTCGGTGCCGAGATGGTCGACCGCTTTGGACCGATGCCGGTCGAAGTCCAGAACCTGCTCAAGGTGGTCTACATCAAATCCTTGTGCCGCACGGCCAATGTCGAAAAGCTGGATGCAGGGCCGAAGGGCGTCGTCGTCACCTTCCGCGATAAGCAGTTCCCGAACCCGGCCGCGTTGGTTGGTTACATCGCCAAGCAGGGCGTGATGGCCAAGATCCGTCCGGACCAGAGCGTCTTCCTCAACCGCGATCTGCCGACACCGGAAAAGCGGCTGACGGTCGCTGCCCAGATCATGAAGCAGTTCGCCGAGCTTGCGAAGGCGAGCTAGGCCGACTGCAAACAGAACCGCCGCCTCTTGAAACAAGGGCGGCGGTTTGAACGATTTGATATGGATGCCGTGGCGATCGGCGTCTGGCATTAGATCATGCTCTTGCGAGCCTCGCCCTTGAGCTTGGCGATCTCGCGCAGGGCGTTCGACAACACGTCCGGCGTCTGAGCCCCGCTCACCGCGTACTGGCCGTCGATGATGAAGAAGGGCACGCCGTTGACGCCCATCTTCTGGGCCGCGTCGATCTCCGACAGAACCGTTTCCTTGTCTGCATCCGTCTTAAGAAGATTTTCGATCACCTTGCGGTCGAGACCACAGGCTTCGGCGATATCGGCCAGTACCGCGTGGTCGCCGACATTACGCCCTTCCTCGAAGTTCGCCTTGAAGAGCGCGCTTGCCACCCGGTCTTGCGCCTCACGACCTTCCATCAGCGCCCAGTGCAGCAGCCGGTGGGCATCGAGGGTATTGGGGCCAATCTTGATCGCTTCGAAGTTATAGCGGATGCCGACTTCTTCGCCGAGCTTGGTGAGCATCCCGTGGGAGCGCTCCACCGCATCCTTGCCGCCCAGCTTCTCCGCCAGGTGCTTTTGATGGTCGACGCCTTCCGGCGGATGCTCCGGATTGAGCCGGTAGGGGCGCCAGTTGATGTCGACGCCGATCTCATCCTGCACATCTGCAATCGCGAGCTCCAGGCGAGCCTTGCCGAGATAGCACCACGGGCAGACGATGTCCGAGACGATGTCGATGGTGATGCGTTCCATGGCAAGTGTCCTTTCCGAGTGGATGCCGCGCGGCCTTATTGCGCGCGTTTGTCCCACCACGTGTTGAGCTGGTAGCCGTAAAGCGGCAGCTTCTCGGGGTAGCTGATATGGCTCCATCGCGCCACCCATTGATCGGGAATGTGATAGAGCGGCACGAGATAGTGGCCGGAGAGCAGCATCCGGTCGTAAGCCCTCACCGTCGCCTCGAAATCCGGTTGGCTGCGCACCGTCATCATCGACCCGATCAGACGGTCGAGATCCGGATCGGCCGCGCCGGCGAAGTTGAAGCTGCCCTGCCGATCCTTCGACGCAGAGCCCCATCGGTTCACTTGTTCAATGCCCGGGGACAGCGACGACGGATAGGACTTCACGATCATGTCGTAGTCGAAGTTGCCCGAACGCGCCTGGTATTGTGCGTCATCGACGGTGCGGATCGACATATCGACCCCGATCATCCGCAACGTCCGCTGGTAGGCGATGGCAAGCTTCTCCTGGTCGGCAGTCTGCGTCATCACCTCGAAGGCGAGAGGCTTGCCAGCAGCATCCGACATGCGGCCGTTCTTGATCGTGTAGCCGCCGGCCTTCAGCTTCTCCACCGCCTGGCGAAGAACCTTTCGGTCGGCACCCGAACCGTCGGTCCTGGGCTGGCGGTAGCTGCCATCGAGAATGGCCGGCGCCACCTTGTCCTTGGCAGCGCCCAGCAGTTCGAGTTCCCTGGGCTCTGCGGGATTGCCGAGCGCGCTCAGCGGCGAGTTCTGCCAATAGCTTTCGGTGCGCGTATAGGCGCCGTCAAACAGGTTGCGGTTCACCCACTCGAAGTCGAACGCGAGCGACAGGCCTTCGCGAACATTGGCATCAGCGAAGATCGGACGGCGGGTGTTGAACACGAAGCCCAGCATGCCGGTCGGCAATTGCGGCTTGAAGGACTCCTTCAATACGTCGCCGCGCTGCACCGCCGGAAAATCATAAGCCCGCGTCCAGTGGGTCGGGCTGCCTTCGAGGTAGATGTCGACAGCACCCTTCTTGAAGGCTTCGAACAGCGTGTTCTCCTGGAGGAAATATTCCACCGAGATCTGGTCGTAGTTGTCGAACCCGATTTTCGAAGGGATATCCGCGCCCCAGTAATCGGGATTGCGCTCGTAGACGATCCGTTCGCCCGGCGAGACAGCCTTGACCCGGTATGGCCCCGAACCGATAGGGTACTTCAGCGTGCTCTGGTCGAAACGCTCGGGGTCGATGGCATGCTTGGGCAGGATCGGCGTGGCGCTCGCCAGGATCAGCGGGAATTCGCGGTCCGCCTTCTCGTTGAAGGTAAAGCGCACGCTGTGCTCGCCAACCTTTTCCATCTTCTCTACGGCAGCCAGCCGGCCGGAGAAGGGGATGCGTCCCTTGTCGCGCAAGAGCTCCATGGTGAAGATGACATCCTCAGGCTTCACCGGTTCCCCGTCAGACCATTTCGCCTTGGGATTGAGGTTGAACTGGATGTAGGTGCGGTCGTCGTCCATCTCGACTGTTTCGGCCAGCAGGCCGTAGAGCGAGAACGGCTCGTCGCTGGAGCGCGTCATCAGCGATTCGAACAAGAGGTTGCCGAAGATTGTGTCCCACAGGCCGCGCGCCGTCGTTCGCATGCTCTTCAGGATGAACGGGTTCAGGTTGTCGAACGTGCCGACAACGCCGTAGCTGATCCGGCCGCCCTTCTTCACGTCCGGCTTCACATACGGGAAGTGTTGGTAGCTAGAAGGGAGCGCCGGCTCACCCCGCATGGCGATGCCGTGAACCGGTTCTGCGGTCGCTTGTGAGCCTATAAGGAGAGCGGCGATGAATGGCAGCAGGTGTCGCATGGTTCTCGAAGATCAGGTTTGATTCGCCTCCAAGGTAACGGAAGCGCGCGCGTCGACCAATGGCTGTTCCGCCTGCAGTCTGGCCGTCGTCGTTAACGTTTTATCACAAAATTGGACGAGGGGACTGGATATCGGACCGGTCGCGATGTAACAGGTTGCCGGACGGGCGGGTCATTCAATTGCCTCATTTGAACGACAGGTGACGGGCAGTAGGACACCCCGACGGAGTTTGTTCGGCGATGGCCGGCCCCAACGGTTTTCAGGAGACGGATCTCGTTATGATGCTTAAGGCAACCCAAGTTCTGCGGACGGCTATGTCCGCCCTTGCTCTTTCGGTCGGTGCAAGCGCGCTGCCGGTTGCAGCTTCTGCCCAGGACGCTCCCGCCGCGGCTGCTCCGGGTGCCCCGCCGCTCGGTTGGTTCAAGACCTGCACCAAGCAGGATGACAGCGATCTCTGCGTGGTACAGAACATCATCGCCGCCCAGAACGGCCAGTTGATCACCGCTGTCGGCCTCATCACCGTTGAAGGCAAGGTGAACCGCAAGATCCTGCAGGTTTCCGTGCCGACCGCGCGCCTCGTACCCCCGGGCATCGTGATGCAGATCGATGGCGGCAAGGGCCAGAAACTCGACTACGTGGTCTGCCTGCCGGACAAGTGCACCGCTGAAGTGCCGCTGACCGACGCGATGATCACCAGCATGAAGAAGGGTACCGAAGTGATCTTCACCTCGGTCAACTTCCGCCGTGCGCCGAACCCGATCAAGATTCCGCTGACCGGCTTCACCGGCGCCTTCGACGGCCCGGCCATGCCGCAGGAGCAGATTGCCCAGAGCCAGCGCAGCCTTGAAGAAGGCCTGCAGAAGAAGGCTGAAGAGACCCGCAAGAAGCTTGAGGATGCGCAGAACGCAGCCAAGCAGGGTCAGTAAGATCCTTCACGGACCACTGAACAAAAAGGCCGGCGTTTTCGCCGGCCTTTTTATTTGTGCTCGAACTTGTGGCTGGTTCAGTGCGCCAGGATGACCTTCGGCTTCAACTGGCCTGAAGGCGCGCGGTCGAAGATCTGGTAGACCTGCGGGTTGCGCAGAGGCATCTCGCTCTCATCATGCTCAAGGTTTTGCTCCGAAACATAAGCGACGTATTCGCTTTCGTCGTTTTCGGCGAGCAGATGGTAGAACGGCTGGTCTTTCGCTGGGCGGATTTCGGCTGGAATAGAATTCCACCATTCGTCTGTATTGGCGAATTCCGGATCCACATCGAACACCACGCCCCTGAACGGAAAGACCTTGTGGCGAACCACTTCACCGATGGTAAATTTGGCGTTTCTCTGTTTCATGGTGCGACGTCCTTTCGGAACCTAATGTGGGAATAATTTTCTCCGACATCAAGAGACTAATGCATGTCGCTGGTCTTCGTTCCACTGCTAAGCATTGCGCAGGCGGGGCCGTTTCATCTTGGCCGTGGCGAGAATTACACCACCGAGCACGAGAATGATTCCAACGGCCTGGTAGGTCTCGAATGTTTCCCCGAGGAAGATCACCGCCATGATGATCGAGACCGGAGGCATCATGTAAAGCGTTGCGCCTGCAGTCGCCGGGGCAAAGACGCGCACCGTGTGCTGGAAGCAGAAAAAGGCGGCAAGGGAGGCAAGGAGGATGATGCCGGCGATCATCGACCAGGCGTTCAGCGTGGAGGGTAGCAGGCCACCATTCCAGTGCTCCCAGATCGCAGGCGGCAGGAGCACGAGCGATCCGGAAAAGGACATCAGCCCGAAGAGCGTCAGTGGCGGCACCGCTTGCGCGGCTGGACGGCGCAGAAGGACCGAATAGACGCCAAGGCGATTGCGGCGCTCAGCATGCCGAAGTCGCCGATGTTGAACCGCATATGCGTGAGGGCGGCCAGATCGCCGCGCAACACGATTGCCGCGACGCCGGCAAAAGCGACGATCATGCCCAGCAGTTCACGCAAGCTGATGCGCCGCCCCGCAAAAAGCCCATTCCAGCAGGATGATGAAAAGCGACGACGTGGTGTAGATCAGCGTGGCGTTGGAAGCGGTCGTCAAGGTCAACGCCCAATAGACCAGCCCGCCGCAGATGCCGATGCTCAGGAAGCCGAGCCATAACCATAGCCAGGTGTGGTTCCGGACAAAGCCGCGCGCTACCGGCCAGGTTGCGTACAAGATCGGCACCATGATCAGGCCTGACCCGAACCAGCGGACGAAGGCGGTGATGAACGGTCCGATCTCGCCGATGATGCCGCGCCCGAAAATCAGGTTGCTCGAAAGAAGACCGGCGCCATCACGAAGAGGAGCCAGTCGCCAGGCCGGGGCGACTTCGGAGTAGGCGAGGGCATCGGCGCACCATGCAGTGACAAGACGGCTGAAACGGAAACGGCGGGCCGGAGCCCGCCGCTGAACGCGTGTGACGTGTCGACCCGATCAGGCCGAGTAGTACATGTCGAACTCGACCGGGTGCGGCGTCATTTCGAAGCGCATGACTTCCGTCATCTTGAGCTCGATGTAGGCGTCGATCTGGTCGTCATCGAATACACCGCCGGCGGTCAGGAACTTGCGGTCCTTGTCGAGGCTTTCGAGCGCTTCGCGCAGCGAGCCGCAAACCGTCGGGATCTTCTTCAACTCCTTCGGCGGCAGGTCGTAGAGATCCTTGTCCATGGCCTTGCCCGGGTGGATCTTGTTCTTGATGCCGTCGAGGCCGGCCATCAGCATGGCAGCGAAGCCGAGATAGGGGTTCTGTGCCGGGTCGGGGAAGCGAACTTCGACACGTTTTGCCTTCGGGTTGGAGCCGAAAGGAATGCGGCAGGACGCAGAACGGTTGCGGGCGGAATAGGCCAGCAGCACCGGCGCTTCATAACCAGGAACGAGACGCTTGTAGGAGTTCGTCGTCGGGTTGGTGAAGGCGTTGATCGCCTTGGCGTGCTTGATGATGCCGCCGATATAATACAGGCAGCTCTCCGACAGACCGGCATATTCATCGCCAGCAAAGGTCGGCTTGCCATCCTTCCAGATCGACTGGTGGACGTGCATGCCCGAACCGTTGTCGCCGAAGACCGGCTTCGGCATGAAGGTCGCCGTCTTGCCATAGGCATTGGCAACCTGGTGCACGACGTATTTGTAGATCTGCATCTTGTCGGCGTTGCGCACCAGCGTGTCGAACTTCACGCCGAGCTCGTGCTGGGCGGACGCTACTTCGTGGTGATGCTTTTCGACGACGACGCCCATTTCAGCGAGGACCGTCAGCATTTCGGAGCGCATGTCCTGCAGGCTGTCGACCGGCGGAACCGGGAAGTAACCGCCCTTGACACGCGGACGGTGGCCAAGGTTGCCGGTCTCGTAGTCGGTATCGTCGTTAGACGGCAGTTCGGACGAGTCGAGCTTGAAGCCGGTGTTATAAGGATCCGCCTTGTACTTGACGTCGTCAAAGACGAAGAACTCGGGCTCAGGCCCAACGAACACGGTGTCGCCGATCCCGGATGCCTTCAGGTAGGCTTCGGCCTTCTTGGCGGTGCCGCGCGGATCGCGGTTATAGGCTTCCCCAGAAACCGGATCCAGGATGTCGCAGATGATGACCATGGTCGACTGCGCGAAGAAGGGGTCCATGTGCACGGTCGCCGGATCCGGCATCAGCACCATGTCGGACTCGTTGATGGCCTTCCATCCGCCGATCGAGGAGCCGTCAAACATGACGCCGTCGGTGAACATGTCCTCGTCGACAGCGGCAACGTCCATGGTGACGTGCTGCAGCTTGCCGCGGGGATCGGTAAAGCGAAGGTCCACGAACTTGACGTCGTTTTCCTTGATTTGTTTCATGATTTCGCTTGCGCTCGTCATATGAACTTCCTCGATGTGCGATGACGATGAAGCCTGCGCTGAGTGCGGCAGGACAATGAATGGCGGGCTTTATATAGCGTCGACGCCGGTTTCGCCGGTCCGGATGCGGATGACCTCTTCGACATTCGAAACGAATATCTTGCCGTCTCCAATCCGTCCAGTTTGGGCGGCATTCCGAATGGCTTCGATGACGGCGTCGGCATTCTCGTCCGCCAGGACGACCTCAACCTTGACCTTCGGAAGGAAGTC
The DNA here is from genome assembly GCF_023223505.1 of Neorhizobium turbinariae. NCBI lineage: Bacteria > Pseudomonadati > Pseudomonadota > Alphaproteobacteria > Hyphomicrobiales > Rhizobiaceae > Neorhizobium > Neorhizobium turbinariae. The sequence continues at coordinate 174,707 of NZ_JALPRY010000015.1, forward strand.
AACGACGTACTCGGCGCCTCGGTAAAGCTCGGTATGCCCTTTTTGACGGCCGAAGCCCTTCGCTTCGGTGACGGTAATGCCCTGCAGGCCGACTTCCTGAAGGGCTTCCTTCACCTCGTCGAGCTTGAAAGGCTTGATGATCGCTTCGATCTTTTTCATGAGAAACTATGTCTCCGCTTCTCCCCTGGCGCAGGTCTTTACCTGCGTGCGCCTACAAATGCAGGTATCGTGCCAAAGTCGGAAGAGACATTCAAAAAAATAATGCGGTTTTGCACGAAAACCGGACGACTTTCCCAAACGCTGGCCGTGGCGGGGATAGTGAGGCCGGAGCGGTCGAGAACATCGTTGGTGAAGGACGCGATAGATCAGAAGTGCGAGCGGGCTTTCGAAGCAATAGATGCGCCTTGCGCCTATTCGGTGTGCAAATGCCTGCCATTTCGGCATCAGGCAGTCTGAAATTCCGCTTGTTTTCTGACCATGCTGCAGTTCCAATAACCTCATGAAGCAGGAAATCAGCAATCTCATCCTGACACCGACAGAAATGGCCGCCGCAGATGCGTCCAGCGCTCAATCCGGCATTCCCTCGTTGGACCTGATGGAGCGGGCAGGGCGCGCTGTCGCTGCGTCAGCCTTGCGGCACTTTCCAGGGGCACGTCGATTTGCCGTCCTTTGCGGACCCGGAAACAATGGCGGCGATGGCTATGTCACGGCGAGAGCGCTCACCGAAGCAGGCGCCAAAGTTGTCGTGCATTACCTCTGGGACGTGAACGCGCTGAAGGGAGATGCAAAGCGCGCCCTGGAGCTATGTCCTTTGCCACCCCAAAGATTGGAGCTCTACGAGCCCGCGCGAGGCGATGTGGTTGTCGATGCCTTGTTCGGGGCGGGGCTGGCACGGGAGGTTCCGGAAACCATCGTCAACCTGATCAGGTGTGTGGAGCAACGCGGTGTTCCAGTTCTCGCGGTCGATCTTCCGTCGGGCGTCTGCGGCAAGCGCGGCACTATGCTCGGCGCTGCCTTCCGCGCCAGCCATACCGTCACCTTCATGACGCGAAAACCCGGCCACCTCCTGCTTCCCGGGCGTTCTCTGTGCGGCGACATCGAGGTTTTCGACATCGGCATCCCGCACAGGATCATCCATTCTGTTGCTGGCCAAACGCGCGAGAACGCGCCCGATCTCTGGCGCCACCTGATCCCGACACCGGGCGAGGAAACGCACAAATACCGTCGCGGCCACCTTGCCGTGTTTTCCGGCCCCGCAGGCAAAACCGGCGCCGCCCGCCTCTCCGCGACAGCAGGATTGCACGCCGGCGCTGGCTTGGTGACGGTGGCGGCGCCGCCGGACGCGATGGCGGACAATGCGGCTCACCTCACAGCAGTGATGCTGCACGAGGTCAACGACATGGACGCCCTCCGGGAGTGGCTGGAGACCGCCAAGCTATCAGCTTTCGTGCTCGGGCCAGGCTTTGGCGTCGGGAAAAAGGCGCGTGATTTTGTCCTGGCGCTGGACGGACGCCCACTCGTGCTCGACGCAGACGGGATCACATCCTTCAGCAACCACCGCGCGCTGCTGTTCGACGCCTATGCGGGAGGAGCGACACAGTTGGTGCTCACGCCGCACGAAGGCGAATTCGGACGGCTGTTTCCGGATCTTGCTGATGACGCTGAACTCGGCAAGGTTGAGAAGGCCGTCGCGGCAGCAAAACTCACCAATGCCGCCATCGTCTACAAGGGTGCGGACACCGTCATCGCCGCCCCGGATGGGCGGGCCTTTATCAACAGCAACGCGCCGCCATGGCTTGCGACCGCCGGATCCGGCGATGTGCTCGCCGGGATGATTGGCGCTCTTTTGGCTCAAGGCGTGCCTGCCTTCGAGGCGGCGGCGGCAGGCGTCTATCTGCATGGCGAGGCCGCCAGGCGCGCAGGGCCAGGAATGACGGCAGAGGATCTTGCCAAGGCCGCCGGCGCAAAACTGGCGCCGCTCGGCTAGCCGTCGAGCTTTTCCTGCAGGGCCATCGCGCCATAGGGGGCATTGACCTTGCCCTCATGGATGAAGAAGGCGAACACGTCGCGCGGTTGCTGCTTGGGCTTGCGGCTCGGGTTGATCAGCGGCAGGTCGTCCGGCACGCCGCCTTCCGACCATATCCGCAGCCGATCGGACCAAGCCTGCAGTTCGTCCTCGGAATAACATGTCTTGATCGCGTCCGATCCCTTCTGAAGTCGGGCATAAGCGAAGTCAGCCGTGACATCCGCAATCATCGGGTACTCGGCGTGTTCGGCACAGACGGGCGCGACATTATACTTTGCCAGTAGTTCCACGAACTCCGGTACCTTGAAGCTGTCATGCCGCACTTCGACAACGTGCCTGAGCGGTAGCCCCGAAAGCTCGGCAGGAAGAAGCTGGAGGAAAGCTTCGAAATCTTCGGGCTCGAACCTCTTCGTCGGCGCGAATTGCCAAAGCAGCGGACCGAGGTGTTCGCCAAGCTCAGCAAGGCCTTGCGAGAGAAACTTATCGATCGACGGACCGGCCTCCGCAAGCACCTTCCGGTTCGTGGTGAAGCGGCTCGCCTTCAGCGAAAAGATGAAACCTTCGGGCACTTCCGAAGCCCATTTGGCGAAGGTTTCGGGCTTTTGCGACCCGTAGTAGGTGCCGTTGACCTCGATCACCTTGAGCTTGCTCGCAGCATATTCAAGCTGCCGCTTCTTCGGCAGCTTGTCAGGATAGAACGTGACTTCCCACGGCTCGAAGGTCCAACCGCCAATGCCCGTCCGGATCGTACCTGCCTTGCTCATCGCTCCCCCCAACGCGCGGAAACTTATTCCGCGGCTTCGATTTTCTTGAACGGCCGGCGCTCCAGAAGCTCCTTGAGGAACTGGCCGGTGTAAGACCGTTTTTCCTTGACCACTTGTTCCGGCGTACCGGCGGCAACGACTTCACCGCCTCCGGTACCGCCTTCCGGGCCGATGTCGATGATCCAGTCGGCGGTCTTGATGACCTCGAGATTGTGCTCGATCACCACTACCGAATTGCCCTGGTTGACGAGCTCGTGCAGCATTTCCAGCAGCTTGGCGACGTCATGGAAATGCAGCCCCGTAGTCGGCTCGTCGAGGATATAAAGCGTGCGCCCGGTCGACCGCTTCGACAATTCCTTGGCTAGCTTGACGCGCTGCGCCTCGCCACCCGAAAGCGTGTTCGCCTGCTGTCCGACCTTGATATAACCAAGACCGACATCAAACAGCGACTGCAGCTTGTCGCGCACGGCCGGAACGGCGGAGAAGAACTCGACGCCCTCTTCGACCGTCATGTCCAGCACGTCGGCTATCGACTTGCCCTTGAAGGTGACATCCAGCGTCTCGCGGTTGTAGCGCTTGCCGTGGCAGACATCGCAGGTGACATAGACGTCCGGCAGGAAGTGCATCTCGATCTTGATCACGCCATCGCCCTGGCAGGCTTCGCAGCGGCCGCCCTTGACGTTGAACGAGAAACGGCCGGGCTGGTAACCGCGCGCCTTTGCTTCCGGCAGGCCGGCAAACCAGTCGCGGATCGGCGTGAAGGCGCCGGTATAGGTCGCCGGGTTGGAGCGCGGCGTGCGACCAATCGGCGACTGGTCGATGTCGATCACCTTGTCGATATGCTCGAACCCGTCGATCCGGTCGTGTTCGGCCGGGATTTCGCGCGCGCCCATGACGCGACGTGCAGCCGCCTTGTAAAGCGTCTCGATCAGGAAGGTGGACTTGCCACCGCCAGAAACGCCCGTCACCGCCGTGAAGACACCAAGCGGGATCGCCGCGGTGACATTCTTCAGGTTGTTGCCACGGGCACCAAAGACCTTGAGCTCCTTGCCCTTCTTCGGCTTGCGCCGTTCCGCCGGGATAGCGACGCCAAGTTCGCCCGACAGGTACTTGCCGGTCAGAGATTTCGGGTTCGCCATCACCTGCTGCGGCGTTCCTTCGGCAACAATCTGGCCGCCGTGGATACCGGCAGCGGGGCCGATATCGACCACGTAATCCGCCGTTAGAATCGCGTCCTCGTCATGCTCCACAACGATCACCGTATTGCCGATGTCGCGCAGGTGCTTGAGCGTTTCGAGCAGGCGGGCATTGTCGCGCTGGTGCAGGCCGATCGACGGCTCGTCAAGAACATAGAGCACGCCGGTAAGACCTGAGCCGATCTGCGATGCGAGCCGGATACGCTGGCTTTCACCACCTGACAGGGTGCCGGAATTGCGCGACAGGCTGAGGTAATCCAGCCCGACGTCGTTCAGGAAGCGAAGGCGCTCGCGGATCTCTTTCAGGATTCGAACTGCGATCTCATTCTGCTTGGCGTTCAACTGCTCCGGCAGCGCCTCGAACCAGTCGCGCGCCACCTTGATCGACATGTCCGTAACCTGGCCGATATGCAGCTTGTTAATCTTCACCGCCAGCGCCTCTGGCTTCAGACGGAAACCGTTGCAGGCGGGGCAGGGGGCGGCCGACATGTAGCGCTCGATCTCCTCGCGCGCCCAGGCCGAATCTGTTTCCTTCCAGCGCCGTTCAAGGTTCGGAACGATGCCCTCGAAGTTCTTCACCGTCTTGTAGGAGCGGGCGCCATCGGCATAGTGGAACTCGATCTTCTCCTCGGTCCCATGCAGGATCGCCTTCTGGGCCACTTCCGACAGCTCGTTCCAGCGGCTCGATAGCTTGAAGCCAAAAGAATTGCCAAGCGCCTCGAGCGTCTGGTTGTAATATGGCGAACTGGATTTTGCCCAAGGCGAGATCGCTCCATCCCGCAGTGTTCGCGCGGGCTCCGGCACGATCAGATTCTCGTCCACCTTCTGTTGCGAGCCGAGACCATCGCAAGTCGGGCAGGCGCCGAAGGGATTGTTGAAGGAAAATAGCCGAGGCTCAATTTCCGGGATGGTGAAGCCGGACACAGGGCAGGCGAACTTTTCGGAGAACAGCACCCGTTCATGAGTTTCGTTGAGCGACTTGTTAGCCGAACCGCCGGCAGCGGTTTCTGAGGCAGGCAGCGGCTTGTCGGCGAACTCAGCGATCGCCAGGCCGTCCGCGAGCTTCAGTGATGTCTCGAGGCTGTCCGCCAGACGCGCCGAGATGTCGGAGCGAACCACGAGGCGGTCAACGACAACATCGATGTCGTGCTTGTACTTCTTGTCCAGCGCAGGGACATCGGCAATCTCGTAGAACTGCCCGTCGACCTTTACGCGCTGGAAGCCCTTCTTCATCAGTTCAGCGAGTTCCTTCTTGTACTCGCCTTTGCGGCCGCGGATCATCGGCGCCAGGATGTAGAGGCGCGTGCCTTCCTCGAAGGTGAGGATGCGGTCGACCATCTGGCTGACGGTCTGGCTTTCAATTGGAAGCCCCGTCGCAGGTGAATAAGGAACGCCCACGCGCGCGAATAGCAGGCGCATGTAGTCGTAGATCTCGGTGACGGTGCCGACTGTTGAACGCGGATTGCGCGACGTCGTCTTCTGTTCGATGGAGATCGCCGGGGAAAGACCCTCGATCTGGTCGACATCCGGCTTCTGCATCATCTCCAGGAACTGGCGCGCATAGGCCGAAAGGCTCTCGACGTAACGCCGCTGGCCTTCCGCATAAATGGTATCGAATGCTAGGGAAGACTTGCCGGAGCCGGACAATCCCGTCATCACGATCAGTGAGTTGCGCGGAAGATCGAGATCGATCCCCTTCAAATTGTGCTCGCGCGCACCACGTATCGAAATGGTCTTTAGTTCACTCATCGTCATGCCTTCGGGGGAGGTTTGAAGGTCCTTATGTAGTGATTGATCGGCGGGTGTCGAGCCGAAACCGGCTCAGGTCACCGGCCAATTCGACTCGGATTGACTCCAGTATAATCACGAACTAGAACAAATAAAGAACAAAATACACTGTGGATTACGATTGTGAACCGCCCCATGCTCGGCAAGCTTGGGGTAAGGTGAGGCGGAAACGAAGAGCCGCTGTGCGGCGGCGGATAAGGTGAGACTATGGCTGGAAGCGTCAACAAGGTTATACTCATTGGTAATGTTGGAGCAGATCCGGAGATCCGCCGCACCCAGGACGGCCGGCCGATCGCAAATCTGCGCGTCGCAACGTCCGAACAGTGGCGGGATCGCAATACCGGCGAGCGCCGTGAAAAGACCGAATGGCACAATGTTGTGGTCTTCAACGAAGGCCTGACCAAGGTTGTGGAGCAATACGTCAAGAAGGGCGCCAAGCTCTACATCGAGGGCCAGCTCCAGACCCGCAAGTGGCAGGACCAGAGCGGCAATGACCGTTACTCGACCGAAATCGTGCTCCAGGGCTTCAACTCCACCCTGACCATGCTGGATGGTCGCGGCGAAGGCGGCGGCGATCGTGGCGGTTACGGCGGTGGTGGTGGCCGCGGCAACGACTTCGGCGGTGGCGGTGATGACTTCGGTGGCGGTGGCGATTACGAGCGCCGTCCGTCCGGTGGCGGTGCAGGCCGCGGCGGCAGCCAGCCCGCGAGTGGCGGAGGTTTCTCCCGCGATCTCGACGACGACATCCCGTTCTGACTAGACACAAAAATGGCGGCCTCGGGCCGCCATTTTCTTTGGTGATGTCTTCGCGCTAGCTCAGAGGTTGAAGGCCGAGCGGATCCCGTCGAGAACGAACTGCACGGAAAGTGCGGCAAGGATCACACCAAGCAGTCGCGTCAGGATGGCGCGTCCCGTTACCCCGAGGAAACGGTCAAGCTGCTCTGCGATCAAAAGGGTCGCGTAAAGCACCGCCATGATCAGCGCGATGATGCCGATGAGCAGCGCCCGGTCTAGCGGGCCGGGGAACGTCCCGGAAAGCAGTACGGTGGCGGAGATCGCGCCTGGCCCGGCGATCAGCGGCAGGGCGAGAGGGAAAACCGAGATATTCTGGATATGGTCGATGGTGATCGCCGCCTTGGATGTCTTTTCCTTGCGCTCCTGCCGGCGCTCAAACACCATCTCGAACGAGATCCAGAACAGAAGCAGGCCGCCGGCGATGCGGAAGGCCCCGATCGAAATGCCGAGCAGGCCGAGCACGCTTGAGCCGAACAGCGCAAAGACGGCAAGGATCCCGAAGGCAATGATCGAGCCCCGGAAAGCCACCTGGCGGCGCTGCACCGCCGTCATCCCGACGGTGAGACCCAAGAACACCGGGGCAAGCCCGGGCGGGTCGAGGGTCACCAACATCGTCGTCAGGGCATTGACCAGCATATCTGGCGTTGGCATCGGCTCTCCTTCTGGGCTGCAAATCCTTGCAGTTGGGTCGCAAGATTGTTAGGACAAGCCAACCGGGAATGGAAGCCTGCCAAGGCGACGGCTTGAACGTTCCTGGACCTCTGAATACGGCGCATCCAAGCCGCGAAATCTGTTCAAAACCTTGCCCGAAATTGGCGCCTCCCGCTGCTTTCGGCTATAAAAATGCAACTGATTCCGAACAAAGATCGTGATCCGATTTGACTGAACAAAGCACACCCGGCGGCGGAAAGCTGCCTCCAGGCATCGAACCCATTTCCATCATGGAAGAGATGCAGCGGTCCTATCTCGATTACGCCATGAGCGTCATCGTCAGCCGCGCGCTTCCTGACGTTCGTGATGGATTGAAGCCGGTTCACCGGCGCATCCTCTACGGGATGTCCGAACTCGGCATCGACTGGAACAAGAAATATGTGAAGTGCGCCCGCGTCACCGGGGACGTGATGGGTAAATACCATCCGCACGGCAATGCTGCGATCTATGACGCCTTGGCGCGTATGGCGCAAGACTGGTCACTCCGCCTGCCGCTGATCGATGGCCAAGGGAACTTCGGTTCCATCGATGGTGACCCGCCAGCAGCCGAACGTTACACCGAATGCCGTCTGCAGAGGGCGGCGCATACCTTGCTCGACGATCTCGACAAGGAAACGGTCGACTTCCGCGACAACTACGACGGCACGCTATCCGAGCCCGTCGTCGTCCCTGCGAAGTTCCCGAACCTGCTGGTGAACGGCGCGGGCGGCATTGCCGTCGGCATGGCGACCAACATCCCGCCGCACAACCTGTCGGAAGTCATCGACGGCTGCATCGCGCTGATCGATAATCCGGCCATCGAACTGTCTGAACTGATGCAGATCATTCCCGGCCCGGACTTCCCGACCGGCGCTCTGATCCTCGGCCGTTCCGGCATCCGCTCCGCTTATGAGACCGGCCGCGGCTCGGTCATCATGCGCGGGCGCGCGTTCATCGAACCGATGCGCGGTGACCGCGAGCAGATCATCATCACCGAAGTTCCCTACCAGGTGAACAAGGCGACGATGGTCGAAAAAATCGGCGAACTGGTGCGCGAAAAGCGCATCGAGGGCATCTCTGACCTGCGCGACGAGTCCGACCGCCAGGGTTACCGCGTTGTCATCGAGTTGAAGCGCGATGCCAATGCCGAGGTGATCCTCAACCAGCTCTACCGCTACACCCCGCTGCAGACCTCGTTCGGCTGCAACATGGTGGCGCTCAATGGCGGCAAGCCGGAGCAACTTTCGCTGCTCGACATGCTGCGGGCGTTTGTCTCCTTCCGCGAGGAAGTTGTCAGCCGCCGCACCAAATACCTGCTGCGCAAGGCGCGTGAGCGCGCCCACGTCTTGGTCGGCCTTGCGATTGCGGTTGCCAATATCGACGAGATCATCAGCCTGATCCGCCGTGCGCCTGATCCGGCGACTGCGCGCGAGCAGTTGATGACGCGCCGCTGGCCGGCCCATGACGTCGAGCCGTTGATCCGCCTGATCGACGACCCGCGCCACAAGATCAACGAGGACGGCACCTACAACCTCTCGGAAGAGCAGGCCCGCGCGATCCTCGAACTGCGTCTTGCACGACTGACCGCTCTCGGCCGCGATGAAATCGCCGACGAGTTGAACAAGATCGGCGCGGAAATCAGCGACTACCTGGACATCCTGTCGTCGCGCATCCGCATCCTTTCGATCGTCAAGGAAGAACTCGCCGGCGTTCGTGACGAGTTCGGCACGCCGCGCCGCACCGAGATCATGGAAGGCGGCCCCGACATGGACGATGAGGATCTCATCGCCCGTGAAGACATGGTGGTCACCGTTTCGCACCTCGGTTACATCAAGCGCGTGCCGCTCGGCACCTACCGCGCGCAGCGCCGTGGCGGCAAGGGCCGTTCCGGCATGTCGACGCGCGACGAAGATTTCGTGACGCGGCTGTTCGTGGCAAACACGCATACGCCGGTCCTGTTCTTCTCCTCGCGCGGCATCGTCTACAAGGAAAAGGTCTGGCGCCTGCCGATCGGCACGCCGCAGTCCCGCGGCAAGGCGTTGATCAACATGTTGCCGCTGGAGCCGGGCGAGCGGATCACCACGATCATGCCGTTGCCAGAAGACGAGACGACGTGGGACAACCTCGACGTCATGTTCTCGACGACCCGGGGCACGGTACGCCGTAACAAGCTGTCCGACTTCATCCAGGTGAACCGGAATGGCAAAATCGCCATGAAGCTCGACGACGAGGGCGATGAAATCCTCTCCGTCGAAACATGCACCGAACGCGACGACGTGCTTCTGACGACCGCGCTCGGCCAATGCATCCGCTTCCCGGTCGATGACGTGCGCGTCTTTGCCGGCCGCAACTCGATCGGCGTCCGCGGCATCTCGCTGGCCCCAGGCGACCGCATCATCTCGATGACCATCGTCGGCCACGTGGATGCTGAGCCTTGGGAACGTGCAGCCTACCTGAAGCGGTCCGCGATCGAGCGTCGTGCCGCTGGTGTCGACGAAGACGACATCGCCCTGGTAGGCGAGGAAGTCACCGAAGAGGGACAACTGTCCGACGAGCGTTACGAGGAACTGAAGGCCCGCGAGCAGTTCGTGCTTACCGTTTCTGAAAAGGGCTTCGGCAAGCGCTCCTCGTCCTACGATTTCCGCACCTCGGGTCGAGGCGGCAAGGGTATCCGCGCCACCGATACCTCGAAGACGGCCGAAATCGGCGAACTCGTGGCTGCCTTCCCGGTCGAGGAGAAGGACCAGATCATGCTCGTCTCTGACGGCGGCGTTCTGATCCGCGTCCCGGTCGACGGCATCCGCATCGCAAGCCGCGCCACCAAGGGCGTCACGATCTTCTCGACGGCCAAGGACGAGAAGGTGGTGTCTGTCGAGCGCATCAGCGAGCCGGAAGGTGACGACGACAACGGTGTTGTCCTGCCTGACGAGATCACCGGCGAGAGTGGTAACGTCGGTGCTGAGGCTGAGACCGAGAACGATGCACCGGCAGCCAACGACGGCTCCGAAAACGGTGACGCGACCGAATAGGTCGCGCTGCCAACACCGAAAGACAAACAGAAAGCCGGAGGATGAACATCCTCCGGCTTTTCTATTCAGGATCTAATTCGGGTATCTCGGCGAGGCGGACCTGGCGGCAGTGCAGGCGTCGCCACCGGAAGGGCAGGATCGGGGGCACATCGTCAGAAGGACGGCTGCCCCGCTAAACTCAATAGTAGGAGAACTGCTGGTAGCGGCCGGTCATCTGCGGGTACTCGATGTCACCGACGCTGGACTTCTCCTGGTACAAGGTAACCGTGGCGGTGAGCATCAGCGCGACCATTGCGCTCCATACGAGGTTGATCATCGTGATCTTGTCGGGCATCGCCGTTTTGCGTCTCGCGATCATCATCGTCTTCCTTTTCTTTTTTCTCCCAGCCACGTCGAGCGCAGCCAAGTCCATCTTATGAGAGCCATTTACACGGCTTGCTCTGAAGCATGCTTGAATGGCCCGTTCATCTGACGTTCAGAAACGGAAGCCGTTTCCGGTTCACCGGCCAAGCACGCCCGATATATCCGGGAGATAAACACAACGCCGCTGAAGCGACCTTGAATGGCGTATTCATCTGAGGTTCAGGCGAGAGCTTGCGAGAACTTCGCGTACGTGACAAAAGGCCAGCGACATTTGGGACATGGCCCTCCAGGGCCGGATAGGCTGGCGATGACAACTGCTTTTTATCCGGGGTCTTTCGATCCGATGACGAACGGCCACCTCGATGTGCTGGTGCAGGCACTCAACGTTGCCGACCAGGTCATCGTCGCGATCGGCGTTCATCCGGGCAAGTCGCCGATGTTCTCGTTTGAAGAGCGCGCCGAGCTTATCCGCGCGTCCCTGCAGGAGGCTCTGCCGGCAAAGGCCGAAAAACTGTCGGTCGTCGCCTTCGACAACCTCGTGATCGACGCTGCACGCACCGCTGGCGCATCGCTGCTGATCCGCGGGCTGCGCGACGGAACCGATCTGGATTACGAAATGCAGATGGCCGGCATGAACCGCCAGATGGCGCCCGACATCCAGACCGTGTTTCTGCCGGCAGGGGTTGCCACGCGCCCTATTACCGGCACATTGGTCCGACAGATCGCCGCGATGGGCGGAGACGTGAGCGCGTTCGTGCCAGCATCCGTCCTTCAGGCTCTCAACAGCAAATTGAAACGCTGACGCGTTTCTGAACCGGAGTTCTTTCATGAAACTGCTAACCATTGCTCTGGCTGGCGCTTTTGCCCTTGCTTCCATGGTTCTGCCTGCCGCCGCAGCACCGGATGACTTCCTGACGATCCAGTTGAAGGACGGCCCGGTCGTCGTCCAGTTGATGCCGGAAGTGGCGCCGAAGCATGTGGCGCAGATCAAGGCGCTGGCTGCCAAGGGCGAATACGACAACGTGGTTTTCCATCGCGTTATCGAGGGCTTCATGGCGCAGACCGGCGACGTGCAGTTCGGCAAAGAGGGCTCCTCGAGCTTCAACCCGCAGCGCGCCGGAATGGGTGGATCATCGCTTCCGGATATCCCGGCTGAGTTCTCCAAGGTGCCGTTCGAACGTGGCGTCGTCGGCATGGCCCGTTCGCAGGATCCGAATTCCGCAAATTCCCAGTTCTTCATCATGTTCACGCGCTACCCGAGCCTCGACAACCAGTACACGGTCGTCGGCAAGGTCGTGTCGGGCATGGAGCATGTCGGCAAGATCAAGCGCGGACAGGGTGGCAATGGCGAAGTCACCAACCCGGACAAGATGATCAAGGTATCGGTCGGCAAGCAGTAACCAGCAGATAGCAAAGGCGTCAGATCCGATATCGGGCGACGCCCAACAAAGGAGAAGGCATATGGCCGAGATCAAGGATCCGGAAAACACCCTCATCATGGAAACCACCAAGGGCAAGGTCGTGATCTCGCTCATGCCGGATCTGGCACCGGGTCACGTTGCACGGATCAAGGAACTTGCACGCGAAAACGCCTACGACGGCGTTGTCTTCCACCGCGTCATTCCGGACTTCATGGCCCAGACGGGTGACGTAAAGTTCGGCAAGAAGGGTGGCGAAAGCTTCAACCCGGCACGTGCCGGCATGGGCGGTTCGGAGAAGCCGGACCTCAAGGCCGAATTCTCGGCTGTTCCGCACGTCCGCGGCACCTGCTCGATGGCGCGTTCGCAGAGCCCGAATTCCGCCAACTCGCAGTTCTTCATCTGCTTTACGGATGCTCCCTGGCTGAACAAGCAATACACCGTCTGGGGCCAGGTCATCGAAGGCATGGAAAACATCGACCAGATCAAGAAGGGCGAACCCGTTCAGGATCCTGACTCGATCGTTTCCCTGCGCGTCGCCGCAGACGTCTGATCTCACTTTACCAGCAACCCGCTCCGCCGATCGCGGCGGAGCGGGTTTCGCGTTTCTGCACGGTCCCCTCCCATGCGTGTCGATTTGTTCGATTTCGATCTACCCGAAGAAAACATTGCGCTGCGGCCAGTGAGCCCACGCGACAGCGCGCGGCTGCTCGTCGTGAAGCCGGAGGCCGATCCTGCGCTGGCAGATCATCGCGTGTCGGAACTTGCAAGCTTCCTGAAGCCTGGCGACGCGCTGGTGTTCAACGACACCAAGGTCATCCCGGCGCAGCTCGAAGGCATCCGCCATCGCGAGGGGGCAGGTGGGCAGCAGGTGTCGGCAACGCTCCACATGCGCACCGCACCGGATGTCTGGAAGGCCTTTGCCAAGCCCGGCAAGCGGATCAAGATCGGCGACCGCATCCAGTTCGGGGAAGATGCCACCGTATGCCTGCTGGGCTCCCTGGTCGCGACCGTTGAGGACAAGGGTGAGGGCGGCGAGGTGACGCTGCGCTTCGAACTGTCCGGACCGGCGCTCGACGAAGCGATCATGACCGTCGGGCATATCCCGCTGCCTCCCTATATTGCCGCCAAACGCCCGGAAGACGAACAGGACCACAAGGACTACCAGACGATCTACGCGCGCGAAGAAGGCGCCGTCGCGGCCCCGACCGCCGGCCTTCATTTTACGCCGGAGCTTTTTGCCAAGCTCGATGCGGCCGGTATCCAGCGCCATTTCGTGACGCTACACGTCGGGGCAGGGACGTTCCTGCCGGTCAAGGCGGATGACACCACAGACCACAAGATGCACCAGGAAATCGGCTATGTAAGCGCCGAGACCGCCGCCAGCCTCAACGCTGTCGGGCGTGCCGGCGGCCGCATTGTCTGCGTCGGCACCACATCACTGCGGCTGATCGAGAGCGCCGCGCAGGACGACGGCACGGTCGCCCCGTGGAGTGGCGCGACCGGTATCTTCATTACCCCCGGCTACCGCTTCAAAGCAGTCGACATGCTGATGACCAATTTCCACTTGCCGAAATCAACGCTGTTCATGCTGGTTTCGGCCTTCTCCGGCCTCGACACCATGCGGGCCGCATATTCCCACGCCATTTCCTCGGGCTACCGCTTTTACTCTTATGGTGACGCGAGCCTGCTTTTCCGGAACGACCGATGACCGATACTTTTCAGTTCAATCTCAAAGCCACCAGTGACGGCGCCCGCTTGGGCGAGATCACCATGCCGCGTGGCACGATCCGCACGCCTGCGTTCATGCCGGTCGGCACCGTTGGCACCGTCAAGGCCATGTATCTCGACCAGGTGCGCGATACCGGCGCCGACATCATCCTCGGCAACACCTACCACCTGATGCTCCGCCCCGGTGCTGAGCGCGTCGCGCGGCTGGGTGGCCTGCACAAGCTGATCCGTTGGGAACACCCGATCCTGACCGATAGCGGCGGTTTCCAGGTGATGTCGCTTTCGGGGCTGCGCAAGCTCGACGAGAAGGGCGTAACCTTCAAGAGCCACGTCGACGGAAGCCTGCACCACATGTCGCCGGAGCGTTCGATCGAGATCCAGGGCCTGCTCGGCTCGGATATCCAGATGCAGCTCGACGAATGCGTGGCGCTGCCGGCAGAGCCAAAGGAAATCGAGCGCGCGATGGAGCTTTCGCTGCGCTGGGCCGAGCGCTGCCGTGTTGCCTTCGGGGAACAGCCGGGCAAGGCGATGTTCGGCATCGTCCAGGGCGGCGATCAGCCTGCACTCCGCATCCGCTCCGCCGAGGGCCTGAAGCAACTGGATCTCAAGGGTTATGCAGTGGGTGGCCTTGCTGTCGGCGAGCCGCAGGACGTGATGCTGCGCATGCTCGAGACGACGCTGCCGGTACTGCCAACGGAAAAGCCACGCTACCTCATGGGCGTCGGCACGCCGGACGACATCCTGAAGTCGGTGGCACGGGGCATCGACATGTTCGACTGTGTCATGCCGACCCGTTCGGGGCGCCACGGGCTTGCCTTCACCCGCCGCGGCCGCGTCAACATCCGCAACGCCCGCCATGCGGAAGACATGCGGCCGCTGGACGAAGAATCGAGTTGCCCAGCCGCGCGCGACTATTCCCGCGCCTACCTTCATCACCTGATCCGCTCGGACGAAGCGCTTGGCGGCATGTTGCTCTCCTGGAACAACTTGCATTATTACCAGGACCTGATGAAGGGCATTCGCCAGTCGATCGCCGAGGGCCGTTTTGCGGACTTCTTCGCCGAGACACAAGACGCCTGGGCCAAGGGTGACATTGATCCGGTATAGGCGCTGGGGTAGGGGGCGCGTCCTGCTTCCCCACTGTCGGATTGATGCTCGGCTCAGATCCCCTGGCTCACGGTATTGCGGATCATCCGCACGCCGTTGACCTTATAGCTGCCGTCGTCCATCAGCCGGACCTCGTAGATCGCCGTCCAGTCCTTGCCTTCCTTGGCGCTGATCATCACCTCCTGAAGCACAACCTCACCGCCGCCGATGAGCGTTGATCTGCCGAAGGCATAGGAACTGGCTGCATAGACTGGTTGGTAGCTCTTGCGCACCATCTGCAGGAACTGGTCCTTGTTTGGATAAAGGCTGCGGATGCCGGGCGAGGCATAGGAATAAGCCGTCTCGGCGTCGTTCCCCACCAGAGCCGAGATCTGTGCGGCGATCACCGCCTGGGCGTCGGCCACAGGATCCTCAGCTTTGGCTGCCGAAACCGGCAAGAGCAGCAAAGTCAGGATGACAAAAACGAACCGTGCAGACATAGGCTGTTTCTCCTTCGACACAGATAGGCTAGCGCCGTGACGCGCAAGGAGAAGAGGGACGGACGAGAAATTTACGATCGCGCCGAATCTCGATAGTTGGGGAGGGAGTGTTGCCGCCCCCAAAATGGCCACAAGCCTTTATATGGGTTGAGCGCATGGTCCTAAGCCGCTACCACAACACAATGATTATGCGAAAGCAGGTGACACTGTGATCGACCCTTACGAACTTCTCGGTGT
This sequence comes from Neorhizobium turbinariae, assembly GCF_023223505.1. NCBI lineage: Bacteria > Pseudomonadati > Pseudomonadota > Alphaproteobacteria > Hyphomicrobiales > Rhizobiaceae > Neorhizobium > Neorhizobium turbinariae. Next base: position 190,330 of record NZ_JALPRY010000015.1, read on the forward strand.
TTCCCAGGACGCCGATGGCCAGGCCATCAAGAACGCCTACCGCAAGCGCGCCAAGACCGCTCATCCGGATGCCGGAGGAGATGTCGACGCGTTCGCCAAGCTGACGGCGTCCTACGAGCTCCTGTCGGACCCGCTGCGTCGCAAGGTCTATGATGACACGGGATTCGATCCGGAACTCGCCGACAGCAAGGATCTTCAGGGGCTGGTTATCCTGGAGACGCTGGTCAACGACATCATTCTGGATGAGCGGGAACCGGGGAGTTTTGACCCTGTGGCCGCCATGCGCCGCAAGCTCACCGACAAGATCGTCAACGCCCGCTTCCACATCCTGGAGATGGAACGCCACCGGGCGCGCATCCGCAACCACATGGACCGCATAGGCAAGAAGCCTGAAGCCGATGTCCTCGGCCGGATGCTGAAATCGCGCTGCGAGACGATCAACGAAGCGATCGCAAAGGCCGAGACCGAGATCAGCAATATCGAAAAAGCCTATGGCATGCTCGACGGCTATTCCTACGAAGTGGACGTCGTTGAGGTCAAATCCGCTGCCGAATGAGCCAGCAGTCCAGCAGAATTATATACCGACGGAGAAGTCATGCCCTTAGCGATCCGCGCGGCAACGCGAAGTGATGCCGCAACCTTGCTGCGCTTCATTCGCGAACTGGCGATCTACGAGAAAGCCGAACACGAAGTTGCCGCGACGCTGGAGACAATCGAGGAATCGATCTTTGGTCCCAGGTCGGTGACACGGGCACTGATCTGCGAGCGCGACGGTGAGGCGATCGGCATGGCGATCTGGTTCTTCAGCTATTCGACCTGGCAGGCTCGCAACGGACTCTATCTTGAGGACCTTTACGTAACCCCGGCGGCGCGTGGGCTTGGCGCAGGCAAGGCGCTCCTGAAGAGGCTCGCCCAGATCGCCGTCGAAAACAACTGCGGCCGCTTCGAGTGGAGCGTGCTCGATTGGAACGAACCAGCCATCAAGGTCTACGACGCAATCGGTGCGGATCCGATGAAGGAATGGATCCGGTATCGGCTTGCAGGCGACTCGTTGAAAAGCTTCGCCGAAAGCGCGTGATGAACCCGGGAGGTCAGCAGGAGCCGCCGCCGGATTTTTTCGGGGCGCTTTCGCTGATCCCACACGGATATGGCGAAGGACGGTTCGACGGGCGGCGCTGGGGCGTGACGGTCAAGCGATCGGAAGACAATCGTCGCGTCTGGCTCTTCGCGGACGAGCTGGCAGGAACGGACATCGTCAGCTTCAATCTCTATGTGCTGGAAACCGGCCCGCGGCTGAAGCCGTGCGAGATGTCGTCGGGCAAGGTGATGGAGTTCGTCATTGGCTACAGGCCAGATGCGGCTGGATCACCAGAGGATAGGGCAACTGTATAACTGTCCGAGCATCGAGAGCCATATCGGATGTGGCGGGGGAGTTGAAATGTCCGCCAGCCTGCAAAAAAGAAATGTCCGAGAAGTC
>NZ_JALPRY010000016.1:0-279156 GCF_023223505.1 Neorhizobium turbinariae
GAGGCGGTTTATAGATCCACCCCCACAAACAAGTCAACACACCTCGATACAAAAACTGCCAAAATCAGACAACTCGTTGATGAAGCTCGGGAAATTCGGACAAATCATTGATGGTCGCTCAATTTCCGCCTGTTCTCGCTTCGCAACCCTTGGCCTTTCCTCCACTCTTTGGGTGCCTGCCGCAAATCCGCCCCGACATCTCCACAATCGCGTGGTTACCCGGCATCATGTGGAGCGCGAACCAATGCGTCGCCCGCGGGTTCTTCCCTGTGACAACCGGCGGCAACCTTCGTTTGACACTCCCTGTCGAAACGGGCACATGTTTGGCCCAAGGTTCCAAAGGCAGTATGATAAGCTGCATGCGGTTATAACGAGTACGAGGGACTGGCTAAACTGGCATGACGACAGCCCGCAGCACAGCACGCGCGCTTGGCAACGAACCGCCGATCCTGGCGGACGGTCGTCGTGCACCCGATCGCCGCGAGATCTCGCTGCGCTGGCTGTCCGGCACCTTCCTGACCGGCATCACCTCCTCCATCCTCATGGGCGTGGCGCTTTTTGCAGCGCTTGACGGGCGCCAGCAGCTGGCAACCCCGGCTGAAGCCTCCGTTGGCATCATCGATGACGAGCCGGATACGGCCTCGCGCGGCAAGCGCCTGCTGGCGAGCAACATCGTCGCCATGCCGACCGACCGGAAGGTTCTGGAAGTCTCCACCGTCGTGCACGAGGGCAACAAGGAAGTCATTCGCCGACGCCCCTTTGCGCATGTGAAGATGAACCTCGCCGCCAATCACGTGGCGCAGGAAGATTATCCGGACTTCAATCCCCTGACGATCTTCGCTTCGAGCGAGACCCTTCCTCCCCCCGCCGCCCGCACCGGCACGCTATACGGCTCCAATGTCGAGTCCGAGGTCAGTCTCCAGACGGTTTCCTTCCCCGCAAGCGGCATCACCTACGAATTTGCCCCGGCGATGACGCTGGAAGAGGTCGAGGAGAACGTCCGCTCCAACGGTTCGGTGCTCACCGACGGCAATACCCAGCTCTCGGCCCTCTATTACGTCGACCCGCAGCGCTTCTCCTCCCGGGATGACGGCACCGGGCTCGACATCACCGCCGGGCTTGCGGCGCGCATCGTTGAGGAGAACATCTCCGTTTCGGCGCCCGAACCGATCACCAAGCGCACCCGCGAATATGCCGAGGACATCATACCGGTCCGCAAGGCGCAGACCGTGACACAGGCCATGGTCGAGGTCGGTTATCCGGAAGCCAAGGCCCGCGAGATCTCCGGTTACCTGCAGTCGCGCCTCGGCGAGGCGGATTTGGTCGCGGGCGACGTGCTGCGCATCGGCGTCATCCAGGAAGGCCAGATGGTCATGGTGGTGCGTGCCAGCCTTTACCGGCAGGCCCGTCATCGCGTGACGGTCGCGCTTGATGATCGCGGTCGCTTCGTCGACGGCGAGGAGCCGCCGATGCTCGACGCGGTTGCCTCCGCCTTCAGCGAACAGCCGCCGCAGGTGCTGACTGGCCGCGAATTACCGCGCGTTTATGACGGCATCTACCGGGCAGCCCTCTCCTACGGGATGAGCAAGGAAATGACGTCGGTGCTGGTCAAGCTGCTCGCCAGCAGCGTTGACCTTCAGGCGCAGCTGAAGCCGACCGACAAGATCGAGGCCTTCTTCTCGGTTGCCGACGAAAAGGGCCAGGCGAACCGTAATTCCGAACTGCTTTACGTCAACGCCCGCTTTGGCGACACGACGACCCGCTTCTACCGGTTCCAGAATCCGGAAGACAACTCGATCGATTATTACGACCAGGACGGCAAGAGCATCCGGCAGTTCCTGCTGCGCAACCCGCTTCCGAACGGTCGCCTGAGCTCCGGCTTTGGCATGCGCAGCCACCCGATCCTTGGTCGAGCCCTGATGCATACCGGCACCGACTGGGCCGCACCGCGCGGCACGCCGATCATCGCCGCCGGCAACGGCGTTGTTGAAAAGGCAGGCTGGGATTCCGGCGGCTACGGCAACCAGACGATCATCCGCCACGCCAACGGTTATGCCTCGTCCTACAACCACCAGAGCGCGATTGCATCCGGCATCCGCGCCGGGGTGAAGGTCACCCAGGGCCAGGTTATCGGTTATGTCGGCTCGACCGGCCAGTCCACAGGTGCGCATCTGCATTACGAGCTGATGGTCAACGGCACCAAGGTGGACCCGATGAAGGTGCGCCTGCCGGGCGGCAGCTCGCTCTCCGGCAAGTCGCTTGAGCGTTTCGAGGAAGAGCGCCGGCGCATCGACGCGCTTCTCAACACCCAGCCACCGGATGAAGTGGCGAGCCGCTGATCGGCTCCCATTTCCAGAACTCTCAAACAAAAATGGCGGCCGAAGCCGCCATTTCGTGTTCGTGCTACGGTTTACGCAGCTTCGCTCAGGTCGCCCTGCCGTTTGACGCGGAACAGAAGCCGGTCCGAGCCTGCTGACACAGCCACCGTCGAGCCATCCGGCACGTGACCGCCTAGGATCTGCTCGGCGAGCGGATCCTGCACGTATTTCTGGATCACCCGCTTCAGCGGACGTGCGCCATAGACAGGATCATAACCCTTCTCGGCCAGCCACTCGCGTGAATCCTCGCCGAGCTCGATGGTGATCTTGCGTTCGGCAAGCAGGTTGAGCAGGCGCTTCATCTGGATATCGACGATCGCACCCATCTCATCGCGCTTCAGGCGATGGAACAGGATGATCTCGTCGACGCGGTTGAGGAATTCCGGACGGAATGCCCCCTTCACCACGTCCATCACCTGGTCACGCACGCTGTCGACATCTTCGCCGTCGCTCAGGTTGGTCAGGTATTCTGCACCCAGGTTCGACGTCATGATGATCATCGTGTTCTTGAAGTCGACCGTGCGGCCCTGCCCGTCCGTCAGGCGCCCGTCATCAAGCACCTGCAGCAGGACGTTGAACACGTCCGGATGCGCCTTCTCGATCTCGTCGAACAGCACGACCTGGTACGGCTTGCGGCGAACCGCTTCCGTCAGCGCACCGCCTTCGTCATAACCGACATAACCCGGAGGTGCACCGATCAGCCGGGCCACGGAGTGCTTCTCCATGTATTCCGACATGTCCATGCGCACCATCGCCGTCTCGTCGTCGAACAGGAAGCGCGCGAGAGACTTGGTCAGCTCGGTCTTGCCCACGCCCGTCGGGCCGAGGAAGATGAACGAGCCAATCGGCCGGTTCGGATCCTGCAGACCGGCACGCGAACGGCGCACGGCACGAGAGACAGCCTGGACGGCATCACCCTGGCCGACGACGGACTTCGCCAGTTCGTCTTCCATCCGCAGCAGCTTTTCACGCTCGCCTTCCAGCATCTTGTCGACCGGGATACCGGTCCAGCGGGAAACAACGTGCGCGATCGCATCCGGATTAACGACTTCCTGGACCATGGCATTGGCCGAACTGTCGTGGGCTTCCGCCTCGACAAGACGCTTTTCGAGATCCGGGATCACGCCATAGGTGAGTTCGCCGGCGCGCTGGTATTCACCTTTGCGCTGGGCGGTTGCCAGTTCGTTTCGTGCCTCGTCGAGCTGCCGCTTCAGGTCAGCTGCCAGGCCAAGTTTCTGCTTTTCGGCCTGCCAGCGTGCGGTCAGCGCATCCGCCTGCTCCTCGAGCGCGGAGACTTCGGCTTCAAGCCGCTGCAGACGGTCGGCCGAGGCACTGTCGGTTTCCTTCTTCAGCGCCTCGCGTTCGATCTTCAGCTGCATGATGCGCCGGTCGAGCTCGTCGAGCTCCTCGGGCTTTGAATCCACCTGCATGCGGAGACGCGAAGCGGCCTCGTCCATCAGGTCAATCGCCTTGTCCGGCAGGAAGCGGTCGGTGATGTAGCGGTTCGACAGGGTCGCGGCCGCAACAAGTGCCGAGTCCGAGATTCGCACCTTGTGGTGCTGCTCGTACTTTTCCTTCAGGCCGCGAAGGATCGAGATCGTGTCCTCCACCGTCGGCTCATCCACCATCACGGGCTGGAAGCGCCGGGCAAGGGCCGGATCCTTTTCCACATGCTTGCGGTATTCATCAAGCGTGGTCGCGCCGACGCAGTGCAACTCACCGCGGGCAAGTGCCGGCTTGAGCAGGTTCGAGGCATCCATCGCGCCGTCGGACTTGCCGGCACCGACCAGCGTGTGCATCTCGTCGATGAACAGGATGATCTCGCCATTTTCCGCCTGCACTTCGTTGAGCACGCTCTTCAGCCGCTCTTCGAACTCGCCGCGATATTTCGCGCCGGCGATCAACGCCCCCATGTCGAGCGCCATCAGCCTCTTGTCCTTGAGGCTTTCCGGCACGTCGCCGTTGATGATGCGCAGCGCCAGGCCTTCGGCAATTGCCGTCTTGCCGACGCCCGGCTCACCGATCAGCACCGGATTGTTCTTGGTGCGGCGCGACAGGACCTGGATGGTGCGGCGAATCTCATCGTCGCGGCCGATCACCGGGTCTAGCTTGCCATCGCGGGCTTCGCCGGTCAGGTCGCGTGCAAATTTCTTCAGCGCCTCGAAGCCCTGTTCGGCGTTGGCGCTGTCGGCGGTGCGGCCCTTGCGGATATCGTTGATGACCTGGTTGAGCGCCTGCGCGGTGACGCCGGCCTTCTTCAGGGTCGCGGACGTGGACGCCGTCGTCTCGATCACCAGCGCGAGCAACAGGCGCTCGACGGTGACGAAGCTGTCCCCGGCTTTCTTTGCGGCGTCTTCCGCGGTCGCGAAAACCTTGGCAAGCGGCTGCGACAGGTAGATCTCACCATTGCCGCCCGAAACCTTCGGCAGCTTGGCGAGTGCGGCGTCGTTGGCGATACGCGCTTCCTTGGCATTACCGCCGGCGCGTTCGATCAACGAGGATGCCATGCCCTGGTCGTCATCGAGCAGGACTTTCAGCACATGTTCTGGCGAAAACTGCTGGTGGCCTGATGCCAGCGCCTGCGTCTGCGCCGATTGAAGGAAACCGCGGACGCGCTCGGAATATTTTTCGATGTTCATACTTCGACCTCCTGAATCGCCCTGCCCTTATAAGGCGCAGGCCGATGGTTGAGATTGAGCTCCCTCAAAGGCGAGCCCTGCCGGCGAACCGGCTTGACGAAGATATGGTGGGTTTTCGGTCCGATTTAAAGAGCCGAGCCGGCGTGAAACATGCGCTCCGAAACGCAAAAAACTCCAGCCTTTCCGACTGGAGTTTTTCTGTTTGCTAGGTCCGTGAGGAGCTTATTCGCCGGCGGCTTCCGCCAGTGCCGGCTGGTCTGCCTCTCCGTCGCCGCTGGCGTCTTCGCCAGCGCCTTCACCACGGCGCGGACGACGCGGACGGGCGCCGGCTGCACGGCGGCGACGCGGTGCCGCTTCGGTCTGTGCGGCTTCTTCGGCAACCACTTCCGCAGGCGTGCCTTCGATGACCGGCTGAGGGCCGGTGCCATCGACGGTTACCGGTGCTGGAGCAGCCGGTGCAGGTGCTACACCTTCGCCACCCTCACCGCCCTCGGCGGCAGCAGGACGCTGCGGACGCTCGGGGCGCCGTTCGCGGCGCTGGTTACGGTCGCCATCGCGACGGTTTTCTCGCGGCTGCTGATCCTGGCCCTGCGCCTGCTGTTCGCGGCGCGGCTGCTGGGATTCGGAAGCCTCTTCGCCAACCGTCGGCTGCTGGGCATTGCCCAGTTCGTCGCCATCGGCCGTGTCCAGGTCGTCCTGGTCGATCGAATTGCCGTCGCGGTCCTGGAAATCGCTGCGGTCCTGATGCTGGAACCGGTCCTGCATCTGCGCCTGTGCGGCTGCGATGATGCGGTTGTAGTGTTCTGCGTGCTGCAGGTAGTTTTCCGCCATGACACGATCGCCGGAGCTCTGCGCATCCCGGGCAAGTTGGGCGTACTTTTCGGCAATATGCTGAGCGGTGCCACGGATCTTGATGTCCGGTCCGGAGCTATCGTAGGTCCGGCTGAGGGGATTGCCCCCCTTGCGGTTGAAATTGTTATTGTTGCCGCCGCCGCCGTTGTTGTTATTGCCGCGCCCTCGACCGCGATTTTTCTGCTGTCCTGGCCTCATATATCGTTCACCAACTCTCTGTCTTCGCTGATAAGGGCCACGCGGCCTTCCGGTCCAAGCCGGAACAAGACTTCGCGTGCCGCGCACAGGCCGACTTTGGCGTCCTGCCGCTTGTTCTAAGTCAAATTAACTGAATCACACACAAGGGACCGTTCAACCTTAGCAGTTCCCCGAAAAGAACTGGTTCAAGGGTTGACCTGATAACCCGAACGAATCGCTGTTCATTCCCAGCCGTCCCAGTGCGTGCTTTTCAAGCTATCCCGCTTCCTCCGGGAATCCAAGCCTTTTCTTTTGCTATGCAAAATCATGACTTGGCCACGGAAAACACGAGTACACGATCATTGTCACCATAGTCCCGTCTTGCTTGCGCGAGCGTAAAGCCGGCGGAGCAAAATATCGCAGAAACAGTGTCCTTCTGATCGTATCCAATTTCGACGCCGATCACGCCGTCCTTCTCAAGGAAATCTGCCGCCTGTGCGGCGATCGCGCGATAGGCTTCCAGGCCATCGGGCCCGCCGTCAAGTGCGGCCATGGGATCGTAATCCCTCACTTCCGGTTCAAGTTCCGGAATGACATCGCTACGTATATAGGGCGGATTTGACACGATTATGTCGAACCGCCCGGAAATCTTGTCGAACCACCGACTGTTGATCGCGCTGAACCGCTCGGCCAAACCCAGTCGTTCTGCATTTCGCTTTGCCGTTGCAAGAGCATCGTCTGAAATATCACTGCCGATGCCTTGGGCTTCAGGACATTGCGCAAGAAGCGCCAGCACGATCGCACCGGTTCCGGTGCCAATATCCAGGACGCGTGCCGCACCCTTGGTTGCGACGATCTGCCTCAACTGTGGAAGAACGGCTTCAACCAGGACTTCCGTGTCCGGGCGCGGCTCGAGCGTTTCTTTCGAAAGCAGGAGCTCCAGTCCGTGAAACTCACGTGAACCTAATATGCGGTGCACCGGCTCCCTTTTCAAGCGGCGCTCCACCGCTTTCGAAATCCGCTCGTCTTCAGCCGCTGATACCGGCCGGTCCGTGCCGGTGAAGACCTCTGTGCTGGTCAGTCCCAGCAGCCCGCCCACCAACAGCCGCGCCTCGATGGCGGAGTCGGGAAAACCGGCTTCAGCAAGGCGGCTGCGGGCATCCGCGACAGCTTGCCCGAGCGTCCTCATCCCTGCTGCTCGCCGAGCTGCGCAAGCTGCCCAGCCTGATAGTCAGAGATCAGCGCATCGACCACTTCGTCGATATCGCCCTCCATCATGCGGTCGAGCTTGTAGAGCGTCAGGTTGATGCGGTGGTCGGTCACCCGCCCCTGCGGGAAGTTGTAGGTGCGGATGCGCTCCGACCGGTCACCGGAACCGACCTGGCTCTTGCGGTCCGCGGACCGTTCGTTGTCGATCTTCTGCCGCTCCATGTCGTAGAGCCGCGAGCGCAGCACCTGCATCGCCTTGGCACGGTTCTGGTGCTGCGACTTCTCCGAAGACGTCACCACGATTCCCGTGGGGATGTGGGTGATGCGCACCGCCGAGTCCGTCGTGTTGACGTGCTGGCCGCCGGCGCCGGACGAGCGCATCGTATCAACGCGGATGTCTTCGTTGCGGATCTCGATGTCGATGTCTTCCGCTTCGGGCAGCACGGCAACGGTTGCCGCCGACGTATGGATGCGCCCTTGCGTTTCCGTGTCCGGCACGCGCTGCACGCGATGGACGCCCGATTCGAACTTCAGCTTGGAAAACACACCGCGACCGGAGACATTGGCGATGATTTCCTTGAAGCCGCCTGCTTCACCTTCGCTGGCCGAAAGCACCTCGACCTTCCAGCCCTTGCCGGCGGCATAACGTTCGTACATGCGAAACAGGTCGCCGGCGAAAAGTGCCGCCTCGTTGCCGCCCGTTCCGGCGCGGATTTCGAGGATCGCACTCTTCTCGTCGGCTGCATCCTTGGGAAGCAGCAGGACCTGCATGTCCTTCTCGAGCGCCTCGATGCGCTCTTCCGCTTCTGGCAGTTCCATCTCGGCGAGTTCACGCATCTCGCGATCCGTCGACTTGTCGGCGAGCATCGCCTTCAGGTCGGCGACTTCAGCGATCGTCTTTTCGTAATCCCGGATCTTGCGCACCACGGGCTGTAGTTCGGAATATTCGGAGGCGAGCTTCACATAGACATCGGCGGCCGGACCTTCGGACATACGCGCTTCGATTTCACCGAAGCGACGTTCCAGCTCACGCATTTTTTCGACAGGAAGCTTAGCCACCCTTCACGCTCCGTTTTCTTCTTATCGTTCTAGATCGGGATGTTGTTGGTTTCTGCATACCGGAGGAGCAGGTCGCGGATCGTCTCGTTCGATCGCGTCTCGTCCAGGGCAGCATTGAGTTCGCCCGCCAGGTGGCCGACATCCAGCCCAAGCAGCATCGCCTTGACTGGGCCGACCGAGGTCGCCGCCATGGATACCGAGCGGAAGCCGATGCCAAGCAACGCCATGGCCGAAAGCGGCTTGCCGGCCATCTCGCCACACAAGGTCACCGGCGTACCGTTGCGCTCCCCGGCGCGGGCAATATCGCGCAGGATGCGCAGGAATGGACGGCCGAGGTTGTCAAAGCGATCCGACACCCGCGCGTTGCCGCGATCGGCCGCCATCGAAAACTGGAAGAGGTCGTTCGAGCCGACCGAGACGAAATCCACTTCCTGCATCAGCTCATCGAGCTGCCACATCAACGCCGGCACTTCCAGCATCGCGCCGAACTGCAGCTTGCGCGGCAGGCTGTGCCCGAATTTCGAGAGATGCTGCACTTCCTTCTGCATCAGGTCGCGCACCGCATGGATCTCGGAGACCTCCGTCACCATAGGCAACATCATCTTGAGTTCGGAGCCGGCGGATGCGCGCAGCAGTGCCCGAAGTTGCGTGCGCAAGAGCCCCGGCCGGTCGAGCGCCAGGCGGATTGCCCGCCAGCCGAGCGCCGGATTCTCCTCCTCATGCGCCCGGAAATAGGAGACGACCTTGTCGCCGCCGATGTCGAGCGTCCGGAAGGTCACCGGCCGGCCGGCCGCCTGCTTGATGACATTGCGATAGAAGGCTTCCTGTTCCTCGAGCTTCGGCATGGTCGAGGCGATCATGAACTGCAGCTCGGTGCGGAACAGTCCGATTCCGTCTGCGCCGGATTCGGCAAGCTGCGGCAGGTCGACCATCAGGCCGGCATTCATCTGCAGGCTGATCCGCTTGCCGTCCTTGGTTACCGGTTCGACATTGCGCAGAGCCCTGAACTGTTCCTGCCGGCGTGCCCGCAGGCGCACCTTCTCTTCATAAGCCTTCTGCAGGTCGGCCATCGGCCGCAGATGGATCTGACCGTCGTCGCCATCGATGATGATCGGGTCGCCGTTTTCGGCAAGCGCCACCACGCCGGTCCCCTGCCCGACGACCGGAATGCCCATGGCGCGTGCAACGATCACCACATGGCTCGTCACCGCGCCGTCTTCCAGAACCAGGCCGCGCAGCCGTTCGCGCGGATAATCGAGCAGTTCTGCCGCACCCATGGCGCGCGCAAGAATGATCGCGTCGGCGGGGAAGCCTTCGCCCGTCATGCGGCCGGAATAGCCGGTAAGCTGCCGCAACAGCCGGTTGGCAAGGTCGTCGAAATCATGCATCCGCTCACGCAGATACGGGTCGGTCAGCCTCATCATGCGGGCCTTGGTATCGCTCTGGACCTTCTCGACGGCGGCTTCCGCGGTCAAACCGTTGTGGATCGCCTCTTCCATGCGGCGCACCCAACCCTGGTCGTGCGCAAACATGCGATAGGTTTCCAGAACCTCGCGATGCTCGCCTTCCTGCGCCACCTCCCGGCGCGAAAGCATGTCATCTATGGAGATACGCAGGCTGCCGAGCGCTTCTGCCAACCGTTCGATTTCGGTATCGGAATCCTCGTTCAGAAGATTGGTAACAACGATGCGCGGCTCGTGCAGCACAACATGGCCAAGCCCGATGCCCTCGTTATAGCCGTCGCCATCGATCGTCACCGCACGGGTAAGGTCGAGTTCGAGCCCTGGGCGGGTGATCTTCTTCAGCTCGCCGGTGGCGATCATTTCGGCGATCACCATCGCCGTTGTTTCAAGCGCCTCGAGCTCATCCTCGCGATAATTGCGGCTCGCCCGGTTCTGGACGACCAGAACGCCGAGCGTCCGCCCGGCCCGCAGGATCGGCACACCGAGGAAGGAGTGGTAGATTTCTTCGCCCGTCTCGGGAAGGTAGCGGAAAGCCGGATGCGCCTGTGCGTCGGAAAGGTTCAGCGGCTGCGCCGACGCGGCAATCGTGCCGACGAGGCCCTGCCCCATCTTCAGCTGGGAAAGATGCACCGCTTCCTTGTTCAGGCCCTCGGTCGCATAAAGCTCGAGAACGCCGTCTGAACGCAAGACATAGACCGAGCAGACCTCGGCCACCATGTTGCTGGCGATCTGTCGGACGATCCGGTCAAGACGCTCTTGTGGATCGAGCGGCTCCGCCATCAATTCGCGCAGCCGCTTCAACAGTACGCGCGGACCTGCCGACAGGTCTCTCATCGGCATCACTGCTCCCGAAACGAGATCATCCTATCCGGGATGGCACAACCTGACGGTGCACCGAACCGGCTCATGTTTAACTCTTATCGAGACCGTAGGAGGAATGCAAAGTCCGAACTGCGAGTTCGGCATATGCGCCGTCGATCAAAATCGAGATTTTGATCTCCGAGGTGGTGATCGCACGGATATTGATGCTCTTGTCGGCCAGCGCCTTGAAGGCCTGCGCGGCAACACCGGCATGGCTGCGCATGCCGATACCGATGACGGACACCTTGGCGAGGCCCGATTCGGACTGCACGACGTCAAAGCCGATCTTTTCCTTGTTGTCCTCAAGCACGCGCAGCGCCTTCGGTACGTCACCGGACGGCACAGTGAAGGTCATGTCGGTGCGCGAGCCGTCTTCGGAAATGTTCTGGACGATCATGTCCACATTGATATGCGCGTCGGCCAGCGGCCCGAAGATCGCGGCCGAAACGCCCGGCCGGTCGGCCAGCCGCCGCAGCGAAATCTGCGCTTCATCCTTGGCATAAGCGATGCCGGTGACGACTTCCTGTTCCACGATTTCTTCCTCGTCGCAAATCAAAGTGCCGGGCGGGTTAAGCAGGTCGCCCATGCCCGGCGCATCGGGATCCTCGAAACTTGAACGTACGAATGTCCGCACCTTGTGGACCATGGCGAGTTCGACGGAGCGCACCTGCAGCACCTTCGAACCGAGCGAGGCCATTTCCAGCATTTCCTCGAAGGAAACCTTCTTCATGCGGCGCGCGGCCGGCACGATGCGTGGATCGGTCGTGTAGACGCCGTCTACATCCGTATAAATGTCGCAGCGATCGGCCTTCACGGCAGCCGCAATCGCCACCGCAGAGGTATCCGAACCGCCACGGCCAAGCGTGGCAATCCGGTTATCCGGGCCAATGCCCTGGAAGCCGGCAATCACCGCCACCTGGCCTTCGCCCATCCGCTTGATGATGTCGCTGCCGTCGATATCCACGATGCGGGCGGCGCCATGCGTGTTATCGGTGCGGATCGGGATCTGCCAGCCCTGCCACGAACGGGCATTGATGCCCATCGACTGCAGTGCGATCGCCAGCAGGCCAGAGGTTACCTGCTCGCCGGACGCCACGACGGCATCATACTCGCGCGCATCATAGAAAGGCGACGAAGCACCGTTGACCTTTGGTGTTTCCTGGACCCAGCCAACCAGTTCGTTTGTCTTGCCGGACATCGCCGAAACCACCACGGCCACTTCATGGCCGGCGGCAACTTCGCGTTTGACGTGGCGCGCGACATTGTGGATGCGTTCGAGATTGGCGACGGACGTGCCGCCGAATTTCATGACGATGCGAGCCATACGACAAACCATTCGTTCGCCCGGACCTTGGGAGCGCCCCGGCGTCTGCTGACAAGAATCTTGGACGCCCGCCCTCAGGCGGGATCAACAAGTTGCCGGTCTCATATCGAAAAGGGTTTGCCGGTGCAATGCCTCCAAAGGCCGCAAACGGTACGGCTCCCAGGCTTATCATCGGCCCACAGAAGAAGGGCCGCTCTGCGCGGCCCTTCTTGTTCATTCAGATGGAATATCGGTCAGCCCGGATTCGGCAGTGCCGGGCATCCCGGGCCGCGCGGACGATCGGTCGGGCACGGGTCCGCACTACCGCCACCACGGTCCGGCCGGCGGATCTCGCGGTTCCTGTCGCGGTCGCGCGCATTGTCACGATCCCTGTCGCGATCGCGAGCCTGTTCCCGACCCCGATCCCGGTCCCGATCGCGGGCTTGGTCACGATCCCGATCGCGGTCCCAGCGCGGGGGTGCCGGCGGCTGCCGATCGCCAGGGCGCCATTCGCCGCGGTCCCGGTTGCGATCACGATCACGATCCCATCCGCCGCGGTCGCGGTCACGGTCGCGTTCCCAGCGGGGCGGCGGCGGCAGCGGACGTTCCGAACGCCAGTCATAGCGGCGCCAGCGGTCGCGCTCGCGGTAGAAGTCGCGGTCGCGGTAATGGCGGCCCCAATAGGTGTTGACGTCGAAGGTCACCGTCGGGATGCCGAGGCCGCGATAATAATCTGGCGCGATGTAGACCCGGTTGGAGCGATAGGTCGCCTGGATATAGTTACCCGACACCCAGCCGCGGCCACCAGCAAAGGATACGTCGCACCAGTTGACCGTGCTCATGCAGCCATTGATCGTGATCGGCGAACCGACCGGAATGACCACCACGGCCGGGTACTGCGTGCTCGGCCCGGAACGCATGTTCACGTTGGCGGTTGCCTGGCCACGCACGGCCGCATCTGCGATAGTCGGCGCTACAAACATGGCGCCGATAGCTGCAAGCGACATCAGAAATTTCTTCACTTGGGCTTCCTCCTGAGAAACCAACAAAAGTCCAAGCAGGTTCATGACCCTGGACCACCACGCCTAACAATGTCGTGGCCGCATCATAGTTCCCTGAGCGTCCTGAACCGTCGATGAATGATGTTCCCGACCTCGTTCACGCCGGCTGGCGCGCCGGTCCGGTAGACTGCCGCTCGGCAATCCGGCAGGCGAGTTCCACACGTCGCGCCGGATGCGCAAGCCCGGTGAGCGACTCCCTCAACAGGTCGAGCGCCACCCCGCCAAGCTCCCGCATCGGGATATGCACGGTGGTCAGCGGCGGATTGAGGAAGGCTGCTTGCGGCAGGTCGTCCATGCCCATCACCGAAACATCGCCCGGCACCGTGTAACCCATCTGCTGCACGCCCATCATCGCGCCCACGGCGAGGCTATCACCGGCCGTGAGTACGGCGGTAAAATCAAGCCCGCGCTTCTTCACCCGCTCGCCCACCGCCTGCGCCGCAAGCTCCGGCAGCCAGTCGTCCACCTGCACCACCAGATCGTCGGGACAGTCGAGACGATGCTGCCGAAACGCATCCTGCCAGCCCTCCCGGCGCCGCTCGATAGTGCGCCGCCCCGGCCGCATCAGGAACAGGATGCGCTCGTGGCCAAGCCGGATCAGGTAGTCGGTGGCAACATGCGCTGCGGAGCGATTGCAGGGTGACACGCTGGAAAGCAGCATGTTCGGATCGTCGCCATTGATCAGCACCACCGGTTTGCTGAAGCCGCGCGTCGCCTTGAGGATCCCTTCGTCGTCAACCGTGAGAAACAGCAGACCGGCGACATCCGGGTCGGCGCGGGCATCGTCCAGCACCAGCTTTTCTTCCGCCTGGTCGGCAATGGCGCGGGTAACGATCTCCAGCCCCAGCGCCTGCGCCCGGTCGCGCAAGCCTTCCAGCACATAGAGTGTGAACTGGTTACGGACGTAGTCGATCATTGCCGCACTTGAGGCGGCCAGCACCACCTTCTTGCCGGCGACGGAGGCGGAAACGGAATAGTTGCTGTCCTTGGCCGCCTCCAGGATCCGCTCTCGGATATCCGGTCGCACGCCTTTCTCGCCCGCAAGCGCGCGCGAAACCGTGCTCAGCGACACACCAACCTTGTCGGCAATATCCTCCAGCCGAACGCGCCGGCTCTTCTTGCCGCGCTTTCCCGGAACGACGCTTGCAGCCATGCAACCCTCCCACTTCTCATGCGCAACCTGCAAAAAATTTTCATATTGCGCAATCAATTTCCGAATGTTTTGATAGGTTACCGTCCGGAGAGATGGATGAATGATGCTGCCTCCTTCGCGGGGCGGTCATGGGAGGAGATATACGATGGGCCTGTCCGCCCGGGACATTCGTCACAAGCTCGACCTGTTGGTAGCCGGCATGACCGGGCTGAAGGCCGATGGTCGCTTTCACGAACCCAATCTCGATGGCACGGCCGGTGACTATATCTCTTTCGACAGCTGGGAATGGCCGCAGGGCGTCGGACTTTACGGCCTGATCCGCCTTTGGCTCTTCACCGGCAACAATGACCTGAAGATGCTGATCGAGAATTGGTACACCTCGCGCATCGAGGCGGGCCTGCCGACGCTCAACGTCAACACCACCGCGCCGATGCTCGGCCTTTCCGTCCTCTGGCGCGAAACCAGGGATCCCCGCTGGCAGCCGGTTCTGGACGCCTGGGCCAACCGCGTCATGAGCGAAATGGGTCGCACCCACGAAGGCGCCTTCGAACACCACGTTTCCGACAAGGTGAACAACGACGAGCTCTGGGACGACACGCTTTACATGGTCGCCCTCTTCCTCGCCTCTTATGGCCAGGCAAGCGGGCGGAGCGAACTCGTGGATGAAGCGGCGCGCCAGTTCCTCGTCCACACCCGTTACCTCGCCGACAGGAAGACCGGCCTCTGGTTCCACGGCTGGACCTTCCAGGGCCACCACAATTTCGCTGAAGCCCGCTGGGCGCGCGGCAATGCCTGGATCACCGCCGGCATGCTCGATCTGTTCGATCTCGCCGAGATGCCGACCCCGGTGAAGGACTACCTGCTCGGCGTCCTGATCGCCCAGGTCAACGCGCTGCTGCCTTTGCAGACCGCATCCGGTGCCTGGCGCACCCTGCTGGACGATCCAAGCTCATATGAAGAGATTTCCGCGACGGCCGGCTTCGGTTACGGCCTCCTGAAAGGTTATCGCCTCGGCCTAGGCACGCCGGAATGGCGCACGGCTGGCCTGAAGGCTGTGGAAGCGGTCCTCGCCAACATCGACGCGAGCGGCACCGTCCTCAACGTTTCTTATGGTACGCGCATGGGCCATGATCTCCAGTTTTACCGGGATATCCCGATCCAGCCGACCGGCTACGGCCAGGCGCTGGCGATCCTCTGCCTGTCGGAAGCCATCCGGCATGTGGACGCCCATGGCGACGAACAGGAGCAGGCGGCATGACGATGAAGGTTCTCTACGGGGCAGGCCCCAACGACATCAAGACATATGACACGCAGCGCCTGCGTGACGAATTCCTGATGGAAGACCTCTTCCAGGCCGACAAGGTGAGTTTCACCTATACCCATGTCGACCGCCTCATTGTCGGCGGGGCGGTCCCGGTTTCCTCGACCTTGTCCTTTGGCTCCGGCGAGGACATCGGCACGCCTTATCTCCTGTCGGCACGCGAAATGGGCATCGCCAATCTCGGCGGCACCGGCACGATCACCGTCGACGGCCAGAGCTTCACCCTCGAGAACCGCGACGTGCTCTACCTCGGCCGCGGCGCGAAGGACATTTCCGCCCAAAGCGCCGACGGCGCCAATCCGGCGCGCTTCTACATGAATTCCGTGCCGGCCGGCGCCGATATCCCGCACCGGCTGATCAAGCGCGCAGAGTCCAAGATGCTGACCTTCGGCGACGCCAAACGCGCCAACCTGCGCAATCTGCGCATGTACATCCACCCGGAGGTCGCGCCCTCCTGCCTGCTGCTCCTCGGCATCACCGATCTCGCAGACGGCAATGTCTGGAACACCATGCCGCCCCACCTGCATGAGCGGCGCATGGAAGCCTATTGTTATTTCGACCTGCCGGACGACGAGCGCGTCATCCACATCATGGGCCGGCCGGAAGAAACGCGCCACCTCGTCGTCAAGAACCTTGATGCGGTGCTGTCGCCGGCCTGGTCCATCCACATGGGTGCCGGCACCTCGCCTTATGCCTTCGTCTGGGGAATGACCGGCGAAAACCAGGAATACAACGACGTGGCGCCGGTCGCGCTGAAGGAACTGAGATAAGCATTGCCATGAATCCCGAAGCGAACTGGATGCGCAAACCTTTAAAGCCGGGCGATGCCGTCCGATACTGGCAGCTCGGCGGTATTGCCGAGGAACGCTTCGACGTGCCCGACGCGCCGATGAAGGGGGAGATGGATCCCTTCTTCTTCTTGACCAAGGTCAAGAACTTCATCCCGCACGAATATCCCTGCCGCACCATCTTTGCCCAAACCTATCGCGGCAAGCGTCCGGATGTGCGCGGCGAATTTGAAGCTGCGCGCTGGTGGCTACCGTTCGGCTCGCCGCGGCTTGATCTTTCCGGCTTCTGGTTCCGTCCTACCCGGCTCGCCACCTGGAGCCGCACCTATATCGAGGCCGATAGCGCCGGCACGGCGAAGATCCGGCTTGGCACCTGCGGCGGCGCGGTTCTCTGGTTGAACGGCACCGAAATCGGCTGGATGGCACCCTATAGCCGCAACCTCGAAGCCAAGCAGGAATTCGAACTACCGCTGGAAGCCGGCCTCAACGAGATCGTCATCTTCTTCGATGACCTCGCCGAGCGCGATGCGCGTTACTTCTACCAGTTCGACTACCTGTCAGGCCCGACCGCGAGCGTCGCGATCCCCGTGCCCGTCGCCGGTGCTGTCGCCGAGAGCCTGGAAACGGCGCTCGACGGCATGCATCTCGACCGCCAGCATTATTTCGGCGGCGACATCACCGTCCTTTTCGCCGAGCCGCTGCCGATCGATGTCGAGGTCAACGTGGCGATCGAAGGCGACTTCATGTCCCGCGAGCGCTTCGACTACGATTTTGCCCTTCCGGCCGGCTCGAGCAGCCTCAATGTTGGCCCATCGGACAAGGCACCAGCCGATTTCCGCCACCTGCGCGTCACGCTGAATGCCGGCGGCTTCGTTGCCGCCCGCTCCGTTGGGGTGGAAATCTGCCATGCTGCCCGCCAGGGCGAGCCACCGGCCTCGCTGGCCGACCGCATCACCGAAACGCTTGCGGAAGTGTCCGAATATTCCGAACGCGACACGGTCCGTGCCTTCGCCCGCCTTGCGAGCGGCCGCGCCGGAGCCGATACCGACGCCATGATCGAGGAGATCCTTCCCTCGATCGAGGACTGCCACGACTGTGCCGACTTCTCGCTCGTGCCGCTCATCTGGTCGCGCACCGTCTGGGGCAAGGACATCAACGAGAAAACCCGCGCCCGCCTCGACAACGCCATTCTCAACTACCGTTACTGGATGGATGAGCCGGGCAACGACGTGCAGTGGTATTTCTCGGAAAACCACGCGCTGCTCTTCCACACCTCCGCCTATCTTGCCGGCAGCCTGCTGCCGGACGCGACCTTCGTGCGCTCCGGTCGCAAGGGCTCCGAACAAGCCAGGGTAGGCGCCGAGCGCGTGCGTGCCTGGCTCGACCATTTTGAGAAATGGGAAATGGCCGAGTTCAACTCCGCTCCCTATTTCCCGATCGACCTGAAGGGCCTTACCGCGCTTGCGGCAATCTCGCCCGACAAGGATATCGCCGACCGCGCCAAGGCCGGCATCGTTCGGCTGTGCGAAGTCATCGCCCGCTCCGCCCATCACGGCATGGTCACCGCCGCCCAGGGCCGCTCCTACGAGCACACGCTTTGCGCCGGCCGCTCGCTCGAACTGTCCGCCGTCGCCCGCCTCATCTGGGGCAAGGGTTTCTACGGCCGCCGCGTCCACTGCCTGCCGCAGATGGCGGTCTGCCTGCGCGACCACGGGCTGGAGATTCCCGCGGAATTTGCCGCCATCGCCGATCACCAGGATGCCCGCGACCAGGAATGGCGGTTCGCCCAGGGCGAAAATGCCTTTGCTGCCCTCTACCACTACAAGGGCCGCAACTACGCGATGGGCTCCACCGTCCACTATCGCTGGGACGAATGGGGATACCAGGAGACAGTCCTGCACCTGCGCATTGGCGACAAGCCGGAAGCGGCGATCTGGATCAACCATCCGGGCGAGACCATCCAGTTCGGTTACGGCCGACCCTCCTTCTGGGGTGGCTGCGGCACCATTCCGCGCGCCCAGCAGTATCGCGGACTGGCGGTTCTTCAGTTCACCACCCATGAGGAGCAGCCGGACTTCACCCACGCCTGGTTCCCGCAGGCCGAGTTTGACGAAAGCCGCGTGACCGGCACCCTGGCGCTTGCCCGTTCCGGAAACGGCGCGGTTCTGCTGCGCTCGAGTGCAGACCTGCAAGCCGTCACCGAAGGCCCCTCGGCCGGTGCTGAACTGCGCCAGTATGGCCGCAGCACCCGCTGGATCGTGCGCGTCTGCGAGGCATCCGATCTCGCCACCGTCGAGAGCCGGTTTGGCGCGCTTGCCGTGACCGAGAATTCGGATGGCGCCTTCATTGTCGAAGACCCGGAATATGGTACCGTCATCTTCCGGGCCGATGGGACAGTGGAAGCCGAAGGACGCATCATCGAACGCAAGGATTACACCGTCCGCGGCGACGCGATGATGCTCGAAAGAGCCTGAGGTCTCAAATCATAACCAAAAGGGACGGAAGGAGGCTCCGTCCCGCAGAGGAGGAAGTAAGACATGACCATGAAATCGATCCTGGCGGGTGCAGCACTCGCCCTGATGTCCACGACGGCAGCCTTTGCCGGCGATGTCCGCATCATGTGGTATTCCGACGGCGTGGAAGGCGAGGTCATGAAGGACCTGGTCGACCGCTTCATGAAGGAAAACCCGGGCATCAACGTCATTCTCGACAACGTCGCCTACGGCGTCGTGCGCGAACAGCTGCCGGTGCAGCTCGAAGCCGGCAACGGCCCGGATATCGCCCGCGTCGCGCAGATCAAGGATCTGTCCCGCCACTGGCTCGACCTTCGCCCGCTCGTCAAGGACCCGGCCTACTGGGATGAGAACTTCGGCGCCCAGGCAGACTGGATGCGTCCCGACGGTTCCAACCAGATCTCCGGCTTCATGACGCAGATCACGCTGACCGGCGGTTTTGCAAACAAGACCCTGTTCGACCAGGCCGGCGTGCCGGTCCCGGGTCCGGACGCAAGCTGGGAAGACTGGGCAGCCGCGACCAAGAAGGTCAAGGAGAGCCAGCAGATCCCTTATGCGATGGCAATCGACCGCTCCGGCCACCGCATCACCGCACCGCTTCTGTCCTATGGCGCGAACTATATCGGCGCTGACGACAAGCCGGCCCCGATCGACGCTGGCGCCAAGGACTACCTGACCAAGTTCGTGGGCTGGGTCGAAGACGGCACCATGGCCAAGGACGTCTGGGTCTCGGCTGCCGGCACCACCTATCGGGCCGCCGCCGACGATTTCATCAACGGCCAGCTCGCCTTCTATTATTCCGGCTCCTGGCAGGTTGCGAACCTTGCCACCAAGATCGGCGACAACTTTGACTGGGTTGCCACCGGCAGCCCGTGCGGTCCGGCCGCCTGCACCGGCATGCCGGGTGGCGCAGCTCTCGTCGCCATCAAGTACACCAAGAACCCGAAGGACGTTGCGACCTTCATGGACTGGTTCGCTCGCGAGGAGATCGTCAAGGAATTCTCCGAGCGCACCCTCTTCCTGCCCGGCCACAAGGCCGTGGTTGAAAAGGGTGGCCTGAGCTTCAAGAGCGACAACGAGCAGGCCAAGGCCGCGCTCACCAAGTTCGTTGAAGCCAGCAAGACGACCTCGGACATCGCGCTGAAGCTGCCGGCCTGGCGCTGGTCGGATACTTTCTATGCCGCCATCGTCACCCGCGTCAGCCAGGCGCTCGCCGGCGAGTTGAAGATCGAGGACGCATTTAGCCGCATCGACGCCGACATCGCCCAGAAGGTCAAGGACGCCGGTCAGTAAGAACAAGTCGGGAGCCGGCGGAGCGGGTTAGGCCCCTCATCCGCCTGCCGGCACCTTCTCCCCGTTCTGACGGGGAGAAGGACGTGTGCCGCGCCGTCCCGGTTTCCCCTCGCAGCGCTTGTGGGGTTTCCAAGGACGGGCGAGACACGTGGCTCGCTGAGCTGGGTGCACCGAGCGAAGCGGAGGCGGGGTGAGGGGCAGCCCCAGCGATGATCGTCGGGAGTGACTTTTAAAAATATGACAAAAACAGCTTTCTCCTCCCTCCTGATGGCACCGGTGAATGCGCTGATGCGCATCGTCGACGCGCCGTTGCGCCGCCTGCAGAAGGCGACCGGCATCAGCGGCATGGCCGCCTTCTTCCTGGCGCCGAACATGCTCATCTTCGGCATCTTCGTGTTGCTGCCGCTCGTCATCAACTTCGTCTACTCGATGACCGGCGGCACCGCCTTCTTCCTGTCCGAGCGCAGCTTCGTCGGCGGCGAGCAGTACGCCCGCCTGTTCAGCTGCGTCGACTACCTTGACCCTATGTCCTGCCAGGAGGATGCCTTCTGGACTGCCGTCGGCAACACCTTCTGGTTCGTGCTGCTGCAGGTCTCGCTGATGATCCTGGCGTCGCTGGTGACGGCGCTGATCCTCAACCGCGGTCTCGTTGCCCGCTCCTTCTGGCGCGCCGTCTTCTTCTTTCCCGTGCTTCTGTCGCCGGTCGTCGTCGGCCTAATCTGGAAATGGATCCTGCAGCGACAGGGCCTGCTCAACTACATCCTCTATCAGTTCGGCGCCGAGCCCTATAGCTGGCTGACCGACCGCACCTGGACCTTCGCCGCCACCATCGGCGTCTCGATCTGGGCGCATATGGGCCTCTACACGCTCATCCTTCTCGCTGGCCTGCAGGCGATCCCGAAGGACCTTTACGAAGCCGCCGAAATGGACGGCACCCGTCCTGCCCGCGTCTTCTGGCGCATCACGCTGCCGCTTCTGGCGCCGAACCTTCTGGTGGTCGTGGTGCTTGCCCTCATCAAGGCCGTGCAGGTCTTCGACGAAGTTTATGTGCTCACCGGCGGCGGCCCCGGCACCAGCACGCTTTACCTCACGCAATATATCTACGAGACCGGCTTTGCCTCGGCGCTGCGCAATCCGGGGCTGGCGGCCGCCGCCTCCATCCTCATGGGTCTCGTGCTCGTCGTCCTCACACTGCTGCAACTGGGCGTCGGACGACGCAGTGAAAACAAGGGAAAACGCTGATGGGTGCGGCTGCGCGTTTCATTTTGCGCCGTAAGGGCGGCCCGGGCGGCAGAGGCTGGCATTGGACGGACATCGTCACGTGGGTCTGGCTCATCGGCGGGCTGGTCATCATGTTCGGCCCGGCCGTCTGGCTCACCTTCTCATCCTTCAAGACGCCGGCGGCGCTCAACGAGTTCCCGCCGTCGATCCTGCCTTACGTCACCAGCCAGGCGACGGTGGAAGGTTACGACAAGCCGCTGCAGCTCTATGACGCCAGGATGCCGGACGGCTCGACCCGCGTGCTTGCCGAAGTGCGCCGCATTGGCATCATGGCGCAGATGGTTGATCCGAAGGCGCCGGGCGAGATCATCCGAGTCAACATCAACGACCGTACACCGGTTCGCAGCGTCTCCTTCGCCACGGAGAACTACACCGAGCCCTTCGTGCATTTCGATTTCCTGCGCTACCTGTGGAACTCGGTCTTCGTCACCGTGGTGGCAACGCTGATCACCCTGATCGTCAATTCCATGGCCGCCTTCGCGCTGTCAAAATACGAGTTCAGGGGCCGCAACCTCGCCATGCTGATCATCCTGGCCACCCTCATGGTGCCGCTCTCGGTCATCATGGTGCCGCTCTATTCGATCATCTCGACACTTGGCATGTTCAACAGCCTCTGGGGTGTCATTCTGCCGACGGTTGCCACGCCGACCGGAGTCTTCATCCTGCGCCAGTACATGCTGACGATCCCCGATGAACTGATCGATGCCGCGCGCATGGACAAGGCGTCCGAATGGCAGATCTACTGGCGCATCGTTCTGCCGCTGACCGCGCCGGCGCTCGCCGTGCTTGCCATCTTCTCGGTGGTCTGGCGCTGGAACGACTTCCTCTGGCCGCTGATCGTTCTGTCGCGCCGCGAGCTCTACACGCTGCAGGTGGGCCTCAGCATCTATTCCGGCGAGCTGAACGTCCAATGGCACTTCATTCTGGCCATGACCGTCGTCACCATGATCCCGGTCGTCCTCGTCTTCATCTTCTTGCAGCGCTTCATCACCACCGGCATTGCCGGCACCGGCTTGAAATAAGGAATACCTATCGATGGGCGAAATCAAACTCAGCGATGTCAACAAGTCCTACGGCTCGGTGCATGTCCTCAAGGATATCGACCTCCATATCGAGGACGGCGAGTTCATCGTCTTCGTCGGTCCGTCGGGCTGCGGCAAGTCTACCTTGCTGCGCACCATTGCCGGGCTGGAGAAGATCACGTCCGGCGAGATCAAGATCGACGGCAAGCGCGTCAACGATGTTTCCGCCGCCGATCGCGGACTCGCGATGGTATTCCAGTCCTATGCACTCTATCCGCATATGACGGTGCGCCAGAACCTCGCCTTCGGGCTCGAAAACTCCAACATGCCGAAGGCTGAGATCGCCGAACGCATCGGTGAAGCGGCCCGCATGCTGGAAATTGACCAGTATCTCGACCGCCGCCCGGGCCAGTTGTCCGGCGGCCAGCGCCAGCGCGTTGCGATTGGCCGCGCCATTGTGCGCCGTCCCACCGCCTTCCTGCTCGACGAGCCCCTGTCGAACCTCGATGCCGAGCTTCGTGTTTCCACCCGCGCCGAGCTTGCCGCGCTTCACGCCCGCATCGGCTCGACGATGATCTACGTCACCCATGACCAGGTGGAGGCGATGACGCTTGCCCACCGCATCGTGGTGATGCGCGCAGGCAAGATCGAACAGGTCGGCACGCCGCTCGACCTCTACAACACGCCGGCGAACCGCTTTGTCGCTGGCTTCATCGGCGCCCCGCACATGAACTTCCTCTCCGCCCAGGTGGTTGAGGTCGACCCCGCGTCGGTGACGCTCACGATCGGCGGCAGCCACAGGCTCCTCGTGCCGCTGGCCGGCCACAAGCTGTCGGTCGGCGAGAAGCTGACCGTCGGTATCCGCCCGCAGCACATCACGCTGGCGAGCGACCCGGGCAGCCTCACGGTCAAGGTCCGCCTGGTCGAGGCGCTGGGCTCCGAAACGGTGATCCATGCCGACCTGCACGGCGAAAAGCTGCTCGCCGTCGTCCAGGGCCAGAAGCAGATTACGCCCGGCGACGAGGTGCATTTCTCGGTGGCCGGCGCGCCGCTGCACCTCTTCGACAACAACGGCCTGCGCATCGGCGCCTGATCCACGCCGTCCTCGTCGGCAAGGACGGCGGCATCAAGCTGAAGACGACGGAGGCGCTCGATGCGTCGGACTTGTTCGGCCTCATCGACCGCATGCCCATGCGCCAGAACGAGAAGAGCTAACTCGTCGCGTTGCGCAGCCATCGCCCTGATTGACCTACGTCCCTGCGTTGCCCCTCATCCGCCTGCCGGCACCTTCTCCCCGCCCACGGGGAGAAGGGATATGCCGCGACGTCCCCACACGCCCCGACATCGAGCAGGGCACGTCCCCTCTCCCCGTTCAAACGGGGAGAGGGTTAGGGTGAGGGGCAACGACATCGCATAGACGAACTTGGTGAGGGGGTCACAAATCCGCAACCTCGCTTGAAGCGTGGAAGTTTTTCCACACCACCTTCAACAACATCAGCAACTTAACCAAATTATCGCCCCCGTTTATCCACGCTCTTCCGCCTGCCTCTACACTAAGCCCGTTCCGCTTCGGCTACACCGGTCCGCATAACCGGCGAGGCGGGACCGGTGGTCCGGGAAGGCCCCCTTATGCAGGCGCTCGCCCGGAAGCTGCGCAGAGAATGGTCTGCCCCTGAACAAGGCGTGCGTGTGTCGCACACAACCCGGCCCACCAAGAACAACAAGAGGGGCCGCCGCAGACGGACCGGAGTTGCGCGGAAAAACACACTGAACGGGGCGCTGAGAGGTGTCACATAAAACTAAAACTTAAGAGGCAGCTTTCAGCGCCCCGGCCGAAACCGAAATACCGAGATCGCCAAGGGATGAGTCTGCCCACTGGGCCGCACAGGGATGCCGAACATGAGCCAGCAGGAACTTACCGAATACGAAGAGCGGCGCCGCGCCGATCATATCGAAATTTGCCGCGCCACAGCAACGTCCTTGTGCATCCGCAACCGACTCTGCAACCTGCGCGAATGCCGTCGCAAACGTGTCTGCAGCGGCCCCATGGTTGCCTCCCCGCATCAGGCATGGACTGTTCGCGCCCAACAGGAAGTCGGCCTCAGCGGAAAAGCCTGCGCCGACCTTCCCTTGTGCATTGCGCACAAGAGCAAGGAGACCTTCGCCATCTACATGACCGTCATGGGCACATATCGTAAGCTATGGCTCGATGACCCCATGACCGACCTTATGCCAACCGCCGTCATGTCTGTGGCCATGCGGCGCCTGTCTCCAAAGAGGTCTTGACTTCATGACCCCGCCGTCCGACTTCATCGACGACAAAAGGAAGGAATGAGCCCATGACCGAAGCCGCCAGAACGACCGTTGATCAGGAACAGGTGGAATGGTTCTCGCAGCGGGCGGCCGAATGGTGGGATCCAACCGGCAAGTTCAAGCCGCTCCACAAGTTCAACCCGGTGCGTCTTGGTTATATCCGCGACCGTGCCTGCGAAAATTTTGGTCGTGACCCGAAGGCGCATCTGCCGCTGTCGGGCCTGCGGGTTCTCGATATCGGCTGCGGCGGCGGCCTCCTGTCAGAACCGGTGGCCCGCATGGGCGCAACCGTGGTTGGCGCCGATCCGTCTGAAAAGAACATCGGCATCGCCTCCACCCATGCGGCGGAAACCGGAACCTCGGTGGACTACCGCGCCGTCACTGCCGAACAGCTTGCCGAAGCGGGCGAGAGCTTTGACATCGTGCTTAACATGGAAGTGGTCGAACATGTCGCCGACGTCGACTTCTTCATCAGCACCTGCGCCAAGATGGTCCGCCCCGGCGGCCTGATGTTCATCGCCACCATCAACCGCACCTTCAAGGCCGGTGCGCTTGCCATCTTTGCGGCCGAAAACGTCCTGCGCTGGCTGCCGAAGGGTACCCACCAGTATGAAAAGCTGGTCCGCCCTGAAGAACTGGAAAAGCCGCTCAATACCAGCGGGATGCATGTCATCCACCGCACCGGCGTCTTCTACAACCTGCTGCAGGACCGCTGGAACCTGTCGTCCGACATGGACGTCAACTACATGCTGCTCGCCAAGCGCGAGGGCTGATCGCCGATCGCGCCCTCGGCCTTTGAATGACCGGGACGTCTGCTGGTCGTCAGTTCGCGTCTTCCGGCAGGACCGGCAGCGGCGCGATGTCGATGCCTTCCTCAAGCAGTTCCTTCACCTCGACCAGGCTCGCCTGGCCGATGATGCCGCGGGCATCCGCTTCGCCGTAATGGATCTTGCGGGCCTCTTCGGGAAACTTTTCGCCGACGTCTTCCGCGTTGGATTTGATCTCGGCGATCACCTGCTTGATCTTGGCGATCGCTTCCTGGCGCGCCATGTCCATCACCATCTCGCGCTTTGCTTCCTTCTTGCGCGCGGTGGAAACGGAAGGCGACATCAGCGTCTTGGAGATCGACGCCGAATGGCAGGTTGGGCAGGTCAGGAAGCCGCTCTTCACCTGGCTGTCGAAATCGGCGCTCGTCGAGAACCACCCCTCGAACTGATGGGCGTTCTCGCAGGACAGGGAATACTTGATCAAGCGGCAACACCTCCAACCGCCTCGGTCACGGTTTGAAGCGTGAACTCGCGGGCGTTCTTGAGGTTCGGGATCTTGGCGCGTGCTGCATGCACGGCACTGAGATCAATGTCGGCAAGGAGGATTTCTTCGCCTGCCCCGCCGGCCACGGCGAGCACCTTGCCCCATGGGTCGACGATCATCGAATGGCCATAGGTTTCGCGGCCATCCTCGTGCACGCCACCCTGGGCAGCCGCAATCACGAAGGCGCCGTTTTCGATCGCACGGGCGCGCAGCAGGACTTCCCAATGCGCCTCGCCGGTCTGGCGGGTAAAGGCCGCCGGCACGGTCAGGATCTCGGCCCCGGCCAGAGCCTGCGCCCGGAAGAGCTGCGGGAAACGCACGTCGTAGCAGATCGCAAAGCCGAGCTTGCCGATCGGCAACGCGGCAACCCGCGCTTCAGCGCCCGGCTGGTAGGCGGAGCTTTCCCGCCAGCTTTCACCATTGTCGAGGTCCACGTCGAACATGTGGATCTTGTCATAGGTCGAGACCAACTTGCCGCCCGGCGCAAAAAGAACCGCCCGATTGGCGATCCGGCCGCCTTCCTGCTGCGGATCGTCGATCGCAATCGCCGTGGAACCCACATGCAGATAAATGTTCAGCTCCTGCGCCAGCCGGCGGGCGGCGGACACCACGACATCGTTCGCCTCGTCGCGCAGTTGCGCACGCATCGCCTTGCGGTCACGCTGCAGCGCGCCGGTCATCTCCGGCGTCTGGATATAGGCGGCACCTTGCCGGGCCGCCTCGCGCACCAGCCGCTCCATGTCGGCAGCATTGCGCTCGGTATCGACGCCGGAACACATCTGGATGGCGGCAGCCTTGAAGGTCATCTCGGTTCCTCAGGCCGCGAGCATCGGATCAAGCTTGCCGGCGCGTTCCAGCGCATGCAGGTCGTCGCAACCACCGACATGCTCGCCATTGATGAAGATCTGCGGGAAGGTCGCGCGGCCATTGGCCTTGCTGATCATTTCCTGGCGCAGTTCCTGCGAATAGGTCGCGTCGTGCTCGGTATAGGCAACGCCCTTGGATTCCAGCAGGGACTTTGCGCGAGCGCAGTAGCCGCAATATTCGCGGGTATAAATGGTGACATCGGCCATGATCATCTCCAACGCGCCCGGCTGGGGAGGAAGCAGAAAACGGGCGTGGGTTTAAACTGTCATCACGTGTCATATAGGCCCGGCGACGGCCATTGCAAAGGTCAAAACCGTGACCTCGGCGGCACCTGCCTTCTTCAGCGCCCGGGTTGCGGAGGCGACGGTGGCACCGGTCGTATAGACGTCATCGACCAGCACCAGCCGCTTGCCGAACACATCCGGCTCATGCCCCGCCGCCACCTTGAAAGCAGCGCGAAGATTGTCCTCGCGCGCCGTCGCCGAAAGCCCCACCTGCCGCTTCGTGCGCTTCACGCGCTGCAGCGTCTCGGCGAAAAACGGCCGTTCCGACAAGATCGACAGATGTCGCCCGAGTTCGGCCGCCTGGTTGAACTTGCGCCACACGAAGCGGCTGCGATGCAAGGGAACCGGTATGATCCCGTCGCAGTTGGTGAGGTGACCTTCCGCCGCCCGCAACATCCATCCGGCCATCATCGGGGCAAGGTCGGTACGGTCGCGATACTTGAGCGCGTGGACGAGGTCGCGAGCCCTGCCTTCGAAGATCACCGAGGATCGCAACCGATCGAAGACCGGCGGATTGGCAATCGCCTCGGCAGACAGCATGCCGGGACCGGGGTCATAGGAGAAAGGCAGCCCGAGCACGTCGCAGAACGGGCGTTCGATGAAACGGATCTCGCTCCAGCAGGACGGGCAGAAGGCGCGATGCGTCCCGGTGATCACCGAGCAGCCGGGACAAACGGAAGGAAAGACCAGATCGCCCAGCCAGTTCGTCCACGCCGCGGCGAACGAAGCTATAGGTGAAACAGCTTGAGCCCCTGGTTTGGCGGACATGGGTTGACAATATGGGTTGCGAGACGCTTCTGCGCCTCTAGGAAACAAGTGGACGACAATGGACGTAATCTTCGACGAAAAGCTCATCCAGGCAAGGCGGAAAAAGGCCTACCTGGCGCGGGATGAAAAGGCAGGCTTCCTTCTGGAGATCGCAAGCCAGGAACTGGCCGACCGGCTGGCTGTCGTCGAGCGTCATTTCGATGTCGCCGTCGAACTGCACGGTGGCAATGGCGTCACCGCCACGGAAGCGACTGCCACCGGCAAGATCGGCAGCATCCGCCGCATCGAGACAGACGAGATCTACGCCCGCCCAGGCGAGCAGATCGAGGTCGCGGGCCTTGAAGAGATCCCGCTGGAACCGGCCTCCGTCAATCTTGTACTGTCACCGCTTGCCCTGCACCTCGTCAATGATACGCCGGGGACGCTCATTCAGATCCGCCGCGCCCTCAAGCCGGACGGGCTGCTGCTTGCCGCCATCCCCGGCTCCGGCACGCTCACCGAACTGCGCGACGTTCTGCTGTCGGCGGAAGCCGAGCTCACGGGCGGCGCCAGCCCGCGGGTCATTCCATTTGCGGATGTGCGCGATATCGGCGCGCTCCTGCAGCGTGCGGGATTTGCCCTGCCGGTGGTCGATATCGAGACCTATACGGTCCGGTATGACTCGCTGTTTGCGCTGATGCGCGACCTGCGCGCCATGGGCATGGCCAACCCGCTGGTTGGCCGCAGCCGCACACCGGTGACGCGGGCCTTCTTCATGCGGGCAGCGGAACTTTATGCCGAACGCTACTCTGACCCCGATGGCCGCATCCGGGCGACCTTCTCGATCATCTATGTCTCGGGCTGGGCGCCGCACGAGAACCAGCAGAAGCCGTTGCGGCCGGGTTCGGCAAAGGTGCGGCTGGCTGACGCGCTGCGGGCGGCAACCGAAAGCGACGGCAAGGAGAACTGATCAGGGAGCCGGTTGCTCGATCTTGGTTTCGATCGCGCCGAACGTGTCCTTCAGGGCGGTGGCGAAGGTCCCGAAGCCGCCGATCAGGGCGACGGCCATGATCGCGGCAAGCAGCCCATACTCCACGGCAGTCGCGCCGCATGTATTGCGCATGAATGTCCGCAGGAGACGCATGAACCGCCTTTCGTTGTCGGCAACCACCATTGATAAGGGTGATGATAGCCGCAAAGTGTTAATCAGCAGTCATCACCGTTGCTATAACCTTGCACAACACAGACCGCGCCCGGCGTATCCTGCAGAATGCTTCGGCGAATGGTGTAATTCTTCTTGCCCTTGTCGGAGGGCTTGATCGAACCCGTGGTCAGAAGGTCAAAATCCTGATGGATCTGCGCCATGCGCTTGCCGTCATCGCGGTTGGCAAGCATGGGGGTGACGATGAGGGACAGAGCAATGGCAGCGGTGCCAAAAAGCAGCGCGATGTTCAGCGCGCCGGTCCTGCTGGAACCATGTGCCCGCTTGCGGACCGGCACGGTTCTCCAGAATTCCTCGTCCATGCCTCAAAAACCTCGTCTACGCGACACCTGAGATAGCTCAAGGAGAGTGGCACATCCGCCTAAACGATCAGTTAACGCGAGGTGAATTCGAAGCTTCTAATTTTATCGGTTCCTGCCGGGCTCAGAGGAGATCCTGGAGGATCGGGATCAGCGGCTCGTCGGCGGGCGGCATCGGGTAGTCGCGCAGCGCGTTCGGCCGCACCCACTTGATCGCCTGGCCTTCGCGGCCGGTCGGGATGCCCTCGAAGCGACGGCAGACGTAAAGCGGCATCAACAGGTGGAAGGTCTCGTAACTGTGGCTCGCGAAGGTGAGCGGCGCAAGGCACGGGATTCGGGTGGTGATGCCGAGCTCTTCCTCGAGTTCGCGCACGAGCGTTTCTTCCGGAGTCTCGCCCGGCTCCACCTTGCCGCCCGGAAACTCCCAGAGTCCGGCAAGCGCCTTGCCTTCCGGGCGCTGCGCCAGAAGGATGCGTCCGTCGCTGTCCACCAGTGCGCAGGCGGCAACCAGAAGCAGCTTGCGTGGGGTCTCGCTCATGCGCCCGATCCTTCCTTTGCCGACCGCCAGTAACGATATTGGTAGGCCCGGCGGAAACCGAATTTCTCGTAGAGCGCCAACGCCGGCAGGTTATCTGAGACGACTTGCAGCCAAGCGGTGCGGGCGCCGCTGATGCGGGCCCAGCGAAGGGCCGCGGTCAGGATCTCGGTGCCGATCCCCGCGCGCCTTGCACTCTCGGCAACCGCAAAGGACATGATGCCGGCAAGGTCGTTGTCCTGCACGCAAAGGAGCGTGGCGACCGAACCGAGGTTGCGATCCTGCTTGATGAAGAAACCGGAATTCGGCCGGATCCCGCTCAGGATTTGGCAAAGCCCGTCCCTGTGCGTCGGATCTTCCGCGCCGATCGAAAGGCTCGCTTCAACGAAGCGGTTGACGTCATGGCTTGGCAGGTAATCCAGCGTGTCGGGCAATTCCATGCCGACGAGATCCGCCGTCAGGACATCGACGGTCTCGCACACTCGCCAGCCGATCCTGTCGAGATGTTCGAGCATCGGAACCGGAGCCAGTGGCGTTTCGCGCACCAATAGCCGGCAACCCTCGGCAGCGAACTTTGCCGCAGCCTTGTCCAGACGCCGGTCCATGTCGCGATGGTCCGACGGGTCGAGCGGCACGATGCAGTTCAGGCGCTTTGACGGATGGCCGGGGGTGAGCCGCACCTGCCAGCTGCCGTCATAAACGACGGATGCCGCAGGCCATGCCCTGAACCCGACCGCTTCGAGCCTGCGCACGAGCGGCAGATCGTTCCCTGATGATAGGCTTTGGATCAACGTCAATCAGCTCCGGTAGTCGCCGTTGATCGCTACATATTCCTTCGTGAGGTCGCAGGTCCAGACGGTGGCACGCCCTTCACCAAGGCCAAGATCCACCCGCACCGGAATGTCCTGCTGCTTCATCACGTTCGATGCCGCTTCCTCGGAGTAACCCGGATCGCGCTCACCGTTGACGGCAACCCGCACGTCGCCGAACCAGATCGCCAGGCGGTCGCGGTCTGCAGCCTCACCCGCCTTGCCGACGGCCATCACGATACGACCCCAGTTGGCATCCTCGCCGGCAGCCGCCGTCTTGACGAGCGGGGAATTGGCAATCGAGAGGGCGATGGTCTTTGCCGCCGCATCGCTTTCGGCGCCGGTGACGGTGATCTCCAGCATCTTCGTCGCACCTTCACCATCGCGCGCCACCTGGATCGCGAGGTTCTTCAAGAGGTCGTTGAGTGCGGAACGGAAGCCTTCCAGCGCCGGGTCATCCGCGGTTTCGATCCGCTTCTGGCCATCGGCAGCCGCGGCACCCGTCGCAAACAGCATCAGGGTATCGGAGGTCGAGGTGTCGCTGTCGACCGTCATGGAATTGAAGCTCGGGCCGACACCCGCCGAAAGCAGGGCCTGAAGGGCAGCAGGGGCGATATCGGCATCGGTGACGACAAACGAGAGCATGGTCGCCATGTCCGGCGCAATCATGCCGGCACCCTTTGCGATGCCGTTGATCGTGATCTTCACGCCGCCGATCTCGGCGGTACGGGTCGCGACCTTCGGATAGGTATCCGTCGTCATGATCGCCTTGGCCGCTTCGTGCCAGAAGTCGCCGGTGGCGGTCTTGTTCATGTCGCCGAGCACGCCGGCAAACTTGCTTGCATCGAGCGGCTCGCCGATGACGCCGGTCGAGGCGAGGTACACTTCATTCTCGCTGCAGCCGACGGCTTCGGCTGCCGACTTCGCCGTCAGCGCTGTCGCAGCCTTGCCCTTCATGCCGGTGAAGGCATTCGCATTGCCGGAGTTAACGACAACAGCACGGGCGACGCCATGCGGCAGATTGGTGCGGCAGAAATCGACCGGTGCCGAGGGGCACTTCGATTTGGTAAACACACCCGCGACCGCGGCCGGCTTGTCGAACACCATCAGCAACACGTCGGTGCGGTTCGTATACTTGATGCCGGCTGCAGCCGTTGCCATGCGTACGCCGCGCACTGCCGGCATGTCAGGATAGGATTTGGGAGCGAGCGGAGAAATGGAAGCGGACATGGGCGGAGAACCTGCAAGGACATATGGAAAAGGCCCGGAGTGATCCGGGCCTGGTTTCGCGAAACGATGGCTTACTGCTGGGCCGGAGCCGCCTCGGGGGCGTCTGCGCCTTCCTGCATCTTGCTCACATCCTCATAGCCCTTCTTGAGCGCCGGATCGACGATCTCGATCTGCTGCTCGGCCTTGGCCTTGTTGATGAGCGCGATGTACTTGTCGCGCATGACGAGCTGCTTCACCTGGTCCTGGACCTGTTCGAAGGCCGGCGGCGGCGCGTCGCGCTTTTCTTCAAGCTTGATGACGTGGAAACCGAACTGGGTCTGCACCGGCGTCTTGGTGTAGGCGCCCTTCTCAAGACCAAAGGCAGCCTCTTCAAATTCCGGAACCATCTGGCCACGGCCGAACCAGCCGAGATCACCGCCTTCGTCCTTGTTGGAATCCTGCGACTTTTCCTTGGCGAGCGCCGCAAAGTCACCGCCCTTGTCGAGGTTGGCGATGATGTCCTTGGCCTCTTCCTCGGTCTTCACCAGGATGTGGCGTGCATGGGCTTCTTCCTGCTTCGGAAGGGCCGCGATTTCCTTGTCGTAACGCGCCTTCACCTCTTCAGGCTTGGTGGCGTCGATGACGTGCTTGCGGAAGTATGCGTTATGAAGCTCGCGGCCTTCGATATAGGCCATGCGCTTCTTGAAATCCTCGGAGTCCTTAAGGCCCTCCTGAGTGGCGCCGGATGCCAGAAGCTTCACGTCGATTGCGCCGGAAAGGGCTGCAACCTTCTTCTGCTCGTCCGGAAGCTGCGCCAGCTGCGGGTCGAGGTTCTGCACGGCGAGGTCGAGTTCGGACTGACGGATCTCAAGCGCGCCGACCTTGGCAACAACGGGATCTTCGGCCGCGAATGCTGGTGCTTGGCATAGTATCGCTGCGGCAAGAGCAGCCGTTGCGAGGAATTTATGGCGCAACATCAAGTTACCTTTCAACATAGGCGCCGGTCTCAGCCTAGCCTGATTCCGGCCGGAAATGCTTCACAAACACCGGATTGTGGCCATTCTGTATCGGCCATCACCGTTGACATCATTCGACCCCCCTCTTATCTGTCACGCAACTTCGCGTCCAGCAGAGTTTCCGGGCGTTCCGGCTCATTTTGTCGTCATCCGAATGCGACTCCCCGTCGGCTTCGAGATAGACTGGAGCACGGTCCGCACCACACGAAACTGATACCAGAAAGGACCATTTGCATGGTCAGCTTTGGCGGCATTGCCCGCAAACTGTTCGGTTCGGCCAACGATCGCCGCGTCAAGGGCTACAAGCCCAAGATCGATGCCATTAATGCCATCGAGGAAAAGACGAAGGCGCTGACAGACGAGCAGCTAGCCGCACAGACGGCCGAGTTCAAGAAGCTTCTGGCGGAAGGCAAGACGCTCGACGACATCCTCGTCCCGGCCTTTGCCGTGGTTCGCGAGGCATCGCGGCGCGTGCTTGGCATGCGGCCCTTCGATGTCCAGCTGACCGGTGGCATGATCCTGCATGACGGCGCCATCGCCGAAATGAAGACCGGTGAAGGTAAGACCCTCGTCGGCACCCTGCCCGTCTACCTCAACGCGCTGTCCGGCAAGGGCGTGCATGTCGTGACGGTCAACGACTACCTGGCGCAGCGTGACGCTGCCACCATGGGGCGCCTCTACGGCTTCCTGGGGCTGACGACCGGCGTCATCGTGCATGGTCTCGACGACGACCAGCGCCGCGCGGCCTATGCCTGCGACATCACCTACGCGACGAATAACGAGCTCGGCTTCGACTACCTTCGCGACAACATGAAGTACGAGCGCTCGCAGATGGTCCAGCGCGGCCACAACTATGCGATCGTCGACGAAGTGGACTCGATCCTCATCGACGAAGCGCGCACGCCGCTGATCATCTCCGGCCCGCTCGACGACCGCTCCGACCTCTACACCACGATCGATGCCTTCATTCCGAAGCTGTCGCCGGAAGACTACGAGATTGACGAAAAGCAGCGCTCTGCCAACTT
Source organism: Neorhizobium turbinariae (assembly GCF_023223505.1). Taxonomy (NCBI): domain Bacteria; kingdom Pseudomonadati; phylum Pseudomonadota; class Alphaproteobacteria; order Hyphomicrobiales; family Rhizobiaceae; genus Neorhizobium; species Neorhizobium turbinariae. Next base: position 34,011 of record NZ_JALPRY010000016.1, read on the forward strand.
CTCCGAAGCCGGCACCGAGAAGCTCGAAGGCCTGCTTCGCGAAGCTGGTCTCCTGAAGGGTGAATCCCTCTATGACGTCGAAAACGTCGCGATCGTCCACCACATCAACAACGCGCTGAAGGCCCACAAGCTCTTCACCCGCGACAAGGACTACATCGTCCGCAACGACGAGATCGTCATCATCGACGAGTTCACCGGCCGCATGATGCCGGGCCGCCGTTATTCGGAAGGCCAGCACCAGGCGCTCGAAGCCAAGGAAAAGGTGACGATCCAGCCGGAGAACCAGACGCTCTCCTCGATCACCTTCCAGAACTACTTCCGCATGTACACCAAGCTCGCCGGCATGACCGGCACGGCCTCGACCGAAGCGGAAGAGTTTGCCAACATCTACAAGCTCGAAGTGGTCGAAGTGCCGACCAACCTGCCGATCCAGCGTATCGACGAGGACGACGAGGTCTACCGGACCTTCGACGAGAAGTTCAAGGCGATCATCGCCGAGATCAAGGACGCCCACCAGCGCGGCCAGCCGGTGCTTGTCGGCACCACCTCGATCGAGAAGTCCGAACTTCTGGCCAACATGCTGCGCCAGTCCGGCTTCAACGACTTCAACGTCCTGAACGCTCGTTACCACGAGCAGGAAGCCTATATCGTCAGCCAGGCGGGTGTTCCCGGCGCGGTAACGATCGCCACCAACATGGCAGGCCGCGGTACCGACATCCAGCTCGGCGGCAATATCGACATGCGCCTGGAGCGAGAGCTGGAGGGCATCGAGGACGAAAACGAACGTCGCGCCAAGGAAGCTGCGATCCGCGAGGAAGTAAAGCAGCTCAAGGAAAAGGCGCTCGCTGCCGGCGGTCTCTACGTCATCGCCACCGAGCGGCACGAAAGCCGCCGCATCGACAACCAGCTGCGTGGCCGCTCAGGCCGCCAGGGCGACCCGGGCCGTTCGAAGTTCTACCTGTCGCTTCAGGACGACCTGATGCGCATCTTCGGCTCCGACCGAATGGACAGCATGCTGCAGAAGCTTGGCCTGAAGGAAGGCGAGGCAATCGTCCATCCGTGGATCAACAAGGCGCTTGAGCGTGCCCAGAAGAAGGTCGAAGCGCGCAACTTCGATATTCGCAAGAACCTTCTGAAATACGACGACGTGACCAACGACCAGCGCAAGGTCATCTTCGAGCAGCGCATCGAGATGATGGATGCCGAGGACCTGTCCGACGTTGTGGAAGAAATGCGCAACGAGGTCATCGACGTCCTCGTCACCAAGCACATTCCCGAACGCGCCTATGCCGAACAGTGGACGGCAGCCGAGCTTCGGCAGGATGTGGCCCGCTTGCTCAACCTCGACCTCCCGATCGAAGAATGGGCGAAAGAAGAGGGCATCGGCGAGACCGACATCCGCGAGCGCATCACGGAAGCGGCCGACAAGGCTGCTGCCGATCGTGCCGAACGGTTCGGGCCCGAGATCATGCGCTATGTCGAGCGCTCGGTGCTGCTCCAGACGCTGGATCACCTGTGGCGCGAGCACATCGTCAACCTCGACCACCTGCGCTCCGTTATCGGTTTCCGCGGCTACGCCCAGCGCGATCCGCTGCAGGAGTACAAGGCGGAAGCCTTCGAGCTCTTCCAGGCGCTTCTGGCCAACCTGCGCGAAGCCGTCACCTCGCAGTTGATGCGCGTCGAGCTGGTTCAGAACCCTGAGCCGCCGCAGCCGCCGTCGGTCTTCGACGAGCAGCATATCGACCCGCAGACGGGCACGAACGAGGCAAACGGCTTCAGCGGCGAAGACTTCATCGCCGCGCCGGAAGACCGCCGCCCCGAAGATCCGTCGACCTGGGGTCGCGTCGGCCGCAACGAGGCCTGCCCCTGCGGTTCGGGCAAGAAATACAAGCACTGCCACGGCGCCTTCGAGCAGGCCTGAGGCAGGAAGCTTTAGAAGTTGAAACGCCGCCTTCGGGCGGCGTTTTGCGTTGTGGACTACCAAATCCGTCAAGGTTCCGGCGAACCGTTTGTTAACCCTGCTGTGGCAACACTTGCCCGCATTGTCCCGTCGGCTCTACGAGTATTGCGTGCCCCTCATGGCGGTCATTGAAACAGCGGAAAGATTGCTTCCGCCTGGCTTGAGGGCCCGGCTTTTTCCGCTTACGCAAAAACTCCAGTCGATGCTGACGAGTGATAGCGACACAGCGCAGGCACAACGGCGCGCGCTCACTGCCTTCGTCATCCGCATTGCCAGTGCCGCCATCGCCTTCATCTCGCAGATCGTGCTGGCGCGGCTGATGGGCGAGTTCGAATATGGCATCTTCGCCTTCGTCTGGGTGCTCGTGATCCTCGCCGGCAACCTCTCCTGCCTCGGCTTCCACACCTCGATTATCCGCTTCCTGCACCAGCATATGGCTGAGGGCGACATCAATACCGTGCGCGGCCTGAACCTGGCCGTACGGGTTATCGCAATCGGTTCGGCCAGTGTGGTTGCTGCGCTCGGCTTCCTGTTCCTTTCCATCTTCGGTGAGACGATCGAGCCCTATTATCTCGTGCCGGTGACGCTGGCGCTCTTCACCATGCCGATGATCGCGCTCGGCGACGTGCTAGACGGCACCGCCCGCTCCAACAACTGGACCGCGGTGGCGCTGACGCCGACTTATCTGGTCCGCCCGACGCTGATCCTCGTCTTCATGCTCATCTCCCTCTGGCTCGGCGCGCCGCATACGGCGGTGACCGCCATGGAGGCGGCGCTTGCCGCAACTTATGTCACGACGCTTTTCCAGTTGCTGCGACTGACGTTCCGGCTTCGCACGCTCTATGGCAGGGGCGAGATGCGCTTTGCGCCACGGCCATGGCTGCGGGTCTCCCTGCCGCTCTTCCTGGTCGACGGCATCGGCTTTCTGCTGACCAATGCCGACGTCGTCGTTGTTGGCCTCTACCTGCCGCCGGACCAGGTCGGCATCTATTACGCTGCGGCGAAGACCATCGTCCTCGTGCAGTTCGTGTATTTCTCGATCAAGGCGGCTGCCGGCCCACGCTTCTCCGCCCTGATGGCGGAAGGCGACATGGCTTCTCTTTCCGCCTTTGCCGGGCAGACGGTGCGCTGGACCTTCTGGCCATCCCTTGCCGTCGGGCTTGCCGCGCTGGCACTGGGTGAACTGCTGCTGTCGCTCTTCGGCAGCGCTTTTACGGCCGGCTACCCACTGATGGCGATCCTGTTTGCCGGCATCCTGGCCAAGTCCCTCGTGGGGCCGGGCGAAGTGCTGCTGTCGATGACGGGGCGGCAGAACCTCTGCGTGCTCGTTTACGCCGCCACCCTTCTCGCCAGCATCGGCCTCTACATCGTGCTGATCCCGCGCTTCGGGCTGACGGGCGCGGCGATGGCGGCCGCGCTCGCGATGATGATCGAGGCGGTGCTGCTGCATCTCGTCGTGCGCCGCACGCTGGGAATCGTGCTTTTCGCCTTCGCCTCCCCCTCTCCTTCCGCATCTTCAAGGGCCCTGTGACCATGGCGCAACCTCCCATCGGCCAGGACCCCACGGGCAGCGGCGGCAGCCTTTTTTCGATGATGCAGCCGTTCCGTGCCAACCGTCCCGATGCAGACATGCGGCTGCAGATTGGCCGCCAGAGCCGCGAGCTCTGCCTTTACCCGGCAGCATTCGGATATGATCTCCAGGAAGAGCTGGAATTTCTCTCCAACCGGGCGATGGAGCCCAACATCTTCTTCTCGGCCCGACTGCTGGCACCTGCCATGCCACGCGTCGAAGACAAACAGGTGCGTTTCGCATTGATCCGCGACGAGCAAGGCGAACGCAGCCGCATGCGGCTTCTGATGCCGTTCACGGTGGAGAAGCCGGGCTTTTCCATGGGTGCCTCGATCATCCGCGTCTGGGCAAACCCCTTCGGCCCACTCGGTACGCCGCTGGTGGATGCAGAAGATGCGGCCGAGACCATGGACAACCTTCTCGAGGCGCTGGCCTCGCGCGAACTGCGGTTGCCGCCGGTGCTCGTGCTGCCGGAGATGCGGCTGAACGGACCCTTCGCCCAGTTGATGAAAGCGGTCGCGATTGGTCGCAACCTGCCGGTCTCCGTTACCAGTCCCTACCTGCGGCCGATGCTGCAGAGCGACCAGGACGGTGAAACCTACCTGAAGCACGCCGTCTCGCCGCATCACTTCCGGGAACTGCGCCGCACCTGGCGCAATCTTTCCGCCCAGGGCGACCTCACCTATTCCGTCGCCCGCCAGCCGGAAGAGGTAAGGTTGCGGATGGAGGAATTCCTGGCGCTTGAGGCAAAGGGCTGGAAGGGTCGCCGCCGCTCGGCGCTGATCAACGACCGCTACCGCTCGGCGTTCGCCCGCGAGGCCATCACCAACTTGGCCGAAATCGATGCCGTGCGCATCCACACCGTCGACCTCGACGGGCGCGCCATCGCCTCGCTGATCGTCTTCATCATGTCCGGTGAGGCCTATACCTGGAAGACGGCGTATGACGAGGCCTATGCCCGCTACTCGCCCGGCAAGCTGCTGATGATGAAGCTGACCGAATGGCATCTGGAAGACGCCAACATCATGCGCACCGACAGTTGCGCCGTGCCGGACCACCCGATCATGAGCCGCTTCTGGGAAGAGCGCGAGGAGATGGGAACGCTGGTCATCGGCCTTGACCAAAACGGCGACCGCGACGTGCGCCAGGTGGGCGCCCAGCTTCACCTTTACCGCAACACGCGCAACGTGGCCCGGCTGTTGCGCGAAAAGATCCTGTCAATCGCCGGCCGTTCGGAATAACCGCTACTCGGCTGCCGCCTGTTCGCGCAGCAGCCGGCGGATGACCTTGCCGGTGGTGGTGAGCGGGATCTCGTCCACGAAAACCACCTCGCGCGGATATTCATGCATGGAAAGCCGCGTCTTCACCCATTCGCGGATCTCGACCGCCAGTTCATCGCTCGGCGAATACCCTTGCGCGAGCACGATACAGGCGCGGACGATCTCCGTGCGCACCGGGTCCGGCTTGCCGACCACGGCAGCCAGTTGCACCGCCGGATGGGCAACCAGGCAATCCTCGATCTCGCTCGGGCCGATGCGATACCCGGACGAGGTAATGACATCATCGTTGCGGCCGACGAACTCGATGTAACCGTCCGCATCCTGCCGCCCGAGATCGCCTGTCAGCAGCCAGTCGCCCGCGAACTTGGCTCCGGTCGCCGCCTCATCACTGAAATAAGCGATGAACATCACCGGATCCGGCCGTCGCACGGCGATCTGGCCGATTTCGCCAACCGGCAAGACGTTACCATCCTCGTCCACGATCGCAATCTCGTGACCCGGCACCGGCTTTCCGATGGCACTGGCTTTCGAGACACCGAGGCCAGCAGATGAACCAAGCACGAAATTGCACTCCGTCTGGCCGAACATCTCGTTCACCGTCACGCCAAGCGCTGCCCTCGCCCACTCAAACGTTTCGCGACCGAGCGCCTCCCCAGCCGAGGTGACCGTGCGCAGGTCGAAATCGAACCGACGGCGCGGATCGGCAACCGCCTTCATCAGGCGCAGCGCCGTTGGCGGAATAAAGGCATTGCGCACCTTCATTTCGGCCATGATGCGGAAGGCCATCTCCGCTTCGAACTTCTGCGCCGGCGACGACACGACCGGGATGCCGAGCATCAGGGCAGGCAACAGCACGTTGAGGAGGCCGCCAGCCCAGGCCCAGTCGGACGGGGTCCAGATGCGGTCGCCGGGCTGGGGCGCCTGCTCATGCCCGAACTGGAAGCCGGGGATGTGGCCGGCCAGTACCCGGTGGCCATGCACCGCCGCCTTCGGCGGACCGGTGGTGCCGGAGGTGAAGATCATCAGTGCCGGATCGTCAGGCCCGGTCTCGACGATGTCGAAACGCGACGTATGCGCGCAAACAAGCTCCTCGAACAACACGGCACCGGGCGCATCGGCTTCGTTGCCGCAGAGGATCACATGCTTGAGATCGGCAAGCCGCTCCGCCAGCCCATCAAGCCGCGTCAGCCCGAACTCGTTGGTGATGATGGCGACCGCACCGGAAGCCCGCAGGCGGTATTCCAGCGCTTCCGCGCCGAACAGCAGCGCGAGCGGCAAGGCAACAGCGCCCATCTTGTAGATCGCCACATGGGCGATCACCGTCTCGAAACACTGCGGCAGGAGCAGTGCGATGCGATCGCCTTTCTGCACGCCAAGCGAGACGAAGGCATTGGCCAGCGCCGCGGAACGGGCCGAGAGCTCCCCGTAGGTGAGGCTGAGGTGCCGGCGATCCGGGGAAAAGTGCTGCAGGCAGACCCGATCGGGCGACGTGGCTGCCCAGGCATCGCTGACGACCTCGCCGATGTTGAATCGTGCCGGGATGTCCCAGACGAAGCTCTCGCGGAGCTCGTGGTATGATGTGCCGGCAGGCAGTTTCATCGGCGGTCATCTCGCTTTTTGCCGCAGCTAACATCGTTGAAGCTTGAAATACAAGCGGGTGCACGCGGGACTTGGCGGCTCCTGTTTGGTCTTTGAGATCCTGCAGTTCAGCCTTGCAAGGCGAGGCAGGGCCATGTTAGAGCGCTTGACATACCGACCGTGCCCCGTTGGCGGAATTGGTAGACGCGCCTGACTCAAAATCAGGTTCCGAAAGGAGTGCTGGTTCGATTCCGGCACGGGGCACCACCTCTCTCCACACCCTGTATTCCCGCAGCACCGCCTGCCGTGGAACCTTTTCAATTATCTGCATCTTTGCTTGCATTCTCGCGCGACTGCCATTCTAAATGGCAGTTCGGGATGGAGACTATGATGACGCAACGGTCCGTGCAGTGGTGGCGCTATCCGGGTTATGCCTTCGGTGTCCTCAGCAACGACAAGTCCTTCCGCAAGAACCCGCTGATCGGCCACCCCTATCTCAATGAACTTGGCCTGCACCGTGAACGCGTGCGGCTTGCTGCCGGCATCGCCCGCAACCGGCGAAAGTTCTTGGGGCGGTCGCTCGACCAGGCGGAACGGGAACAGTTCGAGCGGGACGGCTTTGTCATCCGCGAGAACGCGCTTGCTTCTGATGTCTTCGGGCGGATCCGCGAGTTCCTCAAGAACGAGCCGCTGCCGGCGCGCGAGATGCGCCAGGGGCAGACGGTGACGCGGATGATCCCGATCGGGCCGCAGGCACTGCAGCGCCTTCCCGATCTCGCGGAGTTTTCAGACAACCGGTCAATCGCCGACCTCGTACGTTATGTCGGCGGCTGTGGCGGCGATCCGATCTACTACATCCAGACGGTGATTGCCGAGCCGGCACGCAAGGAAGCCGATCCACAGACGGCACTGCATGCAGACACCTTCCATTCGACCTCCAAGGCCTGGCTTTTCCTGGATGATGTCGGGCCGGACGACGGGCCCTTCGTCTTCGTGCCCGGCAGCCACAAGCTGACCCGGGAGCGGATCGAGTGGGAATACCGCCAGAGCCTGATCGCCAGCAATGATGCCCGCGCCCACCATGCCGACGGGTCGTTCCGGATCACGCCGGAGGAATTGTCGAAGCTTGGCGACTACAGCCCGCGCAAGGTGACGGTGCCGGCGAATACGCTGGTCGTGGCCGATACCTATGCCTTCCATTCACGCGCTGTCAGTTTCCGGCCGACCGTGCGGGTGGAACTGCATGCCTACCATCGCGGCAACCCGTTCAACCCGCTACCCCTGTCGGGCATGAGCATGATCCCGGGCATCAAGGATCGCCGGCTCGACATCTTCCTTGCCATGTCCGACCGGAAGGCAAAGCGCGACGGCCGAGTCCCGACATGGCGCGATGTGGGAGAATGCACGGCCTACTCCGAGCCGCATATCTGACAGAGCGTCCAGGTTCTGGCGGAACGGTGATGTCCACAGGAGAGATGCGCCGATCCGGGGCACTCTTCCTGACGTGGGGCAGTTTGCTCGCGCAGCGTTAACGCGAACGTAACCAGATTTTTTGACCGGCCTTTAACTAGGGCCACAATGATGGTGATGCTGGTCGCATGACGAAGCGACTGCGCAACTATCTGCTGGCCTGCGGCATCTCACTGGTAATGTGGGTAGCGATCTTTGCCGTGCTTTTCTGGCTGTTCTAGCGCAGGCTTGGCCGGAAAATCCGCAGGGAACGGGAAGGTCAGCGCTTCAACGAGCAACGGCGCAAGTTCGGCCAGCTCGTAATCTTCAAATTCAGGCAAGTCTTCCGGCTCATTGCGGACGAACGGCGACATCAAGGCGCTCCTTTGGTAACAAGATACCATCGGACCAGGCCAAAGTACATCCATCACCCAAGCGGGTGTTGTCCGGCTGGGTCTATGCCGCCTTGGCGGTCGATTCGACTGTCGATTGGTTGATCCAGGTAACCCAGCATCCATACCCGAAGTCGCGAGGGATCATCAAGGTAGGGACAGGCAAGAAGCGATTGACCCTCGAGCCCCGCCAGCTCGCCAGCCTGGTAGGCGATCATGAACTGTTCGACGCTAAGCCCGAGCAAGGGCGACGATGGATCGTTCATTGACTGGCACCGCGTTAACCCATGTTGTGCGGTAGAAAACCGTCTGGGCCATAATAAGCAGGATGAAAGGCGCTTGCGCCACTCAATTCTTCAAGCGGCACCGGGAGAGCGGCGAGATATTGCAGTGGTGGTTAAAATACGGGCGCGGACGCATGAACGTTCGGCCTTGGTAGCGGAGCTGTTCAGTTCAGCAGGGCATACCCGCTGCAGATGATCCCCGCCCACATCACGACAGAAACTTCGGCTGCAAGAATCAGTCCCTTGGCTCGGTCAGTCATCGGCTCCTCCGGGCCAACCTCCTCGTTGGCTTGGCGATGAATCAATCACAGACTAGGTGATTTGTTCCCGCGCCGCATCCTTACTTCTCGTGGATGTTTATTCGACGCTGGCGGTTGCCATGCCGTCCGTTCCCGGTCCTGCGACAGCACCGTAGATGCTGAGCGTGCCCTGGATGGCGACAGCCCACATGGCGAGGGAAACACCAAAGGCAAGCAGGATGTTACGTAGCCGGGACGACATGAGAACTCCTTCGACACTGGCCTGATCGTGCCACAGGCGGCTTTTCGTCCGGTAAACGGCTTTGGTTAAATGCGGTTCAATTGCGCTTTCGCCCAAATCGGCATGAAGCGCTTCTCATGAAGATGTGTTCGCTTGGGGCCTGAGGTTTGGAGCAGCGCGGATTTACAGCGCGATCCGATCTGCTCTAAGTGAGCAAGGCCAAGTGGCCGGTGTCATCATCAGGAGAGGCCCATGGCCCTTTCAGCTTCCGCCACTCACGCCCGATCAGCGTTCAACGCCGCTGTCGTCGTCACGCTCGGCATGGCGGTAACCGTCGGCGGCGCGCTCGCCTTCCAGCATATCGGTGGCTACATCCCCTGCGCGCTTTGCCTGCTGCAACGCGACCCGTATTACTTCGGCATCCCGGTCGGGATCGTTGCGATCGCCGCTTCCGTGCTCAATCTGCCAGGCTGGATCACCCGCGCGCTCCTCGTCGTGATCGGCGTGATGATGCTCGTGGGTGCCGGCATGGGCGTTTATCATTCGGGCGTCGAATGGGGCTTCTGGGAAGGACCGGCGAGTTGCGGCGGCGCAGCCGGCGTCACCACCAATGCCGGCAACCTCCTGTCCGACCTCAATACCGTGCATGGTCCGTCGTGCACACAGGCCGCCCTTCGCATCCTCGGCTTGTCCTTTGCGGGCTGGAACGTGATCGCGAGCCTCATCCTCGCAGCCATCGCTTTCATGGGCGCAAAAAAGGCCGCATGACGCGGCCTATCCTGCGGTGATCGCAAAGCTGGCTCACGGCTGCAGCTCGGTATCCCAGTAGAGATAGTCCATCCAGCTTTCGTGCAAGTAGTTCGGCGGGAAGAGACGCCCGTTGTTATGCAGATCCTGCACCGTCGGCTGGTAGGGCCTCTGGTGCGGGAACATGCCGGCCTGCTTCGGCAGCTTGCTGCCCTTGCGCAGATTGCAGGGCGAACAGGCGGCCACCACATTGTCCCAGGTCGTTTCCCCGCCGTGTGCCCGCGGGATGACGTGATCGAAGGTCAGTTCGTCATGGGCGCCGCAATACTGGCATTCGAACTTGTCGCGCAGGAAAACATTGAAGCGCGTGAAGGCTGGATTGCGGGTCGGCTGCACATAGGTCTTGAGGCTGACGACGCTCGGCAATCGCATGGAAAAGCTTGGCGAGCAGACCGAATGTTCGTATTCGGCGATGATGTTCACACGGTCGAGAAAGACCGCCTTGATCGCGTCCTGCCAGGACCACAACGACAAGGGATAATAGCTCAGCGGCCGGTAGTCAGCGTTCAGCACGAGCGCCGGCAGGGCCTGCGGGGAGACTGCAATCGTCAAGTGACGCTCCTACCCGATTCGGCATCTGTATTTTCTATATTAGGTCCGCTGTTACAGGATTGTGAAGCCCAATAATGCAGGGCTTTTACTGCAAAGATGATTCTGTGACCGGAGCCACCTGACGGCGCATTTCGCTGGCGTAATAGGCCCAGAAAAGCCGGGCGGCGACCGAACGCCAGGGCTCCCAAACCTCAGCCATCCGGGCAAGTTGCTTGGCGGGTGGACGCTCATCCATGGCAAAAGCATGGCGAACCGCCGCTTGCAGCGCCACATCGCCGGATGGGAAGACATCCGCGTGCCCGCAGCAGAACATCAGGTAGACTTCCGCCGTCCAGGGGCCAATGCCGGGAAGCGAAGTCAGAGCCTTCAAGGCCTCGCCAGCTTCCAATGCGCCAACGGCTTCGAGATCGAAATGCCGGGCGACAAGCGCGTTCGCGAGGTGGGACAACGTCGCCGCCTTGGCGCGTGACAGCCCGAATGTGGCAATGACCTCCGGGGCAAGCGCCGCATAATGCTCGGCAGTCACGGGGCCTGCAGCCGTGATCCTGCGCCAGATCGCATCGGCGCTCGCTCGCGAAACCATCTGCGACACAATAATCGATGCAAGGCCTTGAAAGCCGGGGTCGTTCAGCCGAAGCGGCACCGGCCCTGCCCGCTCGATGATGGACACGAGCCGTGGGTCGAGCAACGCCAGTTCTTCCAGCCCGGCCCGGATGTCACTTTGGTCGCGGATGATCCTCTTCATCGCCGCACCTCCATTCCGAAACCCTTGCTCGCCTTACCCTCTTTTGCGAGGGGCGTTTTCCGTGGCAGAAGAAACCATGCCCGCACATCCACGTCAAAAGCCTGTCTTCCGCTTTGCTCCGAGCCCGAACGGACCGCTGCATCTGGGCCACGCATTGTCTGCCTTCCTGAACTTCGATTTGGCGCGGGAACATAACGGCCGCTTCCTGCTCCGCATTGAAGACATCGACCGGACCCGCTGCACACCCAAATTGGAAGCGGCGATTTACGAGGACCTGGAGTGGCTTGGGCTCGAGTGGGAGAAGCCTGTGCGCCGGCAGTCGGAGCGTTTTCCGCTATACCAGTCCGCGCTGCAGTCCCTGATCGACCAAGGCCTCGCCTACCCCGCTTTCATGACGCGCGGCGAGGCGAAGGCGAAAGTGGCAGCCTTTGAAGCGGAGGGAAAACCATGGCCACGCGACCCCGACGGCTCGCCGCACTATCCATGCGATGACCGTCGGATGAGCCGGGACGAGCGAGAGGCGCGGCAGAAACGTGCGAAGACCTTTGCCTGGCGGCTCGACATGCACGCGGCCGTGGCGCGGCTGAAGCAGCCGGTTTCCTGGACGGAAACCGGCTCAGGTTCGCAACAGGAGATCGCAGCCGATCCCGCAGCCTGGGGCGATGTCGTGCTGTCACGCTCGGATGCGCCCTCGAGCTACCACCTCTCCGTCGTTGTGGACGATGCTGTGCAGGAGATCACCCATGTCGTGCGGGGGCGTGACCTCTACCATGCCACCGCCGTCCATCGTCTGCTGCAGGAACTGCTGGGGCTTCCCGCGCCGATCTATCATCACCATCGCCTGATCCTCGGTGCGGATGGCAGGAAGCTGTCAAAGAGCGAAGGTTCAACCGGACTTTCGGTTCTGAGGCATGAGGGCCGCACTCCCGCCGACATCCGCCGCATGGTCGGGCTCTAGCCCGTGATGCCGGGCGTGCCGTTCCTTACGACGGCGCGAGAACACCGAATAGATCCGGTATTTCATCAGCGCGGCATTGAGCTCGGCGCCGAGCATGAAGATCACCCCGACCATGTAGAGGAAGATCAGCACGACCATGATCGAGGCGAGGCCCGCATAGGTCGCCGAGTAGTTCGCAAAGGTCGAAAGGTAGGTCGCAAAACCGAAGCCGAAGGCGGTCCAGACAACAACCGTCATCACCACGCCAGGCAAAACGTCTATCAGGCGTCGCTGCCCCGCCGGTAGCCATTTGTGCGAAAGCACAAGTCCGACGAGCAACACGACGCCGGTGCCGATCAGCCCCCAATTGGCAATCGCGCTCAGGTCTTCCAGCAGTTCCGGAAAGCGTGTCTGCGCAAAACGGGCGGCAACCGGTAGCGCCACCAGCACGATGCTGATCGCCGCGAAAACGACGACGGCGGCAATCACGTAACCGAGGCTGGCTAACCGGGTGACGTACCACGGCCGCGTTTCCGGCACGCGGTAGGCGCGGTTCAGGGAGATGCGCAGAGCCTCGACACCGTTCGAGGCGAAATAGGCGGCCGCGAGCACCGACAAGGTCAGCAACCCGCCTCGCGGCATCAGCAGGACCCGCTGGATCTCGGAGGCAATCGGCTCGGCGATATCGGCCGGCCATGTGTCGAAGAGCAGGTGGATGGCGGTCGCGGAAAAGTCGCCTGCCCCGAGGAAACCGGCAAGCGCGGTCCCGAAGATCAGGAATGGAAACAGCGCCAGCAGACCGGACAAGGCGACATGGCTCGCCATCGCCCACCCGTCATCTTCCGTAAAATGGCAGTAGGCATCCCAGACGACTTTGAACGCCAGCCTGTACCACCGGAAGGGGCGGATCTCTTCTGACAATGGGAACTCCGTTGTGACGACCTAGAAAATATGAAACTAGGGCATGAACACATAACAGAAAGCAGCAGCGAATGGACGACAAGAGAACGATCATCGTTACCGGCTGTTCCTCCGGCATCGGTGCCTACTGCGCCCGTGCCCTGAAGGCGGACGGCTGGCGCGTCTTTGCCACTGTTCGCAAGGAGGCAGATCTGGCACCGCTCGAGGCTGACGGCATCGAAGCACTGCTGATGGACTATACCAAGCCGGACACCATTGCGGCGCTGGTCGACACGGTCCTCGAGCGCACAGGCGGTCGGCTCGACGCAGTGTTCAACAACGGCGCTTACGGGCAGGCCGGCGCTGTGGAGGATCTGACGACGGACGTCTTGCGCATCCAGTTCGAGACCAACCTGTTCGGCTGGCATGAGTTGACCCGCAGGCTGATCCCGGTGATGCGGGCGCAGGGCCATGGCCGCATCGTCAACTGCTCGTCGATCCTTGGCATCCTGCCCTATCGCTACCGCGGCGCCTACACGGCCTCGAAATATGCGCTCGAAGGGCTGACGATCACCATGCGGATGGAGCTTGAGGGCAGCGGCATAACGGTCAGCCTCATCGAGCCAGGTCCGATTGCCTCCAGGTTCACGGCGAACTCGCTCATCAAGATCCACGAGAATGTCGACCTTGAAGGCTCGGTCCATGCCGAACAATACAAGCGGCAATTGAAGCGGCTGGATGGACGCGGACCGGTCAGCCGTCATAAACTGGGACCGGAAGCGGTGTATGACGTGTTGAAGCACGCCTTGACCGCACCGCATCCCAGGCCACATTATCTCGTGACCAAACCTGCAAAGCAGGGCGCCTTCCTGAAGAGAATTCTGCCGGCTGCGCTCTTCTACAAGCTCATGCGCCGGATCGATTGAGAAGATAGATGTCCAGTTTCACCACCGTACTGACCCTGATCGTCATGGGTCTTGTCGTGCTCGTGCTCATCCGCGGGCTTTTCAACATGCTCAAGGGCACCGACGCCAACAAGTCCAACAAGCTCATGCAGATGCGCGTGCTCTTGCAGGCGATCGCAATCGTGCTCATCATGCTGACGCTCTGGATCACGGGCGGCGGGCGCCCGACCTGATGTGATGGCGGGATGGTAAAGCTCAACAGGATCTACACGCGCACCGGCGACGACGGCACGACGGGCCTTGCCGCGGGACCTCGCCGCGACAAGCACGACCTGCGGGTCGAAGCCTATGGCACGATCGATGAAACCAATTCGACGGTCGGGCTTGCGCGTCTCCACACGTCAGAGATGGAAGAACTCGACCGGATGCTCTTCCGCATCCAGAACGACCTCTTCGATCTTGGCGCCGATCTTTCGACGCCCGATACCGGCGAGGTTCTGGAATACGAACCACTGCGCATCATCGACGCGCAGACGGCGCGGCTGGAATCCGAGATCGACAAGCTCAACGCGCATCTTGATCCGCTGCGCTCCTTCGTGCTGCCGGGCGGCTCACCGGCGTCTGCCTATCTGCATCTGGCGCGCACCGTGTCGCGCCGGGCGGAACGGCTGATGGTCGAGCTGTCACGGCACGAGATCGTCGGCAAGGCGGCGCTTGGATACATCAACCGGCTATCGGACTTCCTGTTCGTCGCGGCGCGTTATGCCAACGAAAAGGGCAAGGCCGACATTCTCTGGGTTCCCGGGAAAAATCGCTGACGAGAAGGCGGGAGAGGCAAACCATGTTCATCCCCCTTCACGATGCCGTCGAGCTCAAATACATCCGCGTCCAGTATGTCACGATCGGCATCATCGTCGTGAACGTGCTGGCCTGGCTGTTCACGGCAATCGCCTCGCCGGAGGCGGTCGAACATGCATCACTTGGCCTCGGCTTCATCCCGGCCGTCATCTTCGATTACGCAATCCTCGACCCGTCCCTGGTCATCGTGCCGGATGATGCGACCTTCATCACCTACGCCTTCCTGCACATGGACTTCTGGCACCTCGCCTCCAACATGCTGTTCCTCTGGGTCTTCGGCGACAATGTCGAGGATGCGCTTGGGCATATGCGGTTCCTGGTCTTCTACCTCCTGTGCGCCGCCGCGGGCGCTGCCGTGCACGGCTTCGTCGCACCCTCGGCGGAAGGGCCGCTGATCGGCGCGTCTGGCGCCATCTCCGGTGTGGTCGCTGCCTATTTCCTCCTGCATCCGCGGGTGCGGGTTTGGGTTCTCGTGCTTTTCCGTATCCCGCTGCCGCTTCCCGCCTTTATTCCGCTGGCGGCCTGGATCCTCCAGCAGTTCGTGATGCTGGCCCTCGATATGGACGGCGTGGTGTCCTGGGGCGCCCATGTCGGCGGCATCATAACCGGCGCCATTCTGGTTCTCGTGATGCGCCGCCCGGGCGTGCCGCTCTTCGACCGCGAGATCGTGACGCCGAAGGCCGTGATACCCAAATCTGGAGCCGCCAACGTCGTCACGGCCAGCGAATAGAACTATGAGAAAACCGCACAGCGCGGCGGGCGATTGGGCGTTGTATTCGCCTGAAAAATGCGTATCCATGTCGCCCACTGACAAACGAGGAACCGGCAAATATCGCAGTTTGCCGTGATTTTTAGTCAAGGAAGGACCCCATGAAGATCCTGGTGCCTGTGAAGCGCGTGGTGGACTACAACGTGAAGATCCGTGTGAAGCCGGATGGTTCGGGCGTTGAGCTGGCCAACGTGAAGATGTCGATGAACCCCTTCGACGAAATCTCCGTTGAAGAGGCGCTGCGCCTGAAGGAAGCTGGCAAGGCCGAGGAAGTCGTGGTTGTATCGATTGGCCCGGCCAAGGCGGAAGAAACCCTGCGCACCGCGCTGGCCATGGGCGCCGACCGGGCGATCCTGGTGGAAACCGATGCCGTCGTCGAGCCGCTTGCGGTCGCCAAGATCCTCAAGGGCGTCGTTGAAGCCGAACAGCCGGGCCTGATCATTGTCGGCAAGCAGGCGATCGATGACGACAGCAACCAGACCGGCCAAATGCTGGCAGCCCTCCTGGGCTGCGGTCAGGCAACCTTCGCTTCCAAGATCGAACTCGCTGCCGACAAGGCAACCGTGACCCGCGAAGTCGATGGCGGCCTGCAGACGATCGAAGTGAAGCTCCCGGCCGTTGTCACGACGGACCTGCGCTTGAACGAGCCGCGCTACGCTTCGCTGCCGAACATCATGAAGGCGAAGAAGAAGCCGCTCGACAAGAAGACCCCGGGCGACTTCGGCGTCGATACCGCGCCGCGCCTTACCGTGCTGAAGACCGAGGAGCCGGGCGGCCGCAAGGCTGGCATCAAGGTGAAGTCGGTTGAAGAACTCGTTGCCAACCTCAAGACGGCCGGCGTGCTGTAACAACCCGGAAGAGATAGGAGAACATCATCATGGCCATTCTTCTTCTGGCAGAACACGACAACCAGAGCCTCAACGACCAGACCGCCAAGGCACTGACGGCGGCGACCCAGATCGGCGGCGACGTTCATGTGCTGGTGGCAGGTTCGGGCGCCCAGGCGGCTGCCGATGCGGCTGCCAAGCTTGCCGGCGTTTCCAAGGTGCTGCTTGCCGATGACGCAGCTTATGCCAACAACCTGGCAGAGCCGCTCGCCGACCTCATCCTGTCGCTCGCCGGTTCCTACGACGTCATCATCGCGCCGGCCACGGCATCGGCCAAGAACGTCCTGCCGCGCGTTGCAGCGCTCCTCGACGTGATGCAGATCTCGGAAATCATCGAAGTCGTTTCGCCTGACACGTTCAAGCGCCCGATCTATGCCGGCAACGCCATCCAGACCGTGCAGTCGAGCGATGCCAAGAAGGTCATCACCGTACGTGGCGCGTCCTTTGCCGCTGCGGCAGAAGGTGGCTCGGCGTCGGTCGAAGCTGTCTCCGGCGGCTCCAACCCCGGCGTATCGAGCTTTGTTTCCGACGCGTTGTCGTCTTCGGAGCGCCCGGAACTGACGTCCGCCAAGGTCATCATCTCCGGCGGCCGCGCACTCGGCTCGGCTGAAAAGTTCCAGGAAGTCATCCTGCCGGTTGCCGACAAGCTCGGTGCCGCCGTTGGCGCATCGCGTGCAGCGGTCGATGCAGGTTACGCCCCAAACGACTGGCAGGTTGGCCAGACCGGCAAGGTGGTTGCACCGGCGCTTTACATCGCCGTCGGCATCTCGGGTGCGATCCAGCATCTCGCCGGCATGAAGGACTCGAAGGTCATCGTCGCGATCAACAAGGACGAGGAAGCTCCGATCTTCCAGGTGGCCGACTACGGCCTCGTTGGCGACCTCTTCGAAATCCTGCCGCAGCTCGAAAAGGCGCTCTGATTTCCTCCTTTTCGCAGTTGCGAAAAGTTCTGGAAAATTAAGAGCCAGCGGAATAACAATCTTGCCGGGCTGCCATTCGCAGTCCGGCATTCTATTATCAATGCGCGCGCTAGTAATTTAAGCGCAGAAGACAAATCTCCGGGAGTGAAGCGATGAGTTCGGTCATCAAGAACATTGGCGTCATTGGTGCAGGCCAGATGGGCTGCGGTATTGCCCATGTCTCGGCACTCGCCGGCTACAAAGTGCAGATGTACGATCTGTCGAAGGACCGGATTGAAGCAGCACTGGCCACCATCAACGGCAACCTGGCGCGCCAGGTCTCCAACGGCAAGCTGTCGGACGAAGACCGCCAGAAAGCCCTGAAGCTCATTTCCGGCTCGGCAGACGTCAATGATCTCGCACCGATGGACATGGTCATCGAGGCTGCGACCGAAGACGAAAGCGTCAAGCGCAAGATCTATGCGCAGGTCTGTCCCGTGCTGCGCCCGGACGCGCTGCTTGCCACCAACACCTCTTCGCTGTCGATCACGCGGCTTGCTTCCGCGACCGACCGCCCCGAGCGCTTCATGGGCATCCATTTCATGAACCCGGTTCCGGTCATGAAGCTCGTGGAACTGGTGCGTGGCATCGCGACCGACGAGACGACCTTCCAGGCGGCCAAGGATTATGTCGCCGCGCTGGAAAAGACGGCAACCGTCGCCGAAGATTTCCCGGCCTTCATCGTCAACCGCATCCTGCTGCCGATGATCAACGAGGCGATCTACACGCTTTACGAAGGCGTCGGCTCTGTCGAGGCTATCGACACGGCCATGAAGCTTGGCGCAAACCACCCCATGGGCCCGCTGCAGCTTGCAGACTTCATCGGCCTCGACACCTGCCTGTCGATCATGCAGGTGCTGCACGACGGACTAGCCGACTCCAAGTACCGCCCCTGCCCGCTGCTGGTGAAGTATGTCGAAGCTGGCTGGCTTGGCCGCAAGTCCGGCCGCGGCTTCTACGACTACCGCGGCGAGACGCCGGTGCCGACCCGCTAATCGTTTTTACACGCCGCCCTTGGCGGCCGCGATCAGCGCCTTGGCGTCCGGGCTATCCCAGGCGGCAGGGCCATTCATCGCCGAGATCAGGCAACCCTGTTTGTCCATGACCAGCGTCACGGGCAAACCGAAGGCGAGACCTTCCTTCTTCAGAGCATTGAAGACCCCCATCGAACTGTCGCGGTAATAACCGAGCGCGTCGACGCCATATTCGGCCAGGAACGCCTTCGGCTTTTCGTCGCTGCCGGTGTCGATGTTGACGGCGACGACCTCGAAGTCTGCGCCTCCCATTTCCTTCTGGAGCGTATTGAGGGCCGGCATTTCCTCCCGGCAGGGGCCGCACCAGGTGGCCCAGAGATTGAGGAGCACGGTCTTGCCTGCGAAGTCAGCCGTCTTCAGGTCCTGACCCTCCGGGCCCTTGAACGACAGGTCCAGCGGACGCGGCGGTTCAGCCGCCACCATGGCAGCAACCTCACCCTTGGAGAAGGCCGCAACCGACTTCACCTTGGTGACGGCACCCTCACAGGCGCCCGCCGATGCGACCAGCGACGCCTCGCCGCCATTGCCAGACCCCATATTCCTCACGTATACCGCCCCGGCGCCGGCGATTATTCCCAAAACCGCGGCAATCAAGATCAACCGGACGGAAGGAAGGCCGAAAGGTCTTTTGGTCGTCATCAACTACTCCAGGACTCGGATACTCATGGCCGACGGCACGAAGGACGCGACATCCTCCAACCAGATGTGGGGCGGGCGTTTCGCCTCAGGGCCGGACGCGATCATGGAGGAGATAAATGCCTCGATCGGTTTCGACAAGAAGCTCTACGCCCAGGACATCCGCGGCTCTATAGCGCATGCGGCCATGCTGGCTGAAAAAGGCATCATCTCGCACGAAGATAAAGACAAGATCGTGCAGGGCCTGAACACGATCATGTCAGAGATCGAGAGCGGCCAGTTCGAATTCTCGCGCAAGCTCGAAGACATCCACATGAACATCGAGGCGCGGCTGGCAACGCTGATCGGCCCGGCGGCAGGACGCTTGCACACCGCCCGTTCGCGCAACGACCAGGTAGCGCTCGATTTTCGCCTCTGGGTAAAGGAAGAGCTCGCCAAGACCGATCGCATGCTGACCGACCTGATCGCGGCCTTCCTCGATCGTGCCGAAGAACATGCCGATACAGTCATGCCGGGCTTCACGCATCTGCAGACTGCCCAACCGGTGACCTTCGGCCATCATTGCATGGCCTATGTGGAAATGTTCGGCCGCGACCGGGCGCGCGTGCGCCACGCGATCGACCACCTGGACGAAAGCCCGATCGGTGCGGCCGCGCTTGCCGGCACGCCCTACCCGATCGACCGCCACATGACGGCGAAGGCGCTTGGCTTCCGCGAGCCAACACGCAACTCGATCGACACGGTGTCCGACCGTGACTTCGCTCTGGAATTCCTTTCCGTCGCCGCGATCTGCGCGATGCACCTGTCGCGTCTGGCCGAAGAAATCGTCATCTGGTCGACGCCGCAATTCGGTTTCGTGCGCTTGTCCGACGCCTTCTCGACCGGCTCCTCGATCATGCCGCAGAAGAAGAACCCGGATGCCGCCGAACTGGTGCGCGCCAAGACCGGCCGCATCAACGGCTCGCTGGTCGCACTGTTGACCGTCATGAAGGGTCTGCCGCTCGCCTATTCCAAGGACATGCAGGAAGACAAGGAACAGGTCTTCGACGCGGCCGAGAACCTGGAACTCTGCATTGCCGCCATGACCGGCATGGTACGCGACATGACCGTGCGCGCCGACAGGATGCGGGCTGCCGCCGGCGCCGGCTTCTCCACCGCGACCGACCTTGCCGACTGGCTGGTGCGTGAAGTGGGCCTTCCCTTCCGCGAGGCCCACCACGTGACGGGCCGCGCGGTGGCGCTAGCCGAGAGCAAGGGCTGCGACCTGTCCGAACTGTCGCTTGAGGAACTGCAGGCGATAAATCCGGCCGTGACGGATGCCGTCTTCAACGTGCTTTCGGTCGATGCCTCGGTTGCCAGCCGGCAAAGCTTCGGCGGCACGGCGCCGTCCGAGGTACGCAAGCAGATCGCCTGGTGGCGCAACCGCAACTAGCGGCCAACCTGCCTCGATTAATGACTGCACAAGCGCGCGGAACTTCGCTATGAAGTTCCGCAGTCGCGCTCAACACAGGTTAACCGATGTCGAATTCCCTGGTCACCATCGCCCGCATCACCTTTGCGCTGAGCATCGCCGGCCTGGTTGCCGTCGGATGCGGCCGCAAGGGCGATCTTGACCGTCCGAGCACGCCTGTTGAACAGCAGAACATTCGAAAGAGCGCCAAGCCGGGTGAGCGTGCGCAAGAGCCCGTTGCCGACAAGCCTTTCCTGCTTGACCCGCTTCTGTAAATCGCGAGCGCTATCGTGAACCATTTTCAATACATCGACGGCGTCCTGCATGCCGAAAACGTACCGGTGCCGGCCATCGCCAAGGCTGTTGGCACGCCGTTCTACGTGTATTCCACCGCAACGCTGGAGCGGCACTACAAGGTCTTTGCCGAGGCCTTCGCCGACGTCGACGCGATGGTCTGCTATGCGATGAAGGCGAACTCCAACCAGGCGGTGCTGAAGACCCTCGGTCGTCTGGGCGCTGGCGTCGATGTCGTGTCGGGCGGCGAGTTGCGGCGCGCGATCGCGGCCGGCATTCCGGCCAACCGCATCATGTTCTCCGGCGTCGGCAAGACCGTGCAGGAAATGGACCTGGCGCTTTCGATCGGCATCTACTGCTTCAACGTCGAGTCGGAACCGGAACTCGAGGTCCTGAACCTGCGTGCCGAGAAGATGGGCACGAAGGCGCATGTTTCGTTCCGCATCAACCCGGATGTCGATGCAGGCACGCATGCCAAGATCTCGACCGGCAAGAAGGAAAACAAGTTCGGCATCCCGTATGAGCGGGCACGCGCGGTTTACGCGCATGCGGCTGAACTGCCCGGCATCGAGGTGACGGGCATCGACATGCATATCGGTAGCCAGATTACCGAGTTGCAGCCGTTCGACCATGCCTTCCGCCTTCTGCGCGAACTGGTCGACGCACTGCGTTCGGACGGGCACCGGATCGACCACGTCGACATCGGCGGCGGGCTGGGCATTCCCTACAAGGACGACAACAACCCGCCGCCACTGCCCGACGCCTATGCGGAAACGGTGAAGCGGCAACTCCGCTCGCTTGAGTGCAAGATCGTCACTGAGCCGGGCCGCCTGATCGTTGGTAACGCCGGCATCCTGGTGACCGAGGTCATCTACGTGAAGGATGGCGGGGAGAAGAGCTTCGTCATCGTCGATGGCGCCATGAACGACCTGATCCGCCCGACGCTTTACGAGGCCTACCACATGATCCGCCCGGTCGTCGTGCCGCCCGCCGATGCGCCGCGCATCAAGGGCGATATCGTCGGCCCAGTCTGCGAAACAGGCGATTACCTGGCGCTCGACCGCGAGATGGCGCAACCGAAACCCGGCGACCTGATCGCGGTTGCCTCCGCCGGCGCTTATGGCGCCGTGCAGGCCGGCACCTACAATACCCGCCTGCTGGTGCCTGAGGTGCTGGTGAAGGGAAGCGAGTTCCACGTCATTCGTCCACGCGGCACCTATGACGAGTTGATCGGGCTTGACTCCACACCGGCCTGGCTCTCCTGACCATTGACGGGACGTTCACTTTTGCGGGAGAGCGCCTGAATTCGAAGGGCGCTACCCGATCTGCCCTCGTCTTCGCCACAAAGCTTGTTATCTTCAAGGTTTGTTTGCGCCGCCACGATCGGAGACGGATCGCATGAGCCTTGCCCGCAAAGGTGCATTTGAGAATCAGCCGGGTCTCGCACGCCGCGTTGCGCTGAAGCGCTCCTTTGCAAGGATCGTCCTCACGGTCGAACGCGTCATGCCGCGGCTGTTGCTACCGCTCGGCATCCTCGCGCTGTTTCTTTCCGTCGCCTGGTTCGGGATTTTCCGGTTCACGCCCGATTGGGTACGCTGGGTGGTGGTTGGCGGCTTCGGGCTTGCATTCCTGTTCTCGCTGCTGCCGCTGACGCGGCTTCACTGGCCGAGCCCGGATGAAGCCGACCGGCTTCTGGAAGAACGCAACAACCTGCCGCACCAGCCAGTGGCTGTACAGGAAGACCAGCCGGCTTTCGAAACACCGTTTTCGCGCGCGCTCTGGAAAGAACACCAGGTCCGCATGGCTGAGCGCATTGCAGCGCTGGACGCTGGCCTACCGCAGCCGGATATCGCGAGGCACGACCGCTTTGCGCTTCGCGCGGTGCCAGCGCTCGTTTTCGTGGTCGCGCTTGGCTACTCCTTCTCGAACGGCGGTGGGTCGACCGCCGACGCCTTCCGTCCGGCACCGCCGGCACCGAGCATCAACCCGGACCTGCGCATCGACGCCTGGCTGACGCCGCCGTCCTATACCGGCAAGGCGCCGGTGTTCCTGACCGGCCAGCAGGCGAATGCCGATGTGCGGACGCTCTCCGTTCCGCAGAATTCTGCCTTGACGGTGCGTGTAACGGGTGGCGAAGGCGGTGAAGAAGTCGTCTTCCAGCCCAAGCAAGGCGGCGATCCGCTAACGCTGGTTACCGAAGAAGCCAAGAAGGCCGCCGAAGCCGCGGCCGAACAGCAGGCAGCCAACGCGCCGGCCGCTCAACAACAGCCGCAAACGGAACGACAGGGTGACCAGCCGCTTGCGCCGCGCACCTATGCCCTGAACGTCGCCGAAAGCGGCAGCCTGACGGCCAACGGCCAGACCTGGACCTTCGACATCATTCCTGACCGTCCGCCGGAAATTGCCTTCGACGGCCAGCCGCGCCGTTCGGTCAATGGCGCGCTTGAAATCGGCTTCACCGGCAAGGACGACTACGGCATTCGCGAGGCGCACGCGCTGATCGAACCTGTTGGCCCCGCCGATGCCGATGCAAAGCCGCTTTACCCGCTGCCGGAATACCGGCTGGACATGCCGCGCCAGAAGGGCCGCGAGGTCAAGGGACTGACGAGCCGCAGCCTGATCGAGCATCCGCTCGCCGGCAAGCGCGTCAAGATCACGCTTGTCGCCAAGGACGGCGCCGGACAGACTGGCCGCAGCCCCTCGCACGAGATGATCCTTCCGGCCCGCGGTTTCTCCGAGCCACTCGCGGCCGCAGTAGCCGAACAGCGCCAGGTCTTCTCGCTCGATACACGCCAGATGCCCCGCGCGATTGCGCTCAACGAGGCGCTCGCCCTGCGTCCCGACGAAACGATCCCCAACCTCAGCCACTTCCTGCTGATCCGTTCGGCACTTGGCCGCATGGAGCTTGCCCGCAACGACGAGCAGATGAAGCAGGCGGCCGACTATCTATGGGGAATCGCTCTCGGCATCGAGGACGGGGATCTATCCGCCGCCGAACGGCGCCTGCGCGACGCGCAACGGAATCTGTCGGAGGCGCTGGAGCGCAACGCTTCCGACGAAGAGATTGCCCAGTTGATGAAGGAACTGCGTGAGGCAATGCAGCAGTTCATGAACGAGCTTGCCCAGCGGATGCAGAACGCCCCGATGGCGCCGAACAACATGCAGGCACAGAACGTCATCCGGCAGCGCGACCTGCAGAACATGATGGACCAGATTGAAAACCTGGCCCGCTCCGGCAACCGTGATGCCGCCCAGCAAATGCTCAACGACCTGCAGCGGATGATGAACAACCTGCAGGCAGGGCGTCCGCAGCGCCAGCAGCAGGGGCAGCAGCAGACCAGCAAGATGCGCCAGCAGATCGACAAGCTGGGCGAGATCATGCAGGAACAGCAGCGGCTGATGGACCAGACATTCAAGCTGGACCAGGCCCTGCGCGACCGCATGCAGCGTGGTGACCCGCAACAGGGCGATCAGAGCGACGAACAGCAGGGCCAGCAACAACAGGGCCAGCAGGGCCAGCAGGGTGACGGCCAGCAGAACACCGAGCAGATGACGGCTGAACAGCTGCGGGAGGTACTGAAGAACCTCCGCGCCCAGCAGGAAGGCCTCGGCAAGAAGCTGGAAGAGCTGCAAAAGGGCCTGAAGGAGCTCGGCATGCAGCCGGGCGAAGGTTTTGGCAAGGCGCAGAGTGAGATGGGCAATGCCGGCAAGGCGCTTGGCCAGGGCCAAGGCCAGGAGGCCGTGCAGGGCCAGGGAAATGCGCTCAACGCCCTGCGCCAGGGTGCCCAGAACATGATGCAGCAGATGATGCAGGCCATGCAGCAGGGGCAGGGCCAACCCGGCCAGGGTCGTGACGGCCAGGGCGAGGACATGACCTCGCAAGGTGGCCAGAATGGCCGCGATCCGCTCGGCCGGCCGCGGTCGACATCCGGTCCGGATTTCGGCGACCAGGTGAAGGTGCCCGACGAGATCGACGTGCAGCGGGCACGCGAGATCCTGGAAGCGATCCGCGAAAAGCTCGGCAATGCTTTGTCGGGCGACGCCGAGCGACAGTATCTGGAACGGCTGCTGGAGATCCGGTGAGGTTGCAGGTGGCGGAGACCCGCAATCGCTGCCGCCTCACCCATAAATTCCATGACTTAGCTGAAGCTAATTCCAGAAATTGCAAGTGAGCCGGTCAGGACATCCCGACCCGGCAAGTCATCAAGCGGCCTGCGAATCGGTCTGCGCCAAAGCGGACGCGACCGCACGGCGAATATCAGGAAGGGCGAACGGCTTCTGCACCACATCGATGATCTTGGCGGACAGGTCCTCGGCGCGTTCGCGCTGTTCCGCATAGCCCGTCATCAGCAGGATCTTGAGGTCCGGGAATCGGTTGGACGCCTGGTGTGCCAGTTCGATACCGTCCATCACCGGCATGCGGATGTCGGACAGCAAGAGGTCGAACTGCTCTTCCTCGAGCCTTTCCAGGCCTTCGGCACCGTCACCCGCTTCGCGCGTCTCGTGGCCGTCCAGCCGCAACGCCCGTGCTACGAACATGCGCAGCGAATCCTCATCTTCGGTGATCAGGATTTTTGCCATGGCGATCTTGCTCCCTGCCCTGTTCGTGTTGGGAGCAACTGACCAGAGTTTCCTTTTCGAGGCGTAAACAGATCCTCGAACAGCCGCTGATGGTTAACGGCTGGTATGCAGGCTAGGCATCGCCCGTGACGACACCGACGAAGGGCAACTCGCGGAATGCGTAGGCCACATCCATGCCGTAGCCGACCACGAAATAGTCCGGGCATTCAAAGCCGACATAGTCTGCCTCGAGCTCTTCCTTGCGCTTGACGCTCTTGTCCAGCAGCACGGCGATCGACACATGGCGGGCGCCACGCTCGTAGAGCATCTCCTTGGCGAACTTCAGCGTGCGGCCGGATTCGAGGATGTCGTCGATCAGCAGCACGTCGCGATCCTTCACGTCGCTGTCGATATCCTTGACGATGCGCACCCCCTGGGACACCGTTCCGGTGCCGTAGCTGGAAAGCGTGATGAACTCGACCTCGGGGGCAAGGCCCACGTCGTGCAGCGCACGGATCAGGTCGGCCGCGAAGATGAACGAGCCCTTGAGGATCGCGATGACCAGCAGGTCCTTGGTCGGGCCCTGCGCAATCTTCGACGCGATGTCACGATTGCGCTCCGCAATCTGCTCGGCAGTATAAAGCGGCTCGATGATTTTGCCGCGCACGACGGGCATGAGGTTCTCCTGCGTGTCCGTAAAATGCGGCGATACCACAATCGGGGGAAGAAGAGAAAGCCTCAGACGCCCTGTTCTGCGAAGCTGAGCCTCAGATCAGGCAGTTTTCCCCCAGGCTGCGGCACCCGAGCCGAAAATCCGCGGCTATGACCGCCTGCAATGGCGGTGGCCGGCGGCGAGATCAGCGTCGTCGTCAGCAGCTTTTCCCCAGACAGGAGTTCGGCGCGGATTGCGGGCATCTTCTGGCTGCCCTCGCTGCGGTTTTCGATGACCCCGTTGATCAGGAGCACCTTCATGCCGCCGGCATCCTGGGGTGTCATCGTCACATGGGCGATGTTGAGCGCCGGGGTCTCCGCGGGTGCGGAGGAACCGTTGAACAGGAACGAGAAGCCGCCTGCCGCGGCAAAGACCACGACGAAGACAAATGCCACGACCGCGGAGAACAGATCCGCCGGCATTCCCATCAAAGCCTTTTCGACGGCGTGGACACGGTTCGGCTTCACCTTGTCCTTCTGGACCTGCCGCGCCTCGCCTGCGCGCCGGTTGTCATTGTGGGAGGTATGCGGCTGCGGCGCCCGTGGGTCCCGCACAGTCACGAATTGCGCGTCGACAACCTCGCCCCGGCGCGAACCGCTGCGCCGGGATCTGCCAACGGCATCCGGCGGCAGGATGTCCATCCGGATCACGTTCTTGGCTTGCTGGGTGCGAAAGGTGCTCATCGGGGCCCTCTTCGGCCCGCAACAACCTAAAGGTGGAGCGGGCATTGCAACGAATCCCGCCCAGTCGTAAATGGAAATGGTTAATGCTCCGGAAACATGGCCTGAAAAACGCCTGTTTCAGCGGCTGATTTACCGTCCGTTTACCCGCGTCGTTAAGAGATAACGATCATCAGAGTCTTCCAGAGCCGGGACTGCGTCATCCGTTGATTCATTTCGAAAATGTCGGTCTGCGCTATGGGATGGGCCCGGAAATTCTCCGGGACATGACATTCGACATCCCCAAGCGTTCGTTCCAGTTCCTGACCGGCCCGTCGGGTGCGGGAAAAACGACGTTGCTGCGCCTGCTGTTCATGTCGCTGAGCCCAACGCGCGGCATCATCCGCATGTTCGGCCGCGACCTCTCGCAGATCCCGAGCAACGAGCTGCCGATGCTGCGCCGACGCGTCGGAATCGTCTTTCAGGATTTCCGCCTGCTCGAACACCTGACAACCTACGAGAACGTGGCGCTGCCGTTGCGCGTCAGGGGCAAGGATGAAAGCTCCTACCGCAGCGACGTCATCGAGCTTCTGAAATGGGTGGGGCTCGGTGAGCGCATCAATGTGCTGCCGCCGGTGCTTTCGGGTGGGGAGAAGCAGCGCGCCGCGATTGCGCGTGCGCTGATGGACCGGCCGGAAATTCTCCTTGCAGACGAGCCGACCGGCAATGTCGACCCGCCGATGGCACGGCGGCTGCTCAACCTGTTCCTCGAGCTCAACCGGCTCGGTACCGCCGTGGTGATCGCAACCCACGATCTCGGGCTGATGGACCAGGTCAACGCCCGGCGGATGATCCTCACCGAAGGGCGGCTCGATATCTATGAATAAGGCCCTTCGCCCCAAACGGCCAGCGGCAGCGCGGCAACCGGAGCAGCCGGCAACGACCCAATCTCAGGCCGCGCCGCAACAGCCGCGACGCACGGAGATGCGGGTGCGCCCGACCGCACCCATCCTGCCGCCGTCAAACATCCAGGGCAATGCGCTGATGGTGGTGATCGCCATCATGGCCTTTCTTGCCTGCCTCACGCTCGGTGCGGTCAGCATGGTGCGCGCCACCGCTTCCAGCTGGCAGAGCCAGATTTCCCGCGAAATCACCATCCAGATCAGGCCGGAAGAAGGTCTTGACATGGATGCGGCGCTGAAGAAGGCGCGCGAACTGGCGCTCACCTTCGTCGGCACCCGCGAAGGCACAATCATGGATGACAGCGCCACGGCACGTCTTCTCGAACCGTGGCTCGGCGCCGGGCTGAACCTCGATGATCTTCCCGTGCCGCGCCTCGTCATCATCACGATTGATGAGCAGAACCCGCCCGATTTCGCTGCAATGCGCGATCTCCTGAAGGCCGAAGTGCCGCAGGCCTTCCTCGACGACCATCGCACCTGGGTCGACCGGTTGGTTTCCATGGCCCACACGACGGTGCTGATCGGCACCGGCGTGCTTGTTCTCGTCTTCACGGCGATGGTCCTGACGGTGATCTTCGCCACCCGCGGTGCGCTGTCCGGCAACCGGCATATCGTTGAGGTGCTGCATTTCGTGGGTGCCGAAAGCTCGTTCGTGGCGGGCGAATTCCAGAAACACTTCCTGAAGATCAGCATCAAGGGTTCGGCGGCCGGTGGCGCGTTGGCGGCCGCCCTTTTTGCGATTGCCAATGTCTGGCAGGCGAATTCGCTCGCAACACCCGAAAGTGACCAGGCGACGGCGCTCTTCGGAACCTTCACGATCGGCGTCACCGGCTACCTCGGCATCATCGCCACGATCGGCGTGATCGCGCTGCTCACGACGCTCACCGCCCGCTTCACGGTGATGCGGACGATCAACGAAATCGACCTCATCCGATCCGACCCTGCCCGTACCGATGGGCTGCCCGCTCCTTGAACCCATGCACCTCGGGCTATAACTTGGGGCTGTTCGCGCACGAATCTCCTCTCATGGATAGTGATGACTACGGCCCAGACGACACCAGATAACGGAGCACCGCCCCGCAAGCGGCCGGGCCTGTTTTCCCGCAGGGGCTGGCTGCGCTGGACCGCGCGCCGCATCATCATGGCCTCGATCGTCTTCGTTGCCATGTTGTTCGGCGGCTTCCTGTGGTTTGCTGATTCGGTGACCTCGCTGAAGGCACCCGATGGCGTGAAGGCCGATGCAATCGTCGTGCTCACCGGCGGCTACCTGCGCATCGAGCAGGCGCTTGGCCTGCTGCGCGACGGATCTGGCCAGCGGTTGCTGATCTCCGGCGCCCATCCGTCCACGACGCCGAACCAGATCCGCAAGGCAACGCAGGCCTCGTCCGACCTCTTCGCCTGCTGCGTCGACATCGGCTACGACGCGATCGACACGATCGGCAATGCCAGCGAAATCAGCCGCTGGATCCACGACCACGGCTACAAGTCTGTGCTGGTGGTGACCAACAACTACCACATGCCGCGCAGCCTGCATGAACTGCGGCGCTCGGACCCGAACACCGAGTTCATCCCTTACCCGGTCATCAACTCGGACCTGACGCGGAAAGCCTGGTTCACCGAGCCGGACGTGGTACGCACCATGTTGTCGGAATACGGCAAGGTGGTCCTGACGACGATCCGCGACTGGCTTGGCATTGAGCGCGGTACCGGGCTCAGGACCGAGGAAAGCGCTGCTGCCAAGCACAAGAGCTAAGCGCCACCGGCGCTTCTCTAGACATCGAAAGACGCTTTTTTCACAACCTGTTCTCGTGTAGGCACGCCTGAACAGAAGGATTTCCTGTTCATGCTGCTGCTGCGTTCGGTTCTCTTCAATATCGCCTTTTACGCCAACACCATCATCCGGATGATCGTGCTTTCGCCGATCTATTTCCTGTTGCCGCGCAAAGCCGCCTACCGCATCCCCAAGGCCTGGGCGTCGTCCAACAGCTGGTTGATGGCCAAGATCGTCGGCGCGACCTTCGAGATCGAAGGCATGGAGAACATCCCGGATGAAGGCTGCATCTTCGCGCCGAAGCACCAGTCCGCATGGGACACGTTCGCGCTTCTCCCCTACCAGCGCGACCCGGTCTACATCCTCAAGCGCGAACTGATGTGGATCCCGTTGTTCGGCTGGTATGTCGCGAAGCAGAAGATGATCCCGGTGAACCGCGGCGCGCGCGGCAAGGTCATGGTGGAAGTCATGAACCGCACCAAGGAGGAGATGAACGACGGGCGCCAGCTCATCATCTATCCGGAAGGCACGCGCCGGGCTCCTGGCGCCGAGCCTGCCTATCGCTACGGCATCGCGCGCATCTATCGTGACGTCCAGGTGCCCGTGGTGCCCGTCGTTGCGCATTGGGGCCTGTTCTGGGGCCGACGCAAGCTCGTGAAGTATCCCGGCCACTTCAAGGTGCGCATCCTGCCGCCGATCCAGCCGGGGCTCGATCCGGATGAATTCTACGCAAAGCTGATCGAGACGCTTGAGACCGAAAGCGACAGGCTGCTGGTGGAAACGGTCGAAGCCAATCCGCATCTTCCGCTGCCGCCGACGGCAGCCAAGCGCCTTGCCGAACTGAAGGCGCAGGCAACGACTTAAGCCGCAGGCGCCGCGACCGCCTGGCCGACGCTTTCCAGCCAAAGATCCCGAATGCCCATCTGCTTCAGATGCGCGAGCGTGTTGAAGACATAGGCGTCGTTCGGGCCGGATTGGCCCGCAGACGAACGCACGGTGAGCGCGGCATCCTCGATCGACAAAGCGCCGGCATATTGCACATGCTCGCGATCGACGACGTAACCGACCGCCCGCACCTGCCGACCGTCGGTCAGCGTCAGCGGCAGGAGCTTCTCCTTGTAGACGTTGGTGACGAGCTCGCGGCGCCGCAAATAATCGAGAACCTCTTCCCGGTCCCGCTCGTTCACACGGAAGGCAACGCCGCGGCACGAACCGCCACGATCGAGCCCCAAGACCAGCCCAGGCTGCTCCGGCGTTCCGCGGTGAACATAGGATCGCACGCACAGGGATCGACGAAAACCGAAGGCCCGCGCATGGGCCCTTTCCTCAAACGCGAAACCCGGATTCCACATCAGGGAACCATAGCCAAACACCCAGAATTCGTTCATATCGCTCGCTAAGCCGTCATCGAGAATCGAAGCCACCATTGGAGAACATCATGGCAGCGTCAAGCCGAACCGGCGTCAGCGGTAAACTGTGGCTGCTTGCCAGTGGCATCGTCCTTGTCATCGCGCTTTACACCGCCGGCTGGTTTTATGCCGCGTCACTCCTGCGCGAAAAGACACTGGCGCTCCTGGGCAGCCAGGAGCAGCGTGGCATCTCGGCGACCTGCGACGATGCGGAATATCGCGGCTACCCGTTCCGCATCGGCCTGTTCTGCTCGAAGGTTTCGGTGGATGACCGCCAGAACGGCATTTCCGCCACCTTCGGCTCGCTGCGCTCGGCGGCCCAGGTCTATGATCCCGGGCATATCGTGTGGGAACTGGATTCGCCGGTGGAAGTGCGTACCGGGCATGGGCTTGCCCTTTCCACTACCTGGGAAAACTTCCAGTCGAGCCTGATCGCCAAGCTGCGTGGCGTCGAGCGCACCTCGACCGTCATCGACGGGGCAAGGACCAGCATCACCTCGTCCGCCACCGGCCAGACCTTCAACCTTGCCGCCGGGCACACGGAGATCCATCTGCGGCAGAACGGCAATGATCTTGATGCCGCCGTCAGCCTGCAGGACACGGACCTGATGGTGAAGGACATGCCGCAACTCCTGCCGCGCCTCACCGCCAACCTGGACGTGACACTCATCAATCGCGCCGGCATGATCGACGGCAGCGACCGGAACGGCCTTGCGCTTTATGGAACCGAGGGCCAGATGCGCACGCTGTCCGCCGACATGGGCGACGGCAAGGTCATCTCCATCAGTGGCCCCTTCTCGTTTGACGAAGACGGGTACCTCTCGGGCCGCCTGAAGCTCAGGATCGAGCAGATCGACGCCTGGCGCGACAGTTTGAGCGAAGCCTTTCCGCAGATCGCACCGATGCTCGGCACGGCCGGTAACATGCTGTCGGCGCTCGGTGGCGGCAAGAATGCCTCGCTCGACCTCAGCATCAAGCGCGGCAAGGTGTTCGCGGGCGGCTTCATCCAGATCGGCGAGATCCCGCCGATCTGATCTGCGCTATTTCTTGACCTCGAGCGCATGCCGGCCGAAGTCCGGCGCGTCGACATCCTGGCCCGCCTGGACGATCGAGCGGCGAATGGCGCGGGTGCGGGTAAAGAGCTCAAACAGCTTGTCGCCCTCACCCCACCGGATTGCTCGCTGTAGATAGGCGAGATCCTCCGAGAAGCGCGCCAGCATTTCAAGGATCGCATCCTTGTTGTGCAGGCAGACGTCGCGCCACATGGTCGGGTCGGAGGCGGCAAGGCGCGTGAAGTCGCGAAAACCGGAGGCGGAATATTTGATGACTTCCGACTCGGTGACCGTTTCGAGATCATCTGCCGTGCCGACGATATTGTAGGCAATGATGTGCGGCAGGTGCGAAACGATGGCGAGCACCTTGTCATGGTGCTGCGGGTCCATCTCGTCGATCCGCGAGCCGAGTGCGGTCCAGAATGCCTTCAGCCGGTCGAGCGCCACCTGGTCGGTATCCGGCAGCGGCGTGAAGATGCACCAGCGATCCTTAAACAGCCCGGCAAACCCGGCGTCCGGGCCGGATTTTTCCGTACCGGCAAGTGGATGGCCCGGAATGAAATGCACATGGCTCGGCATGTGCGGCGCCATCTGCGCGATGACCGACGCCTTGGTGGAGCCGACATCGGTGACGATGGCGCCGGACTTCAGGTTGCCCGCGATTTGCTCGGCCACGGCACCAGAGGCGCCGACCGGCACCGAAACGATGACGAGATCGGCATCGCGCACCGCCTCGGCAGCCGAGGGCTCGTAATGGGTCCCGAGTTCCAGTTCTTCGGCACGCTTCAGCGTGTCCGTGCTGCGGGTCGAGATCACCACGTCCCGCGCCAGGCCCAGCGCCCGCACGTCACGGGCGATCGAGGAACCGATCAGGCCGATGCCGATCAGTGCGATGCGATCGAAATGTACGGTGTTCATGCGCCCTTGCTCATGAACTCGCCCAGCGCTTCGATGACGCCGCGATTGGCTTCTTCCGAACCGATCGTCATGCGCAGCGCGTTCGGCAGGCCGTAACCCTTCACGGCACGCAGGATGTAACCGCGGCTCGTGAGGAATTCATCGGCATCCGGCGCCCGCTTGCCGTCGACATCCGGGAAGTGGATGAGAACGAAGTTGGTCACCGACGGCGTCACCTTCAGGCCGAAGGAGGTGAAGGCCTGGGTCAGCTTGTCGAGCCAGAGCGCGTTGTGCTCCACGGACTGCTGCACGAATGCCTGGTCGCGGATCGCCGCGGCACCAGCGGAAATAGCCGGCGCGTTCATGTTGAACGGGCCACGCACGCGGTTCAGCGCATCGAGGATGCCGGTCGGGCCGTACATCCAGCCGATGCGCAGCGCCGCAAGGCCATAAACCTTGGAGAAGGTGCGCGTCATCACGACGTTCTTGGCCGACGAGACGATCTCGATGCCAGCTTCATAGTCGTTCTTCCTGACGTATTCCGCGTAAGCGGCATCGAGCACCAAAATGACGTTCTTCGGCAGCCCCGCATGCAGACGGCGGATTTCCGACGCCGGCACGTAGGTGCCTGTCGGATTGCCCGGATTGGCGATGAAAACCATGCGGGTCTTGTCGGTCACGGCCGCGAGGATCGCGTCGACATCAACGGTGAAGTCCTTTTCCTTCACTTCCACCGGCTTGGCGCCCGAACCCATGATCTGGATCTTGTAGACCAGGAAGCCGTGCTCGGTGATGATCGCTTCGTCGCCGGGGCCGAGGTAGACATGGCAGAGCAGGCCAAGCAGTTCGTCCGAGCCGTTGCCGCACATGATGTTTGCAGCGTTGAGGCCGTGGACGGAGGCGATTGCCTCGCGCAGCATGGTGGCCTGGCCATCCGGATAGATTTCCAGGTTGCCGGCAGACTGGCGGAATGCGTCGATCGCCTTCGGGCTTGCACCAAGCGGCGTTTCGTTGGACGAGAGCTTGAACACCCTCGCCACGCCGGGAGCATGTTCCTTGCCGGGCACATAGGCGGCAATATCCAGAATGCCTGGACGCGGAACGGGCTCACTGCTGACGATGTTCATGGGATCAACCTTTACCGGAAGGGCTTGTGCGATAATCCAGTCGGATTAAAGCCGAAAGCCGCCTTTGTCGAGAGGATCCCGCAGCCGCTACCGCGTGCGTGTCGTGGGCACGCCGCGTGGCGCAAGCACCGGCACGAAGACACGCCGTGATGCGCGCGCCGCCACCGGCAGCCCCTGGTAAAGCCGCTTCTGCGCCTCGATGATGAGCACGCCCGAAAAAACCGGCCAGAAACGCTTGCCCATGCGCTCGAAAGCGTGGCGCAGTTTCAGCACGGCCCGGTTCTTGGACGGCGGGAAAAACAGCGCCTCTGCACTGGCGCTCGGGGTGAAATTGGTTTCGCGCAGCAGCGAGGTCAGCTGGCCGCGCGAATAAGGCCGACCCGAACCGAAGGGCGTGTGCTCCATCCGCGCCCAGACCCCGCGGCGGTTCGGCACCACGATCACCAGGCGACCGCCCGGCGCCAGCACCCGCCAGATCTCCTTCAACGTTTCGCTGGGGCTCTCGGCAAATTCCAGGGAATGTACCATCAGGATGCGGTCGATCGATGAATCCGGCAGCGGCAGCTCTTCATCGAAGACGAGTGCCGTGGAGGAGAGTTCTCCCACCGGCCAGTTCACCGCCCCCTGCCCGGCCGGCATGAAGGCGAAGGTGCGTTCGGTATCGGCGCGGAAGCGGTCGAGATAAGGCACCGCGTAACCCAGCCCCACCAGCCGTTCCTCCGGCAGCCGTGCCCACAGGTTCGACAGCGCCACGCCGATCGATTCCTCGGCGAGGCGGCCGAGGGGAGAATAATAGAATTCGCGGAGATCGACGATATCGACTGACATCTACACAGGACTGGTTGGACTTCGGACACTCAGGGTCTACATTGTTCTCAAAAGCAATTTGAGCAATAGGGGCGATGTTGTGAAACCGCTTGAACTGGAAGTTTTCTCCTGCCGAAGCGATAACTATGGCGTCTTGGTTCATGATCCGGAAAGCGGGCTGACGGCTTCGATCGACGCACCGGAAGAGCAACCGATCCTGGATGCGGCCGCCCGTCGCGGTTGGAAGATCACCCACATCTTCACGACCCACCACCACGGTGACCACGTCGAGGCGAACCTCGCGCTGAAGGAAAAATTTGGCCTGGAGATCATCGGGCCGGTGAACGAAGCAGTTGCGATTCCGGGCCTCGACCGCACGATGGCGGATGGCGACGAGTTCCTGTTCGGTGAGCATGTGGTACGCGTGTTGGAAACGCCGGGCCATACCGCTGGCCACATCTGCTACCACTTCCCCGACGACAAGATCCTGTTTGCAGCCGACACACTCTTCGCGCTGGGCTGCGGACGCCTGTTTGAGCGGCCGGCGGCCGATATGTGGCACTCACTCCAGAAGCTTGCCGTGCTGCCGGATGAGACGGCCATCTATTTCGGCCACGAATACACGCTCTCCAACGCCCGGTTTGCGCTGACCATCGATCCGGACAACCAGCGCCTGAAGACGCGTGTTGCGGAAATCGAAGCCAAGCGCGCTGCCAACGAGTTCACCATCCCGACCATGATGGGCCTCGAGAAGGAAACCAACCCCTTCCTGCGCGCCGCCGATCCTTCCATCCGCCGCAACCTCGTGATGGAAAGCAAGACCAACGAGGAGGTCTTTGCCGAGATCCGCAAGCGCAAGGACAACTTCTAAGGTGGACGCACAGGAGATTATCCAAACGCTCGGCATGCAACGCCATCCCGAAGGCGGCTGGTATGTCGAAACCTTTCGCGACGACAACGGCGGCGCCCGCGGCCATTCGACGGCGATCTATTACCTGCTCGAGAAGGGCGACAGATCGCACTGGCACCGCGTGCGCGATGCCACCGAAGTCTGGCACTTCTATGCCGGCGATCCGCTGCTGCTGAAGACATCTGATGGCAAGACAAGCGAAAGCGTGACGCTTGGCATAAGCCTCGCGGAGGGCGAGCGGCCGCAGGCAATCGTGCCGGCCAACGTGTGGCAGTCGGCCGAACCGCTTGGCGCATTCACGCTGGTAGGCTGCACGGTGGCGCCTGGCTTCGACTTCAACAGCTTTGAAATGGCGCCGCCGGACTGGCAGCCCGAAGGCTGATCAGGCAGGCTGGCGTTCAGCTTTCGCAGGACGCAGCATGTCGCGTGCCGCAAGCACGGCACCACCCGTGATGAGCAGGCATGCGACCAGGATCCGCCAGTCGGCCTGCGCAAATCCTGAAGCCACAAGAATGAGGGTCGAAAGCAGCGGTGCTGCATAACTCGCCGCACCGATGATCTGGATATCGCCGTTCTTTACCCCGTAGTCCCAGGCATAGAAGGCGGCACCGACGGGCAGCAGACCAAGCCCTGCCACGGCCACCCATTCCGCACCACTTGCCGGCCAGACGGTGGTCTCCAGCGCCAGGTGGCAGACGAGCGAAAGAAGCGAGGTGGCAAGGCAAAAGCCCGTCACCACATCCGTCGAAACGCGCTCAAAGCTGCGGGTCATCAGCGAATAACCGGACCATGTGAAGGCGCAGAGGAAGGCCGCGCCGTAACCCAGCGTATAGGCGCTGTCGAAAGAAAGCCCGTTGCGGGATACGATTGCGATGGTGCCAAATAGCCCCGCCAGCGCGCCCGCCACATGATACCAGCGCAGCCGTTCGCCCGGCAGGAGAGCCGAACCGACCACGATGAGGAGCGGCCAGAGATAGGCGATCAGGCCCGCCTCCACCGCCGGCGCATTTCGCAGCGCCGTGAAATACAGGAAATGATAGCCGAACAACCCGCCGATGCCGGTGATCCATACTTTTGCCGGCTGTTTCAGGAGCGCGATGCGCTGCGGCCTGATAGTAAACAGGATGAGCCCCGGCAGGCTGCCGATCGCAAAGGTCATGGCGTTCATCTGGAACGGCGGGACCTTGCCGGAGGCAGCCGTCATTAAGGCAAGCAATGACCACATCAAGATGGCCGTGAAGCCAATCAACGTGCCGCGAATTTTCACCCCTGCCTCCTCAGGCACCCATCCGTGCCTTCAGCCGCCGTACCGGACGGCTGTCACGTAAACCGGCCCCATCCTCGTTGGGATCACCGCATAAACGGGAGCATATACATTTGCCGACTGGGCCTTGGCAAACCAGATCTCCATCGGCGTCCTGCTCAGGTATTCGATGTCGCTGCGGCCACGCCGATAACCGGATTTCGGCTGGTAGCGGATGGAGCAGACGATCGCCTCGCCCTTGAAGCCTGCGGTGGAGAACTGCTTCGTACCCTTCGGTGTCAGCACCAGGTCCATGCGCGACTCGCCGTCATAGATCGGCAGCCGGCTCGGGCAGACCTTGGCGCTTGCCGGAAAAACCAGGCCACTCAACGGATCAAGCACCGCGCGCAGGTCCTTATCCGTCACCGGCACCCAGTTCTTCGGGTTGCGCGTCGGCTCCGGCTGGATGGTCGTTCGCGTCACATTGCCGTTGCGGTACTGCACCTGGTAGACGCGCGTACGCCGCCCGGAGCTATAGACCAGGTGATATTGGTCCGCCTGCAGCTTGTCGGCCTGCATCCGGCCGCTCACGCTGGTTTCGGCCGAAACCTTGCTGATCAGGTTGGCGATGCCGGCAGACCGGAACGTCCCGTTGATCTTGTAGTCACGATCGCCGAACTCGCTCGAAAACGAGGCTTTCGCGATCGGCAGGATGCCGAGGCTGATATCGTATTCACTGACGTGGCGAACTTCCGCCGAACCTAGCGGCGTGGCCACCAGGGCAGGCAGAAGCAGGAGCGCGGCAACGAAACGGCCTTTGAATTTCATGATTCCATCCGGGCTGCGGAGTCGCGACAGGCGTCTTCCTGCGGACATATAGACGGTGCATAATGGCAAGAAAATAGCGCTACGCGGCGCTGCCGGCCGGAATCTCTTCACCGGAAAACGAGGTTTTGGCTTGACGCGCCGGGTCTCACTGACTATAGAACCGCAACTTTCCAATCAGGACCAGTTGGATCGGGCACCGGGCATTGCCTGGAAGGACCATCCGATTGCAGAAGAACAAAGGTGAATCCATGTCTCGTGTGTGCGAACTGACCGGCAAGGGCATCCAGACCGGCAACAACGTAAGCCACGCCAACAACAAGACCCGCCGCCGGTTCCTGCCGAACCTCTGCCAGGTCACGCTGATCTCCGACGCCCTCGGCCAGCGCTTCCGTCTGCGCGTTTCCGCACACGCCCTGCGTTCGGTTGAACACCGTGGCGGCCTTGACGCATTCCTGCTCAAGTCGAACGAGAACGACCTGTCGATGCGCGCCCGCCTTCTGCGCCGCCAGATCGCGAAGAAGACTGCAGAAGCTGCAGCTGCCTAATCGGCAAACACATCATTGGCTTTGGGGAAGGCTTGGCGGATAAAACCGCTCAAGCCTTTTCTCTTGGCTCCATAGGACTCCAACTGGTGGCATCACCCAGGATAAAAAAATGCTCCTGACCCGCTATACGCTTATCTATGCCCTGCTGATGTCGGCGATCGTCGTCGCTTCGAACATCATGGTGCAATACCCGCTTTCCGGCACGCTTTTCGGAATTGCGCTCGGCGATCTCCTCACCTGGGGCGCCTTCACCTATCCCATCGCCTTCCTCATCACCGACCTAACGAACCGCCAGTTCGGCCCGGCAATTGCCCGCCGCGTCGTGTTCGTCGGCTTTGTCGTTGGCGTCGCGCTGTCTTTCTACGCATCGATGCCGCGCATCGCGATCGCGTCCGGCACGGCGTTCCTGATCGGCCAGCTTCTCGACATCTCGGTGTTCAACCGCCTGCGCCGCCAGACCTGGTGGCAGGCGCCGCTTGCGGGCTCGCTCATGGGTTCGGCCATTGACACGCTGCTGTTCTTCTCGATAGCCTTTGCGCCGGCCTTCGTCTTCATCGGTGCGAACGACGACTTTGCGATCGGCTGGGCACCCATCCTCGGCGTCTTCTCGGCTGACGCGCCGCGCTGGATCTCCTGGGCGCTGGGCGACCTCTGCGTCAAGGTGATCGTCGGCGTCGTGCTGCTGCTCCCCTATGGCGCGCTGATGAACGTGCTGAAGCCCATGCCGCAGGCAGCAAAGACCGCCTGAGCTCGCAACTGCTGGGCCGCTTTCTAGCGGTTCAGCCGGAACTCCAGCATGATGTTGCGCTGGATCATGTTGCCGTTGTCATCCGAGACGATGATCACATGCGGCCGGCCATCCGGGCCGGCAATCACATCCAGCCCTTCCATGTTGTCGATGGTGTAGCGCATGTCGGCATCGAGCAGCACCTCGCCGTCGACCACAGCACCGGGGCGGATGTCTTCGCCCTTGAGCCTGCGGATGCGCATGCCGAGCCCGGTCAGGAAACTGAACCGGCGTTCGAGCAGCAGGAAGTCTCCATTCGGCAGGAAGGCGCCATCGGTCGCATTGTAGGGATCGTGGCGCACCACCTTGAAAACGCCCTTCAGCGGCCCTTCCAGGACGGCGGCAAACATGTTGCCCTTGTCGTCCAGGCTTTCTTCGGTGATGACGATCGGGGCGCCCCTGAGCGGGCTCTCCTTCGGCGACACGGCAACCGTTTCCATGCCGCCGTTCATCCGGAACTCGCGGCGCGGGATCGGCAGGGGAAGCGTCCGCAAAGGCCCGGACGCCTCAAAACCGGGATCCGGATAGACATCAACGCGGTGCAACTGCTCAAAGCTCACCAGCGCCTCGCCATCCCGTAGCGCCAACCCTTCCGCGTCCGTGTTGTATTTCGTGCCGATCCGCCCGCCGCGGATCCGCATCGGATCCACGCTAAGCTCTCCCAGTCCGGAAAGCCGACCCTCGCCGTCGCGGCGAATGCGGCCGGTCAGCCAATGGCCCGTATCAAGCACGGAGACAAAACGCTCTCCGTCCCTTCGGAAGCGAATGCTGGACAGGGATTGCAGCCGACGATCCGGCGAGGTGAATTGCAGTCCGCCGAGGAACTCCAGATCACCGAACCGGGTCTGCCCACCCGGTGCAAACCGGTTGATGACACTGACCTGGACGGGGATATCTTCGCCGGCCGGCGCCACCGGAGAAGCAAAGCAAAGAGCGGCGACGGCGCAGAGCGCGAAACGGCTGAGCTTCAAGAACGGCCTCAGCTGGCCCGGCGCATGCGGCCCGCCGCAGGACCATTGTTTTCGGCAAAGAGTTCGGCAAGCTGCTCGGTCATCGCTCCGGCAAGCTCGTCCGCATCCACGATGGTGACGGCCTTGCGGTAATAGCGCGTGACGTCGTGACCGATACCGATCGCCAGAAGCTCTACCGGGGAGCGGCTTTCGATCTGCTCGATCACGGCCCGCAGATGGCGTTCCAGGTAGTTGCCCGGATTGACCGACAGCGTCGAGTCATCCACCGGCGCACCATCGGAGATCATCATCAGGATCTTGCGCTGCTCGGGCCGGTGAATGAGCCGCTGGTGAGCCCACATCAGGGCTTCGCCGTCGATATTCTCCTTCAGAAGGCCTTCGCGCATCATCAGGCCGAGGTTGCGACGCGAACGGCGCCACGGGGCATCAGCGGACTTGTAGACGATATGGCGCAGGTCGTTGAGGCGGCCCGGCGTCGGCGTCTTGCCGGCGGCCAGCCACTTCTCGCGCGCCTGCCCGCCTTTCCACGCCTTGGTCGTGAAGCCGAGGATCTCGACCTTGACGCCGCAGCGCTCCAGCGTGCGGGCAAGGATATCGGCGCAGGTGGCGGCAACCGTGATCGGGCGACCGCGCATCGAGCCGGAATTGTCGATGACCAGCGAAACGACCGTGTCGCGGAACTGCGTGTCCCGCTCCTTCTTAAACGAGAGCGGCTGCATCGGGTCGATGATCAGGCGCACGAGGCGGGCCGGATCGAGATATCCTTCCTCAAGATCGAAGTCCCAGGAACGGTTCTGCTGCGCCATCAGGCGGCGCTGCAGGCGATTCGCCAGGCGGCCAACGGCGCCTTGCAGGTGCGCCAGCTGCTTGTCCAGGAAAGCGCGCAGGCGATCAAGCTCGGCTTCGTCGCAAAGCTCTTCGGCAAGGATCTCCTCGTCGAACTCCTGCGTGAAGATCTTGTAGTCGACCTTCTCGTTGAAATCGTCGAACGGGCTGTTCGGCCGGCGGGTTTCGCCCGGCGTTTCGGAATGTTCGTCGCTGTCGTCCGACATGTCGTCGTCGGACATTTCAGCGCCGTCCATCTCCCCTTCTTCGAGCTCGTCGTCGGAGACGTCGCTCTGCTCGGCGGGCTGCGCATCGGCGCCAGCCTCTTCCTCGACCTCTTCGTTCTCGGTCTCGTTCGAGCGCGGCTGCTCTTCGTCGTTCGGGTTCTCCATTTCCTCCGGCTCGGAGGTCTCGTCGGCGAATTCCTCCGCCATCTGCATGGAGGTGAGCATGTTACGCACGAGCTTGCCGAAGGCCTGCTGGTCTTCGATCACGTTGCGCAGGTTGTCGAGGTCGCCGGCAGCCTTTTCTTCAATGAACGGCCGCCACAGGTCGAGCACCTTGCCGGCGCTGGATGGCGGTGCCTGGCCGGTCAGCTTTTCGCGCACGAGCATGGCAACCGCCTCGGCGATCGGCGCATCCTCCTGACGTTCGATGCCGGAGAAGTTCGCCTTGGCGTATTTCTCCGTCTGCATCGCATTGAGATTGGCGGCCATGCCGGCCATCCGCAACGCGCCGATGGACTCGACGCGCGCCTGCTCGACCGCATCAAAGACGATGCGGGCGTCAGCGCCCTGGGGCGACATGCTGGCATGCACATTGGTGTCGTGGCAGGCGAGCCGCAGCGCCATGGAGTCGCCGAGCCCGCGGGTGACCGCAAGCTCCTGCGCCGTCGGACGCTTGGAGATCTCAGGCAGGCGAATGCGTTCCCCGGCAAGGCCCGGGCGCTCATTGGCGAACGTAACCTCGACCTCGCTGTCGCCCGCAATCGAGCGGACGCAGCCGGTGATGGCACGGCGCAACGGCTCGGTATCAACCGGACCGCCAGCCTTCGCCTTCGAATTGTCTCCGCGACCTGCCAATGCTTTCGCCTTCCTCGCTTAGGCTCCGAGAACGATGTTTGCCGCGCTTTCCTTCAGCTCGACGCCAAAGGCCCGCTGATACTGTTCGGCAACCAGCGTGCGCTCCAGTTCGTCGCACTTGTTGAGGAAGGTGATGCGGAAGGCGAAGGCAACATCGCCGAAGATCTCCGCATTTTCCGCCCAGGTGATGACGGTACGCGGGCTCATCACGGTCGAAAGGTCGCCGTTGATGAAGGCCGAGCGCGTCAGGTCGGCAACGCGAACCATCTTCGAAACGGTCTCGCGACCCTCCGCGGTGCTGCCGAAGGATTTCACCTTGGCGGCAACGATATCGACTTCCTTCTCGTGCGGCAGGTAGTTCAACGTCGTCACGATCGACCAGCGGTCCATCTGCGCCTGGTTGATCTGCTGCGTGCCGTGGTAGAGGCCGGTCGTGTCACCGAGGCCAACCGTGTTGGCGGTCGCAAACAGGCGGAAGGCCGGGTGAGGACGAATGACGCGGCTCTGGTCGAGCAGGGTCAGGCGACCAGACGATTCCAGCACGCGCTGGATTACGAACATCACGTCCGGGCGGCCGGCATCGTATTCGTCGAACACGAGCGCGACATTGTGCTGGTAGGCCCAGGGCAGGATGCCGTCCTTGAATTCAGTGACCTGCTTGCCGTCCTTCAGGACGATCGCGTCCTTGCCGACGAGGTCGATACGGCTGACGTGGCTATCGAGGTTGATGCGCACGCAAGGCCAGTTGAGGCGCGCTGCGACCTGCTCGATATGCGTGGACTTACCGGTGCCATGGAAGCCCGACACCATGACGCGTCGGTTATGCGCAAAGCCGGCGAGGATGGCGAGCGTCGTATCACGGTCGAAGAGGTAATCCGGATCGAGATCCGGTACATAGGGGTCGCCGTTGCTGTAGGCGGGAACCTTGATATCGCTGTCAATGCCGAAGACTTCCCGAACCGAAACGGTCGTGTCGGGAAGATTGGAAATATCTAGATCAATCTTACTCATCATCTCTCCAAGGCGCGGATCGCCGCCCGGCCATCATCCTCAATGCCATTGAGGTTACGGCTTAGCAGAAACCTGCCTGCTTCAACAACTGATATGCTTGAATGACAGCACGAAAACGTTCCTCGGATCCGCGGTCTCCGCCATTGGCATCGGGGTGGTGTTTCTTGACCAATTCCTTGTAGCGGCTCTTGATTTCCGCCGATGTCGCATTGGCGCCAAGACCCATCGTATCGAAGGCTTTGGCTTCAAGCGTCTTCAGCTTTCGCCCCTGCGTCTCGTAGCGCCCACCCCCGCCGGCGCGCGCCTGCGACACGAAGCCGAACGGGTCCTTGAAGCGCTGCTGGGTATGGGCGGCACCTGAGCGCGCCGTGGAATGCAGCGGTGCATCCTTGGCCGACTTGTTGACGCCCACCGTCCAGGTCGGGCGATGACCAGTGATCGCTTCCTTCTGGTAACGCGCGATCTCGGTGTCCGACAGGCCCGAAAAATAGTTGTAGCCCTTGTTGTATTCGCGCACGTGCTCGAAGCAGAAGAGGAAGAACTGGCCTTCGGCATTGCGTCCGACCGGTGCGCGGTGAACGCCCGGCTTGTCGCACCCGTCCCACTGGCACGTGGGAGCCTGGGGCGTAGCCTCCTGCTCACGCTTGCGGCGCGTCCTGATGCGATCGAAATATTTGGAATCTAATTTCATAAGGCCTTCATTATGGGATTATGAAGAGGGCGGAACAAGAATTGACAAAGCGCTTTCTTGCTGGTTTCTGGGTACCCCTCTTGCGTCGCCCGAGCCCCCTGAGGAGCGAGAAAACAAATGTCAGTCCGTGCCCGGATCGAAGCTCTTCTGACCATTGAACTCGAACCTGAGCGGCTCGTCGTGATCGACGAAAGCCACCAGCATGCCGGTCACCAACCCGACATCACCGGAACTGGCGAAACCCATATGCGGGTCCGCATCGTATCCAAAAAATTCTCCGGGATGAGCCGGCTCGACCGGCATCGGACGGTGAATGCTCTTCTGAAGCCGGAACTGGATGCAGGCCTGCATGCACTGGCTGTGGAGGCATCTGCGCCGGGTGAACCGACCCGCTGGTAGTGGATCCTAGATAGGTATTCGACGCCGTTCGGCCAAGACGGCCGTCATAAAATCCAGCACTATTCCGCAGGCAAATCGGCCTCATCGGCAGGCCTTATCCGCAGCCGGGTGATGCGGTTCTTTTCGCGCTTCATGACGATGAACCGCTTGCCGTAGAAGGTGAAGGCCTGCCGCTCCTGCGGGATGAGCTTCGACTCGTAGATGACAAGCCCGGCAATCGTCGTCGCCTCGCCATCCGGCAGGTTCCAGTCGAGCGCGCGGTTGAGATCCCGGATCGGCACCGAGCCATCCACGACGATCGAGCCATCGGCCTCCTGCCGCACGCCCTGGATCTCGATATCGTGTTCGTCCGCGATATCGCCGACGATTTCTTCCAGGATATCTTCAAGCGTCACGATGCCCTGCATCGTCCCGTATTCGTCGACAACGACGGCAAAATGCATCTTGCGCCGCAGGAACGCGCCAAGCTGGTTCTTGAGGCTGGTGCTATCGGGAACGAACCAAGGTTTTTGCGCAATCCTGACGAGGTCGATGTTTTCCGGCTGCACGCCGGGCTCTGCAAGTGCGCGCAGCAGGTCCTTGGCGTGAACCACGCCGATGATGT
Source organism: Neorhizobium turbinariae (assembly GCF_023223505.1). Taxonomy (NCBI): domain Bacteria; kingdom Pseudomonadati; phylum Pseudomonadota; class Alphaproteobacteria; order Hyphomicrobiales; family Rhizobiaceae; genus Neorhizobium; species Neorhizobium turbinariae. The sequence goes on from NZ_JALPRY010000016.1 coordinate 78,589, forward strand.
TCTCGATCGAATTGCGCCACACCGGCATGCGCGTGAACGGGCTTTCGAGGATCGCCCGCACCGAAACCTCCGGCGGGTCATCGGCATTGACGGCACGCATCACCGTGCGGTGCTTCATGACATCGGAGACCTCGAGTTCCTCGAGGTCGAAAAGGCCACTCAGGCGGTCGCGATCCTGCCTGTCGAACTTGCCCTCCCGGTGGAGCGCATCGAGCGCGGCATGCAGGTCGCCGTGGGTGGAGAAACCAAGCGTCTCCCTGGACAAGGATGCGCCGGACCAGCGGAGAAGCCCGCGGATCAGCCCATTGACCAAGCGTGAACCCATACCCCCGGACGTCATTTCGGCCGTTTTTCCTCCAGGAAGCTCAGCACCTCGGACGGCGGCACATCGTCCGCAATAAAGGACTGGCCGACACCGTGGGTCAGGATGAAGGTGAGCTTGCCGCCCTTTACCTTCTTGTCCTGCGCGATCGCATCGAGCAGCTTTTCCGTCGGCGGAAGTTCGCCCGGGATCTCACCCATCGTGGTTGGCAGGCCGACTTCCCGCAGATGCGCCTCGACGCGCTTGGCGTCATCCGGGCTTGCGAGGTTGAGGCGCGCGGAGAACTGGTGCGCCAGTACCATGCCGATCGCAACACCTTCGCCATGCACGAGGCGGCTGCTGTCATATTGCGTCGCCGCTTCCAGCGCATGGCCGAATGTATGGCCGAGGTTGAGAAGCGCGCGGCGGCCCGTCTCGCGCTCGTCTTCCACCACAACATCCGCCTTGGCCTGGCAACTGACGGCAATCGCCTCGATGCGCTCAGGCCCGCCCTCGAAAACCTTCTTCCAGTTCTTTTCCAGCCAGCCGAAGAAATCCGGCTTGTCGATCAGCCCATATTTGGCGACTTCCGCATAACCGGCGCGGAACTCCCGCTCCGAAAGGGAATCGAGCGCAGCACTATCTGCCAGGACGAGGTCGGGCTGGTGGAACACGCCAAGCAGGTTCTTGCCGTGGCGGGTGTTGATGCCGGTCTTGCCGCCGACGGAAGAGTCGACCTGCGCCAGCAGGGTCGTCGGGATCTGCACGAAGCGCACGCCGCGCCGCACGATGCCGGCGGCAAAGCCGGCAAGGTCGCCGATGACGCCGCCGCCAAGCGCGATCACCGCATCATTGCGCTCGATGCGCGCCGTCAGCACCATGTCGCAGACCGTCGACAGGTGTTCGAGGCTCTTGGTTTTTTCGCCCGCCGGCAGCGACAGCGACACCGCCTCGATACCGTCCGTCTGCAGGCTGTCCATCAAAGCTTCGAGATAATGCGCTCCGACATGTTCGTCGGTAACGATCGCCGCCCGGCGACCCTTCAGCCGCGAGGTGATCTCACCGCCTGCCCGGCCGATCAGGCCCGGCCCGATCAGGATGTCATAGGCGCGGCCTTCCAGCGGCACATGCACCAGGCGCTCGGCGGAGCGCTCGCTTGCACCTTCGGGTTTGGAAATGTTCATGACAGGCGACTTTCGTGATGCATGTCAGCCACGGCCGACAGGACGGAATTGGCCATGACATCCTTGCGGACATTGATGGAGGGCACCGTCAGGTCCGCTTCAGCATAGACCGGGTAACGCTGGATCATCAGGTTTTCCAGCGTCTGTCTGGGGTTTTCGGTCTTCAGCAAAGGCCGGTTGTCGCGCTTGCTGACCCGCTCCCAGAGGATGTCGAGATCGGCCTTCAGCCAGACCGAGATGGCGCCACTCGCCCTGATCTGCTTGCGGGTGTTTTCGTTGATGAAGGCGCCGCCGCCGGTGGAGATGACCTTGGGGCCGTTCCTCATGAGGCGCTCGATCACCCGGGTCTCAAGCGCCCGGAACTCCGTCTCGCCGTAGCTTGAAAAAAGCTCGGGGATGGTCATCCGCGAGACCTTCTCGATCTCGGCATCGGTATCGACGAAGGGGATGGAGAGGCTTTGGGCGACCAGTTTCCCGATCACCGATTTGCCGGCGCCCATGAGACCCACAAAGACCAGATTCCGCCTGCCAAGCACAGCGCGCGCCTGTTCGGCAACGGAGGTTAATGTTTCTGTCATTGTCGTGTCCCGTTTGAGGAAACGGTATCGACAAATGCTCCCGCAGCGTCAAGCCGTCGCAACCTTGAAAGGCAACAGGTGTTTGTTAGCTGTTGCCCTTCCGCCAAGGTTCGTCGATATAGTGCACCTCGTGCTGCGGAGTCTTGAATGCCCACCCTATTCCGTTTCTTGTTCGTCCTGGCGGTGATTGCCGGCATCATTTATGGAAGCATGGTGGCTCTCGTGATGCTGGTTGAGCCGCGTGAGCGGGATGTCACGGTGCGCATCCCTTCCGAGCGGTTGAACCCGGCGCCGGCGCAGTAACCACGGCGGAGGCCCATGGCCGATCTTTCCCGAGCGCATATCGAAGCATTCCTCGAGATGATGAGTGCCGAACGGGGTGCGGCCGGAAATACGCTTTCCTCCTACCAGCGTGACCTGGACGACCTGCATGGCTTCCTCGCGGGGCAGGATAAGTCGCCGCTCAATGCCAGCAGTACTGATCTTTCCGCCTATCTCGCGCATCTGAACAGCCAGGGGTTTGCGGCCTCCTCGCAGGCACGGCGGTTGTCTGCCATGCGGCAGTTCTACAAGTTCCTTTATGCCGAAGGCCTGCGCGGCGACGATCCGTCGTCTATCCTCGACGCCCCGAAGAAAAGCCGCTCCTTGCCCAAGACCATGAGCGAGGAGGATGTGACCCGCCTGCTGGAGCTGGCGGCTGCGGAAGCCTCGCAAGTTGGTTCTGACCAGTTGGCGCGCCTGCGAATGCACGCCCTGCTCGAGCTGCTCTATGCCACGGGCATGCGTGTCAGCGAGCTTGTGTCGCTGCCGGCCAAGGTGCTGGACCAGGAAGGCCGCTTCCTGATGATCCGCGGCAAGGGCAATAAGGAACGGCTCGTTCCGCTGTCGCGTTCGGCCATTGCGGCCATGAAAGCTTATGCGCAGGCGCGCACGGCAGCGATTGCGAAGACGGGAGACAGCCCCTGGCTCTTTCCATCATCGGGCAAGGAAGGCTATCTTCCGCGCCAGGTCTTTGCGCGGGACCTGAAGGCGCTCGCCGCCCGCGCGGGGCTCAAGACGACCGCAATCTCGCCGCACGTCATGCGGCACGCCTTTGCAAGCCATCTTCTTCAGAATGGCGCAGACCTTCGCGTGGTGCAGGAACTGCTTGGACATTCAGACATTTCAACGACGCAGATATATACCCATGTACTGGAAGAACGGCTGCGGGAGCTGGTGGAAACACATCACCCTCTTGCAAAACAGGCCAAAAACGCTGATTAGAGGCGCCAAGCTGAACGGGAACTCCGTGTTCCTGACTTAGAAATAACCGGAAACCGGACCTGATGCAGACTTATCTCGATTTCGAAAAGCCAATCTCCGACCTCGAGGCGAAGATCCATGAGCTGAAGAAGCTTGCATCCGAGGACGAGAGTATCGACACTTCGGACGAGATCAATCGCCTCGAAGGACGCGTTCGGGAAGCACAGCGGGAAATCTATTCCAAGCTCGGCGCCTGGGAAAAGACCCAGGTGGCGCGTCATCCGCAGCGCCCCCACTTCGTCGATTACGCCGCCGCTTTGTTCACGGATTTCACGCCGCTCGCTGGCGATCGCAACTTCGGTGAAGACGCTGCGATCCAGGCCGGCCTTGCACGTTTCAACGGCATGCCGGTCGCCGTCATGGGCCAGGAAAAGGGCTTCGACACCAAGACCCGTCTCAAGCACAACTTCGGCAGCCCGCGGCCGGAAGGCTACCGCAAGGCCATCCGCATCATGGAGATGGCGGACCGCTTCCATCTGCCGGTCATCTCGCTGATCGACACGGCCGGCGCCTATCCCGGCGTTGGCGCGGAAGAACGCGGCCAGGCGGAAGCCATCGCCCGCTCCACGGAAATGTGCCTTGGCATCAAGGTGCCGATGGTCTCGGTTGTCATTGGCGAAGGCGGCTCGGGCGGCGCGATCGCGATCGCCACCGGCAACCGCGTCTATATGCTCGAGCACTCGATCTATTCGGTCATCTCGCCGGAAGGTGCAGCATCGATCCTGTGGCGCGACTCCACCCGCGCCCGTGAAGCCGCAACCAACATGAAGATCACCGCGGAAGACCTGAAGGCGCTCGGCATCATCGACGACATCATCCCGGAACCCGTCGGCGGCGCCCATCGAGACCCCGCAACCGTGATCGCTGCTACCGGCAAGGTCGTTGAATCGGCGCTAAAGGACCTCAGCAGCCTGTCCGGCGAGGAAGTGCGTGCCGCACGTCGCCAGAAATTCCTGGACATCGGCCGCAACCTCTGACCAACCCAATTGCGGCCGATAGCCAAATTCGGCCACATTGCTGCATCAGTGAATCCACTGGCGGTCCGGCTGGACAGGCCGGCTTTAGCGGTTAAGAATATGTAAACACTGCCGCTTTAAATTTATGCCTGTACCGATTCCATTCGCCGTTCTAGTTCGTGTGGTCATCCGATGCGCCTGAAACACATCGCTCTTGCCCTTCTCGTCGCGACCGCCCTGACGGGCTGCAACGATACGCTCGATACAGCATCGATTGATCTGAAGAGCGTCAAGAACAAGGTCGAGCAGCCGCTGCCGTCCAAGATCCTGGCCGACATGCAGGCCAAGAACATGCCGCGCAACTCGCCGATCATGATCCGCATCTTCAAGGAAGAAGGTAAGCTGGAGATCTGGAAGGCGAAGGCGGACAACCGCTTCGACCTCATCAAGAGCTACGACATCTGCGCCTGGTCCGGCAAGCTCGGACCTAAGGTGAAGGAAGGCGACCGGCAGGCGCCCGAGGGCTTCTACAGCCTGACGCCGGCGCACCTGAACCCGAACTCGAAATATTATCTCGCCATCAACACCGGCTTCCCGAACCGCTATGACGCAGTGAACGGGCGCACCGGCTCCAACCTGATGATCCATGGCGCATGCTCGTCTTCGGGCTGCTATTCGATGACGGACGAGCAGGTGCTGGAAATCTACGCCTTTGCGCGTGATGCCTTCCGCGGCGGCCAGAGCTCGGTTCAGTTGCAGGCCTATCCGTTTCGCATGACGGCGGAAAACATGGCGCGCCATCGCGACAACCCGAACTACGACTTCTGGAAGATGATCAAGACGGGCTACGATCACTTCGAGGTCACCAAGCGCCCTCCGGAAGTGAACGTCTGCGAAAAGAAATACGTCTTCAACCAGCAGCTCAGCGGCAACGGCACCTTTGCCCCCGCCTCGGCTTGCCCGCCGACCCAGACGCCGCCGGCACTGGCTTCAGCCCTGACGTCCTACTCGAAGTCCTACGAACTTGCCTACCAGAAGGCGCTCGACAAGTACCAGGACAAGGTCTGGTATGAGCCGACCGAAGCCGAGCGCAAGGCGGTCGTCGCCAACAAGCGCAAGGGCCGTGATCTCGCTTACGCACCGACCGGCACCTCGCTCGAAGCAGGCAAGCTGATGAGCAAGGCCGAATTCGCGCAGATGATGGAAAAGCGGATGAACGGCGGCAAGGCGACGGGCGCACCGGCCAACAGCGTGATGCTGGCCTCGACCGCACCGTCCTCACCCCGCGCCACCTCTGCCGCAGAGCGCATGAAGCAGGACCGCCTGCCGGCAGCAGCAACGACCGCAAGCGTACCGGCGACTGTTGCAGACGCCCGCGGCCAGACGGTTGCCGTTCCGGTTCCGGCGCAAAACCCGCTTGCCTATTCGGCACCGGCTGCACCGGTCGCCGAACAGGCCAAGAAGCCGTTCTGGAAGTTCTGGAGCAAGGAATGACCGTTCCAGCCGAAGATCTTTATGATCTTCGCGGGCTCAAATGTCCTCTTCCCGTGTTGAAGACACGCCGGCGGCTGAAAGACCTGCCGAGCGGTTACCGTTTGACGATCGAAACGACTGACCCCCTTGCGGGGATCGATATTCCACATTTCTGCAACCAGGATGGCCACCAGCTTCTGCGGTCTGAAAAGACCGAGACCGGCCACCGTTTCCTGATCCAGAAGGCCTGACGCCTACATCTTGAGGCCCGGCACCGCCAGAGGGTTATCCTCGAGTGCGGCGCGATCCGGCCGGTCCACCCGCGGCTGGCCGGTAAAGGCGGCAAACAGGTCGGCCACGAAGCTTTCCGGCAGATCCTGCGTGATCAGCACCATCCGCGTCAGGCGATCCGCACCCTCCGGCCATTTCGGCAGGCGCTCCGGCTGGTGAAATACGCTCTGCACGCCGTGCAGCACGAGCGGCCGCTCCGGATTGTCCGACAGCGCCACGATCGCCTTCATGCGCAGCAGCTTTTCACCATGCGCGGTGCGCAGCAAGTCCACGAACATCTCGATGGCCATCGGATCGATCGGCTTGTCATGAACGAGCGAGAAGGAGCGGATGTTTTCGCCGTGGCGCGTCACATCATGATGATGATGATGGTGATGATCGTGCCCGTGATCATGGTCATGATGCCCGTCGTCGTGGTGATCATGATGGTGATGGTCGCTGACGATTTCCGCCTTCAGCCAGCGATCGACATCGGCGATCTTTGTCGCCGGGTCATAGAGCCCGTTCTGCAGGATGGCAGCACTGCCGGCTTCCGCCTTGTCGCCATCCACCCGCACCGCGCGCGGATTGAGCGCTTGCAACCGGTCATTCAGCGTTTCGACCGTCTGCGCATCGGCCAGCGACAGCTTCGAGATCACCAGGCGGTCGGCAACCGCGACCTGCTTCACCGCCTCCTTGTGGCGGTCGAGCGTTGATCCACCATGCACGGCATCGACCACCGTCACGACACCTTCCAGCTCGAAGTTCTGCGCGATGATCGGGTTGCCCATCACCGACTGCATCACGGGCGCCGGATCGGCGAGACCCGTCGTTTCGATCACCACCCGTTTGATCGGCTGCAGCCGGCCCGTCTGGATGCCGTCCATCATATAGGCCAGCGTATCAACCAGTTCGCCGCGAACGGTGCAGCAGAGGCAACCGTTGGAAAGCTCCACCAAGGCGTCGCCTGATGCCTCGACAAGGAAGTTGTCGATGCCGACCTCGCCGAACTCATTGATGATGACGGCGGTGCCGCTGGTCGCCGGATCCTTCAGGATGCGGTTGAGAAGCGTCGATTTACCCGCGCCGAGAAAACCGGTCAGGATGGAAACCGGGATCCGGCCTGAAACAGGTGACATTGTTGTTTCCAATCAGAAAGTCGGGCGCGGCTGCGGGATCGGAACCCGTGCAAGCCGCTTGTCGCCCTTGCCGGCCGAAACCGGTTCGCTGCCCGGGATGAGCCCTGCATAGCTGTAGACGGGCGGACGGGTCATCTCGTGGATATAAGGCGAGTGCATCACGGTGCGGCCGGCATCGTCGCGATTTTCACTGCGGATCTTGGCGGCCTTCGGATTGCAGATCTCGGCGCTCACGTCATTGACCTTGCTCGTGTCACCATAGGGGGCAAGCGCTGAGAACGGTACGCCGCTGTTCGGGTTGGTGGTCAGCCCCTGCTGCAGGAGGTTGGCCGAATCATCGGCACGCCCGGCAAGGCTGTCGGAGCCGAGCACGACGGAAATGACAGTGCGACCGTTGCGGGTGGCAGACGACACCTGGTTGAAGCCGGCGGCGCAGATAAACCCGGTCTTCATGCCGTCGGCGCCGTCGAAACGGCCGATCAGCGTATTGAAGTTCGGATACTGCTTGGAGCCGACATCGATGCCCTCAAGCGAAAAATAGCTCTGGTATTCCGGAAAATCCTGCTTGATCCTGAGCGCCAGCAAAGCCAGGTCCCGCGCCGTGGTGTATTGCCCCTTGCCCGGAAGCCCGTGCGGGTTGATGAAGCGCGTCGATGTCATGCCGAGCGCCTTCGCCTGGCTGTTCATCATCGCCACGAACTGGTCGTGCGAGCCGCCGACGGTCTCGGCAATCGCCACGGCGATGTCGTTTGCGGATTTCACCAGCAGGATCTTCAGGGCGCTGTCGACAGTGAGCTTCGAGCCCGGCTTGAAATAGGTCTTGCTCGCGGGCTCGGCGGCTGCCCGCTTGCTCATCGTAACCGGGCTGTCGAGCCGCAGCTTGCCGCTCTTCAACGCGTTGAAGGTGAGATAAGCCGTCATCAGCTTGGTGAGCGACGCCGGATACCATTTCAGGAAGGCGTCTTCATGCGCAAGAACCCTGCCCGTCTGTACATCGACGACCATTTTGGGATTGGCCGCTGCGGCTCCAGCCGAAAAGATGAGGCTGAGAGCGGAAACTGTGCAGATCGCTTGCGCAGTGCATGCGGAACGGAAGCCGGAGAACAGCAAGATATTTCCTCGTCGTCGGGGTTAACGAGTGTGGCGCATATGCGGCCTATATGGCCAAGCAATGGCAAAGAAGATTGATTACGTCAATCAGGGCAGGCAGTATCAGCCGATGACGAGATTCATAACCGTGTGATTGAGAATTACAGGAAAGATTATGCCAGTTTTGAACAGGGCTGCCGAACTCCAGGGTGAAGTGACGGAGTGGCGCAGACACCTTCACGAAAATCCGGAAATTCTTTACGAGGTCGAAAACACGGCCGCTTTCGTCGCCTCCAAGCTGAAAGAGTTCGGCGTCGATGAGGTTGTCACCGGTATCGGCCGCACCGGCGTCGTCGGCGTCATCCGCGGCAAGGGCCCCGGCAATCGCGTGATTGGCCTGCGCGCCGACATGGACGCCCTGCCGCTCAGCGAGATCACCGGCAAGCCCTGGTCATCCAAGATCGCCGGCAAGATGCATGCCTGCGGCCATGACGGGCATACCTCCATGCTGCTGGGTGCGGCGAAATACCTCGCCGAAACGCGCAACTTCAACGGCTCCGTTGCCGTCATCTTCCAGCCGGCCGAAGAAGGTGGCGCTGGCGCACTCGCGATGGTCGAAGACGGCATGATGGAGCGCTTCGGCATCGAGGAAGTCTACGGCATGCACAACATGCCGGGCATTCCGCTGGGACAGTTCGCGATCCGCAAGGGCGGCATCATGGCGGCCCCCGACCGCTTCACGATCGTCATCAAGGGGCACGGCGGCCATGCGGCACAGCCGCACAAGACGGTGGATCCCATCTTCATTGGTTCGCAGCTTGTCGGAAGCCTGCAGGCGATCGCCGGCCGCAATGCCGATCCCCTCCGCTCCGTGGTAGTTTCCGTCACCCGTTTCGATGCCGGCACGACGCACAACATCATCCCGGACGAGGCGACGCTGTGGGGCACGGTTCGCACCCATAACGAAGAAACCCGTGATCTCGCTGAAAACCGTCTTCGCCAGATCGTCGACGGGATCGTTGCCGCGCACGGGGCGGAAGCCACGATCGAATATCACCGCCAGTGCCCGGTTACCAGCAACCACGATCAGGAAACGGAGCATGCCATCAAGGCCGCAACGGACGTCGTGGGTGCCGCCAATGTCGACCCGGATGTAGATCCCAGCATGGCCGGCGAAGACTTTGCCTTCATGCTGAACAGCCGGCCGGGCGCCTTCATCTTCATCGGCAACGGCGACACCGCGCCCCTCCACAACCCGCGCTACGACTTCGAAGACGAGGCGATCTCCTACGGCATCTCGTACTGGGTGCGGCTGGTGGAACAGAGGCTCGCGGACTGACGGCCGGAAAACACTTGGCTTAAGCCGCCGGCTTTTGTATGGAAAGGCTCACGTGGTCCCATAGCTCAGCAGGATAGAGCGCAGGATTCCTAATCCTGAGGCCGTTGGTTCGACTCCAACTGGGATCACCACTTCTTTCCAAGCTCATCGGACGTAGCGAGCGACGCATTTAACCGTGTCGCTCCGTCGCCACGCGTTCCATCCTGAAGCCGAGGCCGATCAGGCGACCGGCGACGTGCGCCAGCAGCGGAAAGCGCGCGATGCCGCGGATGAAGGCGGGCGGACCCTTGCGCTTCTCGTCATCCGCCTCGTCGCTGCGCCGGCTGCTGCGCATCATCAGCTGAAGCTTCTGTGTCGCGCGGGTCGGGAAACTGCGACGTTTCTCAACCGCGGCAAGATGACTGTCCGACAGCCTACCTTCCCGCAACGGGGCCGAGAGGATATTCGCCGCCGCCACGGCATCCTGGATGGCCAGGTTCACGCCGACACCGCCAATCGGCGACATGGCATGCGCCGCATCACCAATGCAGAGGAGGCCGGGACGCCACCACTGCTTCAGTCGGTCGATCCGCACCGTCAGCAGGCTTGTATCGTCGAAGGATCGGGTCTCCTGCATCCGCTCGGCCGGCAACGGTGATACATCCACCACCATCTGCCGGAAGGCGTCGATGCCGCGCGCCCTGATCTGCGCAAAGGTCGTGCGGCGGATCACGAAACCGCACTGCCAGTAGTCGCCGCGGTCGATCAGAACAAAACCCTGCCGCGGGCCAGCATGGCCCATCACATCCGTCGGGTCCCCCGGCTGCTTGGACAGCTTCATCCACACCACCTCGCTTGGCGTGCCGAAGTTTTCGATTGTCAGCCGTGCCTTTTCCCGCACCACGGAATGTCGCCCGTCTGCACCAACGACGAGCCTGGAATGAATGCGAACGTCGCCATCGGGCGTGGCGACGGTGATGCCGCTCACCCTACCCGCCCCTTCCAGAACCTCGGTCACCTTCGCCTGCATGATCAGCCGGAAGTTCGGATATCGCCCCGCCTGCTCGGCGAGGAAGTTGAGGAAATCCCACTGCGGCATGAAGGCGATGAAGCGGTTGCGCACCGGCAGCCGCGAAAAATCCGCCATGGTTATCGTGCGGCCGCCCATCTCCGCTGTCAGTTTCGGCGCCCGCGTATGCGGCAACTGCAGGAACTGCTCGATCAGCCCGAGTTGGGACATGACTTCCAGCGTCGACGGATGGATCGTGTCACCACGGAAATCCCGCAGGAAGTCGGCGTGCTTTTCGACAACGACGACATTGACGCCCGCCCTTGCCAGGAGGAAGCCCAGCATCAAACCCCCGGGGCCCGCACCGGCAATCACGCATGTCGTCTCGATTGTTCTGCTCATCGCGTTATTTCACCTGTCCTGCGGCGCGCGTTCAAGCCGCACATGGTCGCACCCGTGGTTGATCCGCCATCGGTCTTGTGAGCGGGCGCTTTCGCTTGTAGACCGGACAAAGTTAGTGAAACGGAAGATAACATGGCCGAAACCGGCAGACGTCGCATCAGCATCCTGGGTTCCACCGGCTCGATTGGAGTCAACACACTCGATGTCGTGAACCAGCTTGGTACCAGGGAAGCCTTCGACGTCGTCGCAGTGACAGGCAATGCCAATGTTGCGCTTCTCGCCGAACAGGCAAGGACCAGCGGCGCAAAATTGGCCGTGACAGCTGATGAAAAATGTTATGCGGCGCTGAAGGAAGCGTTAGCCGGAACTGACATAGAAGTTGCCGCGGGGCGCGAGGCGCTGATCGAGGCCGCCTCGCGCGACGCGGATGTCGTGATGGCGGCGATCGTCGGCACCGCAGGGCTTGCTCCAACGCTGGCGGCCGCCAAACGCGGCGCCGATATCGCGCTCGCAAACAAGGAATGCCTCGTTTCCGCCGGCGAACTGTTCGTGAAGGCAGTAGCGGAAGGCGGCGGCAGGCTGATCCCGGTCGACAGCGAACACAGCGCGATCTTCCAGTGCCTGGAAGACAACCAGCACCACGCGGTGGAGCGAATCGTGCTGACGGCCTCCGGCGGGCCGTTCCGCACCTGGAGCCGGGAGCAGATGGCGGGCGTGACGGCCGATGTTGCTCGCGCCCATCCCAACTGGTCGATGGGCCTCAAGATCTCGATCGGCAGTGCCTCGATGTTCAACAAGGCGCTGGAGATGATCGAGGCAAAACACCTCTTCAACGTCGCGCCGGAGCAGATCGAGGTCATCGTCCACCCGCAGTCGGTGATCCATTCCATGGTGGGCTATCGCGACGGCTCGGTGCTGGCACAACTTGGCTGCCCGGACATGCGCACCGCCATCGGTTACGCGCTGACCTATCCGGAGCGGCCGCAGCTCAATGTCGAGCGGCTGGATTTCGCCAAGCTGGCCCGGCTCGATTTCGAGGCACCGGACGAGGTTCGTTTCCCCGCGCTTCGCCTGGCGCGCACGGCGTTGGAACGTGGTGGCGTGCAGGGTGCGGTGATGAACGCCGCCGAAGAAATCAGCTTCCACGCCTTCTGCGAGGGCCGCATCGGTTTCCTCCAGATGGCCGATATTGCCGAACAGGTCATGGACGACATGGTGGGCTACGGTGCGGCCGCGTCCATGGACGATGTTTTTGCCGCCGATGCGGAAGCCAGGCGCCGTGCCGGCGAACTGATCGCACAAAAAGAAATGGCCGCGTGAGCGGCCATTTTCCTTGAGGTAAGTGTAGTTAAGCCACGTGCCGCGCCAGAGCGCAGCGGGACCAGAGCTGGTGCAGCGAGCCGACCAGATGCTCGATATCGCCATCCGAATGCAGCGGCGTCGGCGTGATGCGCAGGCGTTCGGTCTTGCGCGGCACGGTCGGGTAGTTGATCGGCTGCACATAGATGTCGCAGGTGTCGAGCAGGATGTCCGAGATCCACTTGCACTTCGCCGCGTCGCCAACCATGACCGGGACGATGTGGCTGGGGTTATGCATGTGGGGAATGCCCTGCTTGTCGAGCATCGCGCGCAGCTTGCGCACACGATCCTGGTGGCGTGCCCGCTCGAAGGGGCTCGACTTCAGGTGGCGGATCGAAGCGATCGCACCGGCCGCAAGCGTCGGCGGCAGCGCCGTGGTGAAGATGAAGCCCGAGGCAAAGGAGCGGATGAAGTCGCACAGCGCGCTGGATGCTGCGATATAACCGCCCATCACGCCAAAGGCCTTGCCAAGCGTGCCCTCGATGATCGTGATCCGGTCCATCAGGCCTTCGCGCTCGGCAATCCCGCCACCGCGCGGGCCGTACATGCCAACGGCATGCACTTCATCGAGATAGGTCATCGCGCCGTACTTGTCGGCGAGGTCGCAGATTTCCTTGATCGGCGAGATATCGCCATCCATGGAATAAACGCTCTCGAACGCGATGAGCTTCGGCGCATTCGGATCGGCAGCCGCCAGCTTTGCTTCAAGATCGTTGAGGTCGTTGTGCTTCCAGATCACCCGCTCGCACTTGCCGTGGCGGATGCCTTCGATCATCGACGCGTGGTTCAGCGCATCCGAGAAGATGATGAGGCCCGGGATCTTCTGGCCGAGTGTTCCGAGCGTCGCCCAGTTGGACATGTAACCGGAATTGAAGATCAGGCCGGCTTCCTTGCCGTGCAGGTCGGCAAGTTCCTGTTCGAGAAGAACATGGTAGTGCGTGGTGCCAGAAATATTCCGGGTGCCTCCCGCACCCGCGCCACAGTGATCGATGGCTTCTTTCATCGCCTCGACCACGGCTGGATGCTGGCCCATGCCGAGATAATCGTTGGAACACCAGACCGTAACTTCGCGGGGACCATCGGGAGTATGCCGGGTGGCGCGCGGAAAATTGCCGCGATGCCGCTCGAGATCGGCGAACACTCGGTAACGGCCTTCGTTATGAAGACCATTCAGTTCGCTCTTAAAAAATGCCTCGAAATCCATTCTCACACTCCAGAAACCGCTCCGGTTTTGGGTTCAGTCGCGCGCCCCGTCAACCCCGCGGCACGTGAATAGACCTCACCTGCGGCAAAAGGCCCGCCTTTTTTGAACTATTCCAATGTGAGTTGTAGCGCCAGTGAAAATATCGGGAATTGATTTGCGTCAAGAGACGGGAGCTTTCGTCCGAAAGCGTCCCGCCCCTTGTCGATAAGCGAATCGCGTCAGCCGGCAGATGCCAGGGCGCGTTTGGCCATGACCTTCACCAGGTTCGCGCGATACTCAGCGCTGCCGTGCATGTCGGACAAGAGTTCCGAGGCATCGACGTTGATATGCGCGATGGACTGCGGCGACCAGTTGCCGGCCAGCGCCGCCTCCATGTCGCTTTGCCGGAAGACGCCGTTCGACCCGGCACCCGTCACCGCAACCCGAATGCCGGTGGCGGTCTTGGCGACGAAGACACCGGTCATGGCATAACGCGAGGCCGGATTGCTGAACTTGGCGTAGCCCGCCTTTTCCGGCGCATCGAAGGATACCGCGGTCACCATCTCGCCCTCCTCCAGCGCCGTCTCGAACAGGCCGGTGAAGAACTCGTCCGCCGACATCGACCGGCGATCGGTGACGATCGTCGCGCCAAGCCCAAGCATGCCGGCAGGATAATCGGCCGCCGGGTCGTTGTTGGCGATCGAGCCGCCGATCGTGCCCATGTGGCGCACGTGCGGATCACCGATATGGCCGGCAAGTTGGCAGATGGCGGGGCAAAGGGCCCGCAGTTCCGCATGACCGGCAACTTCGGCATGCGGCGTTGCTGCGCCAATCGTCACCCGCCGCCCCTCGATCCTGATCCCACGCAAGGTCGGGATGTGCCGCAGGTCGATCAGGTCGGTCGGCGCGGCAAGCCGCTGCTTCATGGTGGCGATCAGCGTCATGCCGCCGGAAAGGTAGCGCCCCTCCTCATGCGCACTGCGCATTTGCACTGCATCTTCAACGGAGGCAGCACGATGATAGCTTGTAGCGTACATTATCTTCCTCCTCAGTGAGCGGTCTGCAGCGCCTGCCAGACCTTCATCGGCGTGGCGGGCATGGTGAGCAGCCGATTGTGGCCGATCGCGTCGGTAATGGCGTTCATCAGCGCCGGCGGTGAACCGATCGCCCCGGCCTCACCGCAGCCCTTGATGCCGAGCGGGTTGCTTGGGCACGGCGTGTTCTGGTGCGAGAGCTTGAACGAAGGCAGGTCATCGGCGCGCGGCATCGCATAGTCCATGAAGCTGGCGGTCAGCAGCTGGCCGTTCGAGTCATACTGGACATTTTCCAGCAGCGCCTGGCCGATCCCCTGCGCCAGGCCGCCATGCACCTGGCCTTCGACGATCAGCGGGTTGATGATGTTGCCGAAGTCATCGGCTGCCACGAACTGGACGATCTCGGTCTTGCCCGTTTCCGGATCAACCTCGACCTCGGCAATGTAGCAGCCAGCCGGGAAGGTGAAGTTGGCCGGGTCGTAGAACGCGGTTTCCTTCAGGCCGGGCTCCATGCCCGACGGCAGGTTATGGGCGGTATAGGCGGCAAGCGCCACCTGGAACCAGGGCAGCGCCTTGTCGGTGCCGGCGACTTTCACCTCGCCGTTCTCGATCACGATGTCCTGTTCGTCGGCTTCCATCAGATGCGCGGCGATCTTCTTCGCCTTGGCTTCGACCTTGTCGAGCGCCTTGACGACAGCCGACATGCCGACCGCGCCGGAGCGCGACCCATAGGTGCCCATGCCCATCTGCACCTTGTCCGTGTCGCCATGGACGATATTGATGCTTTCGATCGGCACCCCGAGCCGCCCCGCGACAAGCTGCGCAAAGGTCGTTTCATGGCCCTGGCCGTGGCTGTGCGAGCCGGTAAGCACCTCGATCGTGCCGACGGCATTCACCCGCACTTCAGCCGATTCCCACAGGCCAACACCGGCACCGAGCGAGCCGACCGCCTGCGACGGCGCAATCCCGCAAGCCTCGATATAGCAGCTCATGCCGATGCCGCGCTTCTTGCCGCGGGCTTCAGCCTCCGCACGACGCGCTTCGAAACCGGCCCAGTCGGCCGCCTGCATGGCAGCATTGAGCGAGGCTTCGTAGTCACCGGCATCGTAGTTCATGATGACCGGCGTCTGGTACGGGAAGGTGCGGATGAAGTTCTTGCGCCGCAGTTCTGCTGGCGAGACGCCAAGTTCGCGTGCGGCCGTTTCCATCGTACGTTCGAGCAGATACGTCGCTTCCGGGCGGCCGGCCCCGCGATAGGCATCCACAGGAACGGTGTTGGTGTAGACGGTGCGGACATTCGCATGAATGGCCGGGATAGCATACTGGCCCGAAAGCAGCGTGGCATAAAGGTAGGTGGGCACGGCCGACGAGAACAGCGACATGTAGGCGCCAAGATTGGCGACCGTGTCGACCTTCAGCGCAGTGATGCGATTGTCGGCATCAAACGCCATCTTCACCTTGGAAAGGTGGTCGCGACCATGCGCATCCGTCAGGAAGGCCTCGGTGCGGTCGGAGACCCACTTTACCGGCACATTGGTTTTCTTGGATGCCCAGAGGCAGACGATTTCTTCCGGATAGATGTAGATCTTGGAGCCGAAGCCGCCGCCGACATCCGGCGCGATGACGCGCAGCTTGTTTTCTGGCGCCACATTATAGAAGGCGCTCATCACCAGCCGCGCCACATGCGGGTTCTGGCTGGTCGTGTAGCAGGTATAGTGGTCTTCGGCGCTGTCATAGATGCCGAGCGTGGCGCGCGGCTCCATCGGGTTGGGTGACAGCCGGTTGTTGTGGATCTCGATCTCGGTCACATGGGCCGCCGAGGCAATCGCCTGGTCAACCGCGCTCCCGTCGCCGATCTCCCAGTCATAGATGAGGTTGTTCGGCGCCTCCGGGTGGATCTGCGGTGCGCCGGGCGCCATGGCGGCAGCGGTGTCGGTCACGACCGGCAGTTCCTGATAATCGACCACGACTGCTTCGGCCGCATCGCGCGCTTCCGCGGAACTATCGGCAACGACGATCGCAACCGCGTCACCCACATAACGCACGGTATCCACCGCCAGCGGACGCCAGGCGCCCATCTTCATCGGCGAGCCGTCCTTGGAATGGATCATCCAGCCACAGATGAGGTTGCCAATGCCATCGTCCAGCAACTGCTTGCCGTCCAAGACGTCGATCACGCCAGGCATGGCCTTCGCGGCAGACACATCGATATTGGTGATCTTTGCATGGGCATGCGGGCTGCGCACGAAATAGGCGAATTTCATGCCGGGAACGGTCATATCGTCGGTGTAGCGGCCCTTGCCGGTGAGGAAGCGTTTGTCTTCCTTGCGGGCTACGCGGGCACCAATTCCTTCAACACCCATTTTCATCTCCTCCAGAAATGAGCGAATCTTGGTCAAGACGAGCGCGTTCAAGCATCAACCGGTCGGCGCGTGGCCGATCAGGATGCCGACACGCTGATCCTATTCAGCGGCCTGACGCCCGGCTGCCATTTCGGCATCGGCGGCAAGGACGGCCTTGACGATGTTGTGGTAGCCGGTGCAGCGACAGATATTGCCTTCGAGCCGGGCGCGGACCTTCTCTTCGGTAAGCGATCCGCCCTCGCGGTTGATGAGGTCCACGGCGGCCATCACCATGCCGGGCGTGCAGAAGCCGCATTGCAGTCCGTGATGTTCCTTGAACGCCGTCTGCACCGGATGCAGGTCGCCCTGGCCTGCGAGACCTTCGATCGTGGTGATGGTCGACCCGGAGGCCTGCACGGCAAGGATCGAGCAGCTTTTTACCGAACGTCCATCCATGTGGATGACGCAGGCACCGCATTGGGTTGTGTCGCACCCCACATGGGTGCCGGTAAGACCTAGTTTTTCTCGGATGAAATGAACGAGCAGCATGCGATCTTCGCACTCGCCGCTCATCGCGCGGCCATTCACGGTCAGCGTCACTTTCGTCATCGATGTCCTCCTCGTGTCCCTCCCGGACACGCCATCATCATTTGCTTTTTTGGCGGGCGGATCAACCACTACTTTCACAGGATTTTGCCGCCCCGCGTGGCCTGATCTTCAGGCCTCGAATGGCGCCGGGGATGGCTTTGGCGAAAATATCCGGCGCTAAAATATGGACTCTCGACCGCCGCGACCTATTGTTGCTGATAGCGGCTGCCATGGAACAGCCGACGGAAGGACTCCAGGAGGAATTCATGAAGAAATTTCTAGTGCTCTTGATGGTTGGCGGATCGCTGGCGAGCTGCACGGCGACCGAACAGGGTGCCGGCGTCGGCGCCGCATCAGGTGCCGTGATCGGCGGCTTGGCAACCGGCAACGTCCGCGGCGCAGCCGTTGGCGCGGCCATCGGCGGCGTGTCTGGCGCGGTAATCGGCTCCGTCGCCGAGCAGCCCGGCCAGTGCTACTACCGCGACCGTTACGGCCGCCGCTACATCGATAGCTGCCCGCGCCGTTACTGATCGATTATCAGCTTTAGCAGTACCCTGTGGCCCCGGAGCAAGCTCCGGGGCTTTTTCTTTGTGAAGTGACCCGGAGATCGGAAGAAGGGGTACCGTCTGGCCATAATTACGGCTAAGTAAGGCCCTTCGTGGAGCCAGGACGGGCGCCCGAACGAGGGTCTTTTATCAGTTTGCGTATGCAGAACGACAAAACCGGGCGGATAAACAAGCGCAAGCTGTGGGTGAACGCAGGCACTGCTGCATCGCTTGCCGCCCTCGTGTTGCTTTCGCCACCCCTCGCAACCGACGCCCATGCCTTCAAGATTTTCGGCATCACCCTGTTCGGTGATGATGAGGATGACGCGATCGAGGTCATCGACCCGGTACGTTATGATGCGACGCTCGATACCGGCGATGCCGACAAGGACCTCAAGGAACGGCTGGAGAATGCCGCCTCGCTGGTCAACGATGAGGAACAACCGGTTTCCGGCGACCTTGGCGTTGTCATCAAGGCGCGCGAAGACCGCGAACGCCTGATTGCGGTGCTCTACGAAGAGGCGCGCTATGGCGGAACAGTGCAGATCTCGGTGGCCGGTACCGACATCGACAGCCTGCCGCCCAACCCGACTTTCGATCATTCCCGGCCCGTGCCCGTGACGGTCCGTGTCGATCCGGGCCCGGTCTTTGCGCTCGGTGCCGTCAAGATGAATGGCGATGCCGCCCGCAAGAACCCGGAGGACTACGATCTCGAACTCGGCGAAAAGGCCGGATCGCGGCTCATCCTGAAAGCCGGTGAGCAGGTCGTCGTCGACCTCAAGAAGGAAGGCCGCCCGCTTGCAAAGCTGACCGAGCGCGAGGTGACGGCCGATCACCGCACCACGACGGTTGATGTGACGCTCGGCGCGGTCGGTGGACCAGTCGCGCCCTTCGGCGCGGTTGCGGTAAAGGGTGCCAAGACCGTCGATCCCAACTTCATCAGCCGGTATTCGCGGCTCGACAAAGGCGGGCGCTATTCACCCGAACAGTTGAAGAAGGCCAATGACCGGTTGCGCGAACTCGGCGTCTTCTCGAGCGTCACGATCCGCGAGGCGGAAGCGCTGGCGCCGGATGGCTCGCTGCCGCTGACGATCGAGATTTCGGAAGGCAAGCACCGTTACTTCGGCGTCGGCGCAGAGTTTTCCTCCATCGATGGCGCCGGCCTGCAAGGTTACTGGGGTCATCGCAACCTGTTCGGCCAAGCGGAATCGCTGCGGATCGAGGGCAAGGTCTCCGGCATCGGCGCGACCACAGATGTGACGACCTATGACTATTCCGCCGGCATCATCTTTACCAAGCCGGGCTTCCCCGTACCTGAGTCCACCTTTGAATCGCGACTGGAAGCCAAGAGCGAATCGCCGGACGCCTATGACGCGCAGACAATCATCTATTCGGCGAACCTTGCATACGAGCTGAACGACACCGACAAGCTCAAGGGTGGCGGTGAGATCGCCTATACCAGCACCGAAGACGCCTTCGGCAAGAACCAGTACCTGACGCTGAGCCTCCCGGTTTCCTTCGAGCGCGACGCGCGCGACAACAAGCTCGATCCGACCGAAGGTTATTATGCGACGCTGTCGGCCAAGCCGAGCTACGAGACACTCGAAGGCACGATCTTCTCCTCCTTCGAAGGGTCGATCTCGGGCTATCTCGGTCTTGGCGAGGAAAACCGGGTGGTGCTGGCGGGACGGCTTGCAGCCGGCACGCTCATCGGCGGTGATGACCTGGAAAGCATCCCCGCAACACGTCGGTTCTTTGCCGGCGGTGGCGGATCTGTCCGCGGGTATGCCTATCGGGAAATTTCGCCCTATAATAGTGAAGACGAGGCCACAGGCGGACGTTCTTATGCACTGGGTTCATTCGAAGTGCGGCTAAAAGTGACAGAAAACATTGGCGTAGTACCTTTTATTGACGTTGGTACGGTGTCGACCGAAATCACGCCTGATTTTTCTGATATACGTGCTGGAGCTGGGGTTGGCATCCGCTATGCCACACCATTCGGACCGCTGAGACTGGACGTTGCGCTTCCGCTGCAGCGCTACGACGGTGGCAGCCAGTACGGTATTTATGCAGGCATCGGGCAGGCATTCTAAGGCAAGAGGTAATTGACCGGCATGACGCTGATGCTTCGCCTGCTGAAGGGGATTTTGAAGGCTGCGATAAGCGTGGTCGCGGTCCTGTTCGTCATGGCGCTGGGCGTCGTGCTGTTCGTGGCACTGACGCCGGTGGGCGGCCGTGTTGCCGCAGAACGCGTCTCGGCGATCGTCTCGACGCCGGATCGCAAGGTCACCTTCTCGCGGCCGGAAGGGCTGCTGACGGGCGACCTGCGCCTCGACCAGCTGACGCTGTCGGATGACGAAGGTCCCTACGCAGAAATCTCAGGCATCAACATCGATTGGTCGCCGACCTCGTTGATTGGCGGCGTCTTCAAGGCGGATCATGTTTCGGCAGAAACGGTGAACTTCATCCGCCCGCCGAAGCCATCGACCACCCCTACCCCGCCGGGCGACGACTCTGATTCCGGCGGATCGCCGCTGCCCGTCGGCATCCGTGTCGCCCAGATCGACCTGCCGGACATCAACCTGTCGCAAGCGCTGTCGGGCCGCGATTTCGCGCTCTCCCTGAAGGGCTCGATCGATGCGACCGGGCCCGACATCTCGCTCGACCTGCAGGCGACCCGCAAGGATGAGCCGGACGCGCGCGCCTCCGCAGACATTCTGTATGCGCCCTCGGCCAATCGCCTGACGCTGAAGGCCGCGGTCTCCGAACCCGAAGGTGGTCTTCTCGCCCGGCTGCTGCGCCTGCCCAACGCCCCGGCGGTGGAACTGGCGCTCGATGGCGAAGGCCCGCTGTCAGACTGGGCCGGCAAGCTGATCGGCAGCGTCGGCGGCACCCAGGTCATCGACGTCACCGGCCGCCACCTGCTCGTCCAGAACGACCGGCATCGCATGGAAGTCACGGGCGGCGGCCAGCTGGCAACGCTGCTTCCGCCCGCTTTCCGCCCGCTGTTTGAGGGCACGACCGACATCGACATGGCGGCGGTCTACGCCCCGTCCGGCCGCATCGACATCGAGCGCGGTGAGCTTGCGTCCGGCGCCGTACGCCTCTCGGCCAAGGGCGCCTGGGATCCAACCGGCGACAACAGCCTGATGGCAAGCCTCGCCGGCACCAATGGCCCGGTCGACCTCATCTGGCCCGTCAGTGGCGAAGAAAGCCGCTTCTCCATCGAGAGCGTCAACTTCACGCTCACCGGGGCGGCAGCCTCGGCGCGGTTCAATGCCACCGCCGCCTTGAGCGCCGCCCAGATCCCGCAGGGCCGCTTCAACCAGATCCGCCTCCAGGCCGAGAGCGAGGACCTCAACCTCGTTTCGCGTTCGGGCAGCATCCGCAGCCGCTTCACCGTTGGCCGTACCGATTTCACCGACGACAATCTGGATCGGGTCATCCGCGGGCCTGTGACGCTTGACGCACCGCTGCGGCTTGCGCCGCCCGCGATCGGTCTGGACGCCGCCACCTTCGACAGCCAGAGTGTCAACGGCACCGTCTCGGGCGCCTACGACACCTCGAAGCAGGCAATCACCGGCAATTTCCGCGTCTTTGCCAATCCGAGCGTGTTGCCGCCGTCGCTGGCGCCGAAGTTCGAAGGCAAGCTTTCCGCAGAAGGTTATGTGAACGTCGTCACCGGCGGACGCATGGCGCTTGAGAACTTCGTCATGCGGTCGAACGCGGTCGAGGCGCACGGCAACATCCTCTATGAAAAGGAAGCGGTCACCGGTCGACTTGCCGGTCGCATGCCGGACCTGAAGCGCTGGCTGCCGGAAGCCGAAGGTGCTGCCGGCTTCGACATCAATGCCAAGGGCCCGCTCAGTGCGCTCGACGTGAAGGCGGTCATCAATTCCGCCGAAGCACGCCTCGCCGGCCGCCGCCTCGAAGACTTGAGTGTTGTCGTGGACGGCACCGCCGATCCGAATGCGCCAAAGGGCAAGTTGACTGCCACCGGTTCGCTCGACAGCCAACCGATCAAGATCGACGCCGATGTGGAATCCGCGGAAGGCAAGACCGCCGTGCCGGCCATCATTGTCGAGGTCGGTCCGAACAAGCTGAACGGCAACCTGAACTTCTCGCCGGACTTCCTGCCGCAGGGCGAACTGACCTTCGACTTCCCGGACATCTCGCTGCTGGCAGCGCTCGCCGCACAGCAGGCGCAGGGTGACCTCAAGGGCACCGTCCTGCTGAACAACAGCGATGGCAAGGCCGGCGCCGTGGTTCGCGCCTCCGGCAGCGGCATCAAGCGCGGCACGATTGAGATTGCCCAGCCGAACATCGATCTCGCGATACCCGATATCAAGGCGATCGCCGCCGAAGGCACGGTGCGCGCAGCGCGCATCGGCGCCGGCTCGGTTGGCCTCAACGACCTGAAGCTCGACGTCAACCATGGCGGCAACCGGACAGCGTTCAACCTTGCCGCACAATATGACAATGCGCCGCTGACGGCCGTTGGTGATGTGACAAGCGGAGAAGAACTTTCGGTCGGCATCGAGAGCTTTGCCGCCAACCCGCGCAACATTCCGATCCGCCTTGCCGCACCGACGAGGATAGCCATCGTCGATGGAGGGGCCCGGCTCGCAGGACTGACGCTCGCCACCGGTTCTGGCAGCGTTTCCGTCGATGGTAGCGCCGGCTCGACGCTTGATCTCGTGGCCAACATCCGGTCCCTCCCGGCAAGCCTCCTCAACACCTTCGTGCCTGCCATGAATGCGGCAGGCGCCATTTCCGGTACGATCACCGCAACCGGAACCCCATCGGCCCCGGCCGTCAAATATGATTTGGAATGGAGTGATGCACAGCTTCGCCAGACGCGCGATGCTGGCATCGATCCGTTTCGCCTCCAGGCAAGCGGCAGTTTCACCGAAGGTACGCTTGCACTTGAAAACACCCGCCTCAGCGGATCAGGCGGGCTAGATTTCACCGCCACCGGCCGCGTACTCCTGAAGGATGGCGTGCCGGCGCTTGATATCGACGCACGCGCCAATGCCATTCCCGCAAGCCTGGTCAACGCCTTTGCGCCGGCAGTCGGCGCACGCGGCACGATCTCCGGAACGGTGACCGCGACCGGCACGCCGGAAGCCCCGGCCGTGCGTTACGACCTACGCTGGGCGGACGCGGGCGTCGCGCAAACCGCATCCGTCGGTCTGGCCTCAGTCGATGTCACTGCCAAGGGCACGTTCCAGAACGGTACCGTCACCGTCGACACGCGTGTGTCCGGTGGAGGCGGTATCTCGCTTTCCGGCGGTGGTTCCGTCGCGCTTGCCGGCGCACGGGCGCTGAACCTCAAGTTCAACGGCAACCTGCCCTTCTCCATCATCGCCGGGCAACTGGCGGCGCAAGGCCTGATCCTGGAAGGCACGGGGACCGTGGATGTTGCGATCGGCGGCACGGTGGCAGCCCCCGCCATCACCGGTACGGCATCCGCGTCCGGCGCAAGGCTCGTGGATGTAAAGCGCAATCTTGCCCTCACCGATCTTGCCGCCAACGTCGCCTTCGATGGCCAGACCGCCAACATCTCCCGCCTGTCCGGCAAGCTTTCGGGCGGCGGAACTGTCTCCGCGCAAGGCACCATTGGCATCGGCTCAGGCTTCCCCGCTGACCTGAGGATCACGCTTGCACAGGCGGTTTATGCCGACGGCAACATCTTTGCCGCGACCGCGGACGGGGCGCTGACGGTAACCGGTCCCCTGATGGCCGGCCCTGTCGTGGGCGGCACCGTCACGCTCACCAAAGCTGCCATCACCGTGCCGGCGCGCCTGCCGACATCGCTTGCCGAAGTCAACGTTCGTCACAAGAACCCACCGCCAAAGGTGGCGCGCCAGATCAAGGTGCTGCAACCGGAAAAGGCGGAAGGCACGTCCGAGCCGATCGCGCTCAACCTCACCGTTCGCGCGCCAAACGGCATTTTCGTGCGCGGTCGCGGTATCGATGCCGAACTCGGTGGCAACCTCACCATCACCGGCAATGCGCAGGCTCCGATCGTGGCCGGCGGCTTCGAGATGCGCCGCGGTCGCCTGGTCATCCTGTCAAAACGCCTCGATTTCACCAGCGGCGACATCACCTTTGGGGGCGGCTTGATCCCTGTCTTGAACATGGAAGCCACCACCACCTCGGCGCAGACGACCATTATCGTCAAGGTCACGGGCGTCGCCAACGACCCGACGATTTCCTTCTCGTCTGCCCCTGCCCTGCCGCAGGACGAAGTGCTTGCACGACTGATCTTCGGCCAGTCCATGTCGCGCCTGTCGCCGCTGCAGATCGCCCAACTCGCCGATGCCGTCAGCCAGCTGGCGGGCGGTGGCTCCACCTCGCTGCTCGAGACGCTGCGCAGCAATCTCGGCGTCGACGACCTCGACATCAAGACCGACGATACCGGCCAGACCAGCGTTTCCGTTGGCCGTTACCTCAACAAGCGGACCTATCTGCAGCTGGAGCAGGGCGGCACTGACGGCGCACGGGCGACCATCAATCTCGATGTCGGCCGCGGCGTGAAGCTGAAGGCGGGTGCGGGCACCGAAGGTGGCACCGCCGGCATCTTCTACGAGCGCGAATACTGATTTTACCCGCAATAAGCATCTGGAGAATGCCATGACGTCCATGGACATCACGTTGATCGGCGTGCCGCTTGAAGAAGGCGCAGGACGCGGCGGTTGTGCCATGGGCCCGGCTGCCTTCCGTCTCGCCGGCATCCGCAAGGCGCTGGAAGAACTCGGCTTCACCGTGACAGACCGCGGTGACCTGCGTCCGGAGCCGGCAAGCGATCTTTCCGATCGTCCGGAAGCCAAGAACCTTCCGGTTGTCGCTGGGTTCGTGCGGTCGCTGGAAGACAGCATGTACCAGGCTGCCAGGAACGGTGGCATCCCGATCGCGCTTGGCGGCGACCACAGCCTGTCGATGGGCAGCGTTTCCGGCATGGCGCGTTACGCCGCCGAAGTCGACCGCCCGCTGTTCGTCCTGTGGCTGGATGCGCATGCTGATTTCAACACGCCGGAAACCTCGCCATCGGGCAATATCCACGGCATGCCGGTTGCCTTCTTCTCCGGCAAAGCCGAACTTGGCACCATTCTTCCGACCGATCGCCCGCTGGTCTCCCCCTCCAACGTCTTCCAGGTCGGCATCCGCTCGGTGGACGAGATCGAACGCAAGCTCATCGCCGAGAACGGCGTCAATGTCTTCGACATGCGCGCCATCGATGAATTCGGCCTCGCCGCCATCATGCGACAGGTCATCCAGAAGGTCACAGAGGCCAACGGTCTCCTGCATGTGAGCCTCGATGTCGACTTCCTTGACCCGGACATCGCGCCTGGCGTCGGCACCACGGTGCCCGGCGGCGCCACCTTCCGCGAAGCGCACCTCATCATGGAAATGCTGCACGACACCGGTCTGGTGACTTCGCTCGATCTCGTCGAGCTCAACCCCTTCCTGGACGATCGCGGTCGCAGCGCACGCATCATGGTGGAACTGACGGCAAGCCTGTTCGGCCGCCGTGTCCTCGACCGCCCGACCCGTTCGGCCTGATTTCTAGAGATACTGGTTGTTCCCTACATCGCCCGCCTACGGGCGATGATTTAGATTTGCGCAATACTCTTCGCCTATGATCCCACGGCGCGACCTGCTGCACCATGTGCTGCATGGAGGTTGTGCGAACACTCACGGGCTACGGTCGGCCGCCACATCCAGTGCCGCCACCGCACAGGCAGCGGATAGTTGGGAACACCTTGATGGAATCGACGACGACCAATCCTACGAACTACAGCGAAGAAAACCTCGAAATCATCGCCTTCCGGCTTCATGATCAGGAATTCTGCGTCAAGACCACAACAATCCGCGAAATCCGCGGCTGGGCTCCGTCGACCCCGCTTCCCCATGCACCAGCCGATGTCATCGGCGTCATGAACCTGCGCGGCTCGGTTATCCCGATCATCGACCTTGCCTACAAGCTCGGCATGAAGAGCACCGTTGCCAACGAGCGCAGCGCCATCGTGGTTGCGGAAGTGCACAACATGGTCATCGGTATGCTGGTCGACCGCGTCTCCGACATCCTCACCATTCCGTCGAGCCAGGTTCAGCCTGTTCCGGAAGTCTCCGCATCCTTCGACAAGTCATTCTCGGAAGGCATCATCGCCAATGAAAACGGCATGATCTGCTTCCTGAACCTCGCCAAGATGTTCAAGGGCTCCGAAGCAGAAGACCTCGCAGCTTAAACATCCCTGCACCGCAGACCTCGAAGCGCCGCCCGAACCTAAACGGGCGGCGTTTTTATTTACCAACCTCCACGCGAATTGATTTCTGCTAATATTATGATGTTGTTTAAAGCAGTTGTTAATTCTTGGCTGCGGTAATTCTTCCCGGGCAATCGGTGCCGCCTGTCCATGTGGCACCTGAGGGGAAGAGGAAGGAGCCGGTGCAAACCCGGTTCCTTGGGAAGGACATGCTGGGAATAGGTGGAGATTCCAAGGCGCGCCATATCGTCGATGCCATCTCCCGCTCGCAGGTGCTGATCGAGTTTGACCTCAACGGCAACATCCTCGATGCGAACGACAACTTCTGCCAAACGTTGGGCTACAAGATCGCGGAAATCCGCGGCAAACATCACCGCATCTTCTGTGACCCGGCCTATGTGGCGTCGGAAGACTACCGGCAGTTCTGGGCCAACCTCGCCCGCGGCAAGTTCGACGCGCGGGAATACAAGCGGATCGCCAAGTCGGGAGACGAGATCTGGATCCAGGCCTCCTACAATCCGGTCTTTCGCGGCGAAAAACCCTACAAGGTCGTCAAGATCGCGACCGACATCACCGCGGCCAAGATGGCCGCGGCGGAAGATGCGAGCAAACTGGAGGCCATCAGCCGCTCCCAGGCGATGATCGAATTCACGCCGCAAGGCGAGATCCTCACCGCCAACGAGAACTTCTGCGCCGCGCTGGGTTACGACCTGAGCGAGATCCAGGGTCGCCACCACCGCATGTTCTGCGACCCAAGCTACGCCGCCTCCGCTGCTTATGCCGAGTTCTGGAAGAAGCTCGAAAGCGGCGAGTTCATCGCCGACGAGTTTGTGCGTTATGGCAAGGGCGGCAAGGAGATCTGGATCCAGGCTGCCTATAACCCGATCCGCGACATGAACGGCAAGGTCGTCAAGGTCGTGAAGTTCGCGACCGATGTCACGCCGCGCATGAGCGCCATCAGCAAGCTCGGCAGGAGCCTGCGGGACCTGGCGGAAGGCAAGCTCAACCAGTCGCTGGACGTGCCCTTCGTGCCGACCATGGAGGCGCTGCGCCACGACTTCAACACGGTCGCGGCCAAGCTGCGCGATGCGATGGAGGTTGTCGGCCGCAACGCATCCGGCATTGCCGCGGCATCGAGCGAAGTCCGCGACGCCTCGCAGGAACTGGCCAAACGCACCGAACAGCAGGCAGCCGCACTGGAAGAAGCGGCAGCGGCACTGGAAGAGATCACCAACACGGTTGGCGACTCAAGCCGCCGCGCCGAAGATGCCGGGCGGCTTGTCACGGAAACGAGGCAGCACGCCGAGCAATCCGGGCTCGTGGTGCGCGAGGCAATCGCTGCCATGGACCAGATCGCCCATTCCTCCCGCGAGATCACCGACATCATCGGCGTGATCGACGACATCGCTTTCCAGACAAACCTGCTTGCACTGAACGCCGGGGTCGAAGCGGCCCGGGCAGGCGAAGCAGGCAAGGGTTTTGCCGTGGTCGCGCAGGAGGTCCGCGAACTTGCGCAGCGGTCGGCAACGGCTGCGAAGGAGATCAAGACGCTGATCAACACCTCCTCGCACCAGGTTTCGACAGGTGTCGCGCTTGTCGGCAAGACCGGCACCTCGCTGCGGGAGATCGCCGTGCAGGTCGCCGGCATCGACGGCAATGTCGCCGCGATCGTCGAAGCGTCGCGCGAGCAGGCGGCAAGCCTTCGCGAGATCAGCCAGGTGGTCAATCACATGGATCAGGCGACCCAGCAGAACGCCGCCATGGTGGAAGAAACCACGGCGGCCAGCCATTCGCTGGCGACGGAGGCAGAGAGCCTGCGCAACCTGCTCTCGCAGTTCGACACCGGTCCCGCCGAGGCGAAACTACCCGTGCAGCACGCGCCGCCTCCTGCCCGTGAGGCGAATACCGGCGGCTTACGCGCCGTGCATGCGCAACTCCAGGCCAAGGTCGCTGGCTGGGAAAACTTCTGACGCACCTCGCACAATACAGAAGGCCCGCAGCACGGTTGGTGCTGCGGGCCTTTTCTGTTCAGGTTGA
The DNA here is from genome assembly GCF_023223505.1 of Neorhizobium turbinariae. NCBI lineage: Bacteria > Pseudomonadati > Pseudomonadota > Alphaproteobacteria > Hyphomicrobiales > Rhizobiaceae > Neorhizobium > Neorhizobium turbinariae. Next base: position 106,968 of record NZ_JALPRY010000016.1, read on the forward strand.
CCTTCTTATCCGAAGATCACGAAGCTGCTGCGCAGCGTCACCCAGACACCCCACAGGAGCGGGATACCGACAACGGCCCAGGCGAGTGCTGCCTTGGCGTCAAAACCACCCTTGCCGATCCCGAAGGAGCCGGACGGCCCGGCATTGGCGGCAGCGGTCTTTGCCTGCAACGAGGCAACTTCCTCATCCGACATGAACCACTTGTCGGAAAGCGGGCGCACCAGCATGTTTGCCACGAGGCCCAGTGCCAGCATGCCGGCAAGGATATACATCGTGCCGGTATAGAGCGCCGGTCCCGGTGCCACGCCGGCTGCGATCTGCGCTTCGCGGATATAGTTGATGACCACCGGTCCAACGATACCGGCCGTCGCCCACGCCGTCAGCAGGCGGCCGTGGATAGCACCGACGAACTGCGTGCCGAAGATATCCGCAAGGTATGCCGGGATGGTCGAGAACCCACCGCCATACATGGACAGGATCACGCCGAAGGCCAGAACGAAGAGCGCCTTGCTGCCCATGTCGGCGAGCGTCGGAGCAGCAGCGTAAAGCACGATGCCGAGCAGCAGGAAGGTGTAGTAGGTGTTCTTGCGGCCGATCTTGTCGGACAACGAGGCCCAGAAGAACCGCCCGCCGATGTTGAACAGCGACAGGAGGCCGGTGAAGCCGGCTGCGATCGCGGCAATCTGCGTCTTCTGCCCTGCATCAAGCTGCGAGAAGGAAAGCTCCGGGAGCCCGATCAGGGAACCCGCAAAGATTTCCTGAAGCATCGGTGATGCCACGCCGAGAACGCCGATACCGGCGGACACGTTGAGGCAAAGCACCAGCCAGATCATCCAGAACTGCTGCGTCTTGTGCGCGTCGCGCAGGTGGACGTGGCGGGTGGTGATCATCGTCGACTTGGACACCGGCGGCGTCCAGCCCTCCGGGCGCCAGCCAGCCGGCGGGATGCGGTAGCCGAAGGCGCCGCCCATCATGAAGCAGAAATAGATGATCGCCATCGTGATGAAGGTCTGCCAGACGCCAATCGAGACATCCGTCTTGAAGTAGTTCATCAGCAGGTTGGCGAGTGGTGCGCCGATCATCGCGCCGCCGCCGAAGCCCATGATGGCCATGCCGGTCGCCATGCCGCGCCGGTCCGGGAACCACTTGATGAGCGTCGACACCGGCGAGATATAGCCGAGGCCAAGCCCGACGCCGCCGATCACGCCGGCACCAAGCCACATCAGCCAAAGCTGGTGGGTCATGACGCCAACGGCCGCGACCAGAATGCCGCCGCACCAGCAGCAGGCCGAAACGAAGCCCGCCTTGCGCGGCCCGACGCGTTCCAGCCAGCCGCCCCAGATGGCCGCGGAGCAACCGAGCAGCACGAAGAAGAGCGTATAGATCCAGCCAAGGTCGGCAACGCGCCAGTTGCAGGTCGTCGTGAAAAGCGCCGACAGGAGGTTGAGGCTTGCGCAGGAAGGATCGGCAGCACCGGGAATGGCGCGTGTCAGCGGCAACCAGAACACGCTGAAGCCATAGGCCATGCCGATGCAGAGGTGGATGGCAAGCGCCGCCGGCGGAACAAGCCAGCGGTTGAAGCCAGGTTTGGCGATGATTCGTTCTCTATCCAGAAGCCCGACGTCGCCGACGAGCGCTCCATTTGCTGCAACTGCCATCTAATATCCTCCCTCTGGATGATGACTGCGTCTCGCGCTCTCGCCCTCCCGGCGGGAGCAAAATCTCTCAACCGGTGCTTTCGGGGATGTTCGGCTCCGACAGCGATTCGCCCGCCGCCGGCCCCTTCCCGCCCGGGGCACCCTGTGCGGCATCCGCGCCGACGCCTACGCCCGATCCGACCTTCGCCTCCGGGCGCCGGATCATGGTCGACGCCTCGATCACCAGCGGCAGAAGCCCCTCTCCACCGCGCTCGAGATGTTCAAACAGGTGCCGGCGCATGCGCGGCTCCCAGAACTTGTTGATATGCGTGGCGACCCCTTCCGCCCGGATGTCTTCCGGCTGCGACAGGAAGAAAGTGGCGATCTGGTTTGCCATGCGGACGATCTTGTCCATCACCAGTTGGTGCGGGTCTTTTTCATGGGACATGGCTTCAAGCGACATGGGCAACCACTCCGGTGTCGATACGATCATCACGGGTAAAAACTTCGAAATCTTCGCCGCGGCAGAGCGCGACGAGGGTCATGCCCGCCTCCTCGGCGGTACGGATGGCGAGCGCGGTCGGCGCAGAGATGGCGATCAGCACGGCGCTTCCGAGGATTGCCGTCTTCTGCACCATCTCGACCGAGATGCGGCTGGTGACGACAACCACCCCGTCCGATCCTTGCACGCCCTGGCGCACCACGGCCCCGGCGAGCTTGTCGAGCGCATTGTGCCGACCGACATCCTCGCGGACCGCGATCATGCCCTTGCCCGGCACGAAGAACCCGGCGCCGTGCACGGCATGTGTTTCCGCATGCAACGGCTGTGCCCCGTTCAGTGCCTTCACCGCGTCGGTGATGTGCCTCGCAGACAAGGCCTGCTGGATGCCCGAGACATCCGGCACGGCGCGCATGGCCTGGTCGATCGACTCGATGCCGCAAAGCCCGCAACCAACAGGTCCGGCCATATGCCGGCGTCGGGCGCGGAGCGCATCTTCCTTGTCCTCGGCAAGCGTCACCTGCACGTCGAGGCCCCGCCCCTCGCCGACCACGGTGATCTCCTCGATCTCCGCCATCGACGAGATGATGCCTTCGGTGAGGCTGAAGCCGACCGCGAAGTCCTCGAGATCCGCCGGCGTGCCCATCATCACGGCCTGGGTCGAGCCGCCATAGGAAAAGGCGATCGGCACCTCCTCCGGCACCACCCGTGAGCCGGCGCGAACCACGCCGTTGCGGCGGGCAATCTCCCGGGCCGTGGCCGTGGTTGCGCGATCCGACACTATTCCGCTGCCTCCAGCTTGCCTGCGATCCGGCGGGACTGGCGCGACAACTCGCTATAGTCCTGCTGCCACTCCGTCGGACCGTTGGACGGCGACACCTGCACCGCCGTCACCTTGTATTCCGGGCAGTTGGTCGCCCAGTCGGAGAAGTCGGTGGTGATGACGTTTGCCTGCGTGTCCGGGTGGTGGAAGGTGGTGTAAACCACGCCCGGCGCCACGCGATCGGTAATGAGCGCGCGCAGCGTCGTATCGCCCGACCGGCTGGCAAGCTTGATCCAGTCGCCGTCCTTGATGCCGCGCTGTTCGGCATCATGCGGATGGATTTCCAGCCGGTCCTCCGAATGCCAGGCGACGTTTTCGGTACGCCGGGTTTGTGCGCCGACATTGTACTGGCTAAGGATGCGGCCGGTGGTGAGCAGCAGCGGGAAGCGCGGACCGGTGCGTTCGTCGGTCGCCACATATTCGGTGCGGATGAACTTGCCCTTGCCGCGGACGAACCCGTCCACGTGCATGATCGGCGAGCCTTCCGGATACTTCTCGTTGCAGGGCCACTGAACCGAGCCCATCTTTTCGAGGTAGTCGTAGGAGACGGACGCGAAGCTCGGCGTGGTCGCCGCAATCTCGTCCATGATCTGCGACGGATGCGTGTAGTTCCAGTTCAGCCCCATCGCCTGGGCCAGCTTCTGGGTCACTTCCCAGTCCGCATAACCGTTCTTCGGGCTCATCACCTTGCGGACGCGGTTGATGCGGCGCTCGGCATTGGTGAACGTGCCGTCCTTCTCCAGGAAGGTCGAACCCGGCAGGAAGACATGCGCGTAGTTCGCCGTCTCGTTGAGGAAGAGGTCGTGCACCACGACACATTCCATGGCGGCCAGGCCGGCGGACACGTGCTTGGTATCCGGGTCGGACTGCAGGATGTCCTCGCCCTGAATATAGATGCCCTTGAACGTACCTTCGACGGCGGCATCCAGCATGTTGGGAATGCGCAGGCCCGGCTCGTTGTTGAGCGTCACGCCCCAGATCTTCTCGAACACATCGCGCGTCGCATCGTCCGAGATATGCCGGTAGCCCGGCAGCTCGTGCGGGAACGAGCCCATGTCGCAGGAGCCCTGCACGTTGTTCTGGCCGCGCAGCGGATTCACGCCCACGCCCGGACGACCGATATTACCGGTCGCCATGGCAAGGTTGGCGATCGCCATGACGGTGGTCGAGCCCTGGCTGTGTTCGGTGACGCCGAGACCGTAATAGATCGCGCCATTGCCACCCGTCGCATAAAGGCGCGCCGCGCCGCGCACGAGTTCCGCGGGAACGCCGGTGAAGGCTTCGGTCGCTTCCGGGCTATGCTGCTCTTCCGCAACGAAAGCAGCCCAATCCTCGAATTCGGACCAGTCGCACCGCTCGCGGATGAACTGTTCGGCAAACAGGCCTTCGGTAACGATGACATGCGCCAGCGCGGTCAGCACTGCGACGTTGGTGCCGGGCTGCAGCGGCAGGTGATAGGACGCCTCGACATGCGGCGTCTTGACGAGGTCGATGCGGCGCGGATCGATGACGATCAGCTTGGCGCCCTGGCGCAGCCGCTTCTTCAGTCGCGAACCGAAGACTGGATGCCCGTCGGTCGGGTTGGCGCCGATGACGATCACCACATCCGTATGCTCGACTGAGTCGAAGTTCTGCGTGCCGGCCGAGGTGCCAAAGGCCTGGCCGAGGCCATAACCGGTCGGCGAGTGGCAGACGCGGGCGCAGGTATCGACGTTGTTGTTGCCAAAGCCGGCGCGGATCAGCTTCTGCACGAGGAAGGTTTCCTCGTTGGTGCAGCGCGAGGAGGTGATACCCCCGATCGAATCGCGACCATACTGGTACTGGATGCGGCGGAATTCCGACGCCACATGCGCGAACGCCTCTTCCCAGGTCACTTCCCGCCATGGATCGGAGATCTTCTCGCGGATCATCGGGTTGAGGATGCGGTCCTTGTGGGTCGCATAACCGTAAGCAAAACGCCCCTTGACGCACGAATGGCCGCGGTTCGCCTTGCCGTCCTTGTACGGCACCATGCGCACCAGCTCTTCGCCCCGCATCTCCGCCTTGAAGGAGCAGCCGACGCCACAATAGGCGCAGGTCGTCACCGCCGAATGCTCCGGCTGGCCGATGGCAATGACCGACTTCTCGGTCAGCGTCGCCGTCGGGCAGGCCTGCACGCAGGCGCCGCAGGATACACATTCGGAATCGAGAAAATGCTCGTGCATACCCGCCGATACGCGGCTTTCGAAACCGCGGCCTTCGATGGTCAGCGCGAATGTGCCCTGTACTTCCTCGCAGGCGCGGACGCAGCGCGAGCAGACGATGCATTTGGACGGATCATAGGTGAAGTATGGGTTCGACTCGTCCTTCGGCATCCACTTGGCGTTGATCTCGCCATTGTTGCGGGCGCGCACATGATTGTCGCCCTCATAACCGTAGCGGACGTCACGGAGGCCGACTGCGCCAGCCATGTCCTGCAATTCGCAGTCACCATTGGCAGCGCAGGTGAGACAGTCGAGCGGGTGGTCGGAGATATAGAGCTCCATCACGCCCTTGCGGATGTCTTTCAGCCGGCCCGTCTGCGTGTGTACGACCATGCCCGGCATGACCGGCGTGGTGCAGGATGCCGGCGTTCCCGCACGGCCTTCGATCTCCACGAGGCAGAGGCGGCAGGAACCAAAGGCATCCACCATGTCGGTGGCGCAGAGTTTCGGCACCTGGATGCCGGCCTCCATCGAGGCGCGCATGACCGACGTGCCTTCCGGCACGGTGATCTCGCGGCCGTCAATGGTAAGCGTGACCTGTGCTTCGGATCGCGAAGCGGGCGTGCCGTAGTCGATTTCGTGAACGAGGGACATGATGTTACTCCGCCGCTTCGATAAGGGGTGTCGGAGCGAAATCCTCCGGGAAATGGTTCATCGCGCTCATCACCGGATAAGGCGTGAAGCCGCCGAGCGCGCAGAGCGAGCCGAACTTCATCGTGTTGCAGAGGTCGGCCAGCAGCGCCTTGTTCTTCTCGGGCTCGATGCCCTGGGCGATCTTGTCGGCCGTCTCGACGCCGCGGGTCGAGCCGATGCGGCAGGGGGTGCACTTGCCGCAGCTTTCGATGGCACAGAATTCCATCGCAAACCGCGCCTGCTTCAGCATGTCGGCCGAGTCATCGAACACCGTGATGCCGGCGTGGCCAATCAGGCCATCCTTGGCCGCGAAAGCCTCGTAGTCGAACGGCGTGTCGAACAGGGCGGGCGGGAAATAGGCGCCAAGCGGTCCGCCCACCTGCACCGCCTTCACCGGTCGCCCGGTCGCAGTACCGCCCCCGATCCGGCCGACGATCTCGCCAAGCGTCAGGCCGAATGCCGTCTCGAACAGGCCGCCATGCTTCACATTGCCGGCGATCTGGATCGGGATCGTGCCGCGCGAACGGCCCATGCCGAAGTTTTTGTAGTAGTCCGCACCCTGGTCCATGATGACCGGCACGGAGGCAAGCGAGATGACGTTGTTGACCACCGTCGGCCGGCCGAGGAAGCCCTGCAGCGCCGGAAGCGGCGGCTTGGCGCGCACGATGCCGCGCTTGCCTTCCAGCGAGTTGAGAAGCGACGTTTCCTCGCCACAGACATAGGCGCCGGCGCCGGAGCGGATCTCGATATCGAAGGCATGCGCCGAACCCATGATCGACGGGCCCAGGATGCCCGCCTTGCGGGCGATCTCGACGGCTTGCGTCATCGTGGCGATGGCATGCGGATATTCCGAGCGCAGGTAGACGTAACCCTTGGTGGCGCCCGTCGCGATACCGGCAATCGCCATGCCTTCGATCAGCACGAAGGGGTCACCTTCCATGATCATCCGGTCGGCGAAGGTGGCGCTATCGCCCTCGTCGGCATTGCAGACGATGTATTTCTGCGGACCCGCCGCATCCATCACCGTCTTCCACTTGATGCCGGTCGGGAAGCCCGCACCGCCACGACCGCGAAGGCCGCTTTCGGTAACCTGCGCGACGATTTCGGCGCGCGGCATCGAAATGGCTTTCTCTAGCCCGACGAAGCCGCGATAGAGGCGATAATCGTCGAGCGACAGCGGATCGATGATGCCGCAACGGGCGAAGGTGAGGCGCGTCTGCTGACGAAGGAACTCGATCTCCTCCGTCAGCCCCAGACAGAGCGGGTGGTTACCGCCGTCCACCAGCCCAGCGTCGAAGAGCCCGGCCACATCGGCCGCCTTGACGGGACCGTAGGCGACGCGCCCACGTTCCGTTTCCACCTCGACCAGCGGCTCCAGCCAGAACATGCCGCGCGAGCCGTTGCGCACGATCACCGCATCAAGGCCACGCGCTTCGATTTCACCGGCAACAGCCTTGGCGACCTTCTCGGCGCCCAGCGCCAGCGCGGCGGCATCACGGGGGATGAAGATACGGACGGTCATCGACGCACCTCCGCCATCATTTCGGAAAGACAGTGCTCGTCAACACGGCCATAAACCTCGTCGTCCAGCATGGCGGCTGGCGCGCAGGCACACAGCCCGAGACAGAAGACCGGCTCCAGCGTCACCGCGCCGTCGAGCGTCGTCTGGTGGAAATCGATGCCGAGAAGCTGCTTGACGCGATCCGCGAGCTGATCGCTGCCCATCGACTGGCAAGCCTCGGCGCGACAGAGCTTCAGGACATGCCGGCCAGCAGGCTCATGCCGGAAATCGTGGTAGAAGGTGACGACGCCATGCACTTCCGCGCGCGACAGGTTGAGCTCGCTCGCAATGACCGGCTTCACCTCTTCGGGCACATAACCGAACTCGTCCTGGATAGCGTGGAGGATCGGCAGCATCGGCCCCTCCAGATGCTTCAGCTCCCGAATGATCTCGAGCGACCGCTCGGTGAACCCACCGGCGGAAATACGCATGTTCATGTCGTCCAACCTCCCGCCGACCGCCAATCTCCGGGAGAGATCTGGGGCCGGTTATTCCCGAAGCCTGAAGGGTCGCTTCGGCTACTTGTGAGGGAAATGGTGTCGTGGAGGGCTGCAACCGTCAATAAAGGAGAATGGTTACGCGATAGAAAAAAACTATCAAAGCATGGCGGCGGGCGTGAGGCTGCGCGCCTCATGTAGCAAGGCGGAGACCAGTGGCGTAAAGGGTTCGCGATGTGTCGCGACCAGACCGACGATGTGGCTTGCCTCCGGCTCGACGATCGGGATCGTCTTGATATGCTTGGCGAAACCGTATGATCTTGCGACATTGCGCGGCATGATGCTGGCCCAGCGGCCGGTGCCGATATGAGACAGCAGCACCACCATCGAGTTCGATTCGAGCATCGGCTTTACGACCACACCGGCTTCGCTGAGGTGCTGGTTGATGATCCGGCGGTTCTGCATGTCGGGTGTTAATAGGCAAAGCCTAACGTCGGCCATTTCCTTCCAGGTAACGCTCTCGCGGTCGGCGAGAGGCGCTCCTTCGGCGGTCACGAGATTGTAGCGCTCGGCATAAAGCGGCACGCTCGTCACCCGGCCCAAGGGCTCGTTGTCGAGATAGGTGATGCCGGCATCGATCTCGAAATTGTCGAGTTGCGACAGCACCTGAAGCGAGTTGCGCGACACGACGGAGAACGTCACGTCCGGGTGTTTTGCCTGGAACGGCTCCGTCAGCCGCGGGATCATGGCGAGTGCAGTCGGGATGGAGGCGAGACGGATATGCCCGGCAAGGCCCTTGCGGGCAGCGCGCATCTCCTCGCGCATGGTGCGGGCGTCGCCAACGATGCGCTTGGCCCATTCCAGCACCCGCTGGCCCTCCGGCGTCAGGCCCTGGTACCGGGAGCCGCGCACCACGAGCTGCACGCCAAGCTGGTCCTCGAGCTGCCGGATCGCCGCCGACAGAGACGGCTGCGAGATCCCGCATTCCTCGGCGGCACGCCCGAAATGCGCTTCGCGCGCCAGGGCGATGAAAAATTCGAGCTTGTCGATCATGAGCCGCGCCTCCCCTCTCCACGGCTAACCTGCCGGAGAGCGGACGGCAACCCCGTTGCGCGAGAAGCGGAAACGACAAAGGGCGGCACGAAGGCCGCCCTTTGTTCTCTTTCGTCTGCCTGAACGATCAGGCCGGAATGATCGCGCCGTTGAGGTGAGTCAGTTCCGCCAGGAACTGCTCCAGCTTGGTCTTGTGCTCGTCGTCGCGTGCATTGGTCAGCTCGGCCTGGGTGGCCTCGATCCGCTTCTGCAGCGTATCGCGCGTCAGCTCGGTGGCCGGCACGGCCGATTCAGCGAGCAGCGTGCAGCTGGTCGGCAGGATGTCTGCAAACCCGCCGAACACGACGTATTTGTTCACCTGGCCGGAAGCGAGCTTCACGGAAACCACGCCTGGCTTGATGGTGGTCATGGTCGGCGCATGGTTGGCAAGCACCGTCATCTCGCCGAGCGTGGCGGGAATGACCACTTCGGATACCTTTTCCGAAACAAGCAGCCGCTCGGGCGAAACCAGTTCGAAGTTGAAAGCGTCGGCCATGAAGGTCCACTTCCTCGATTGACCCACGTTCCTATGAAGGCTCACGCGGGCTTAGCTGTTGTATGCGGACTGGCGCGCCGGACACATCCCGCGCGCCGTTTTGCTCTGGATTAAGCGGCTTCAGCCAGCTTCTTTGCCTTTTCCATGGCTTCTTCGATCGAACCGACCATGTAGAAGGCAGCTTCCGGAAGGTGGTCGTACTCGCCGTTGACGAGGCCCTTGAAGCCCTTGATCGTGTCTTCGAGAGCAACCAGCTTGCCCGGCGAACCGGTGAAGACTTCGGCCACGAAGAACGGCTGCGACAGGAAGCGCTCGATCTTGCGGGCGCGGGCAACGGTCATCTTGTCCTCTTCGGACAGTTCGTCCATGCCAAGGATCGCGATGATGTCCTGCAGCGACTTGTAGCGCTGCAGCGTCGTCTGGACTTTGCGAGCCACTTCGTAGTGTTCTTCGCCGACGATGATCGGGTCGAGCATGCGCGAGGTGGAGTCGAGCGGGTCAACGGCTGGGTAGATGCCCTTCTCGGCGATCGAACGCGACAGAACCGTCGTTGCGTCCAGGTGGGCGAACGAGGTTGCCGGTGCCGGGTCGGTCAAGTCGTCGGCCGGAACGTAGATGGCCTGAACCGAGGTGATCGAGCCCTTCGTCGTCGTGGTGATGCGTTCCTGCATCTGGCCCATGTCGGTGGCGAGGGTCGGCTGGTAGCCCACGGCCGAAGGAATACGGCCGAGCAGAGCCGACACTTCGGAGCCTGCCTGGGTGAAGCGGAAGATGTTGTCCACGAAGAACAGAACGTCCTGGCCCTTGTCGCGGAAGTCTTCAGCGATCGTCAGACCGGTCAGTGCAACGCGTGCACGTGCGCCCGGCGGTTCGTTCATCTGGCCGTAGACGAGGGCAGCCTTGGAGCCTTCGCCACCGCCGTGCTTGTTCACGCCGGACTCGATCATTTCGTGGTAAAGGTCGTTGCCTTCACGGGTACGCTCACCAACGCCGGCGAACACGGAGTAACCACCGTGCGCCTTGGCGACGTTGTTGATGAGTTCCATGATGAGAACGGTCTTGCCGACGCCTGCGCCGCCGAAGAGGCCGATCTTGCCGCCCTTTGCGTAAGGAGCGAGAAGGTCGACAACCTTGATGCCGGTGACCAGAATCTGGCCCTCGGTGGACTGTTCGACGTAAGCCGGAGCGTCCTGGTGGATGGCGCGGAGCGTCGTGCGATCCAGCGGACCTGCTTCGTCAACCGGCTCGCCGATGACGTTCATGATGCGGCCGAGCGTCTGGTCGCCAACCGGAACCGAGATCGGAGCGCCCGTGTCGCGAACCTGCTGGCCGCGGACGAGACCTTCCGTCGAGTCCATAGCGATGGTGCGGACGGAGTTTTCACCGAGGTGCTGCGCGACTTCGAGAACGAGCCGGTTGCCGTTGTTGTCGGTTTCCAGTGCGTTCAGGATCGGCGGCAGTTCGCCGTCGAAAGCTACGTCGACGACGGCGCCGATAACCTGCGTCACCTTACCGAGGGAGGTGCCCGTTGCGATAGCCATGATACTTACCCTCTTTCTTCCTCAGAGCGCTTCCGCGCCCGAAATGATTTCGATGAGTTCCTTCGTGATCTGCGCCTGACGCTGGCGGTTGTAGGAGAGCGTCAGCTTGTTGATCATGTCGCCGGCATTGCGCGTTGCGTTATCCATTGCGGACATCTGCGCGCCGTAGAAGGAAGCGTTGTTTTCGAGCAGTGCACGGAAGATCTGCATCGCGACGTTGCGCGGCAGGAGCTCTTCCAGAATTTCCTGTTCGCTCGGCTCGTATTCGTAGAGCGCGGAAGCTGCGGTCGATGCAGTTTCAGCCGTTTCGAACTTGGCCGGAATGATCTGCTGCGCGGTCGCAACCTGCGAGATCACCGACTGGAAGCGCGCGAAGAACAGCGTCGCAACGTCGAACTCGCCGGCGTTGAACATCTGCAGCACCTTCTGCGCCACTTCGTCAGCCTGGACGAAACCGAGCTGCTTGACTTCGCGGAAGGTAATGTAGTGGACGATGTTGTCCTTGAAGCTGCGGCGCAGCACGTCGTTGCCCTTGCGGCCGACAGTGAGGATCTTCACCGTCTTGCCTTCTGCAAGCAGCTTCTGTGCATGGTCGCGCGCCAGGCGGATGATGGAGGAGTTGAAGCCACCAGCCAATCCGCGCTCGCCGGTCGCAACGACCAGGAGATGGACCTGATCCTTGCCCGTGCCCGAAAGCAGCAGCGGCGCTTCGGCATTGCCGGCATTGGCAGCCGAAAGGCTGGCCAATACCTTGTTCATCCGCTCCGCGTAAGGACGGGCAGCCTCGGCCGCCTCCTGCGCACGGCGCAGCTTCGCCGCGGCGACCATTTTCATCGCCTTGGTGATTTTCTGCGTCGCCTTGACGGAGGCGATCCGGTTTTTCAGATCCTTAAGTGAAGGCATCCGTTATCGGTCCTCGAGCTAGTAGATCCGGTCTTAGGCGAAGGTCTTGGCGTAGCTGTCGAGAGCTGCCTTGAGCTTTGCCTTCGTGTCGTCGGACACCTGCTTTTCGGTGCGGATCGTTTCCAGCACAGCCTTGCCTTCCGAACGGAGGTAGGACAGCAGGCCCTGCTCGAACTTGCCGACCTGGTTGACCGGAAGCTTGTCGAGGTAGCCGTTGACGCCGGCGAAGATCACCGCAACCTGCTCTTCCGTCTTCAGCGGCGAGAACTGCGGCTGCTTCAGGAGTTCGGTCAGGCGCGCACCGCGGTTGAGCAGGCGCTGGGTGGAGGCGTCGAGGTCGGAACCGAACTGCGCGAAGGCAGCCATTTCACGATACTGGGCAAGCTCGCCCTTGATCGAGCCGGCAACCTGCTTCATCGCCTTGATCTGCGCGGCAGAACCAACGCGGGAAACCGACAGGCCGACGTTAACGGCCGGACGGATGCCCTGGTAGAACAGGTCGGTTTCAAGGAAGATCTGGCCGTCGGTGATCGAGATCACGTTGGTCGGAATGAACGCCGAAACGTCGTTACCCTGGGTTTCGATAACCGGCAGAGCCGTCAGCGAACCAGCGCCACGCTCGTCGGAGAGCTTTGCAGCACGCTCGAGAAGGCGCGAGTGCAGGTAGAAAACGTCGCCCGGATAAGCTTCGCGGCCCGGCGGGCGGCGCAGCAGGAGCGACATCTGGCGGTAGGCGACAGCCTGCTTCGACAGGTCGTCATAAGCGATAAGGGCGTGCTGGCCGTTGTCGCGGAAGTATTCGCCCATTGCGCAACCTGCGAACGGAGCGAGGTACTGCATTGGAGCCGGGTCGGATGCGGTTGCAGCAACAACGATCGAGTACTGCAGCGCGCCGCGCTCTTCGAGCACCTTCACGAACTGGGCAACGGTCGAACGCTTCTGGCCGATAGCGACGTAGACGCAGAACAGCTTGTCGTTGTCGGGGCCGTTGTCGTGGATCGACTTCTGGTTCAGGAACGCGTCGAGAATGATGGCGGTCTTGCCGGTCTGGCGGTCGCCGATGACGAGCTCGCGCTGGCCACGACCAACCGGGATGAGGGCGTCGATGGCCTTGAGGCCGGTTGACATCGGCTCATGAACCGACTTGCGCGGGATGATGCCCGGAGCCTTGACGTCAACGCGCGAACGGCGCGTTGCATTGATCGGGCCCTTGCCGTCGATCGGGTTGCCTAGCGCGTCAACGACGCGGCCGAGCAGTTCCGGACCAACCGGCACGTCCACGATGGCGCCGGTCCGCTTGACGGTGTCGCCTTCCTTGATCTCGCGGTCGGAGCCGAAGATAACCACGCCGACGTTGTCGGCTTCGAGGTTCAGCGCCATGCCGCGCACGCCGCCCGGGAACTCGACCATCTCACCAGCCTGGACATTGTCCAGGCCGTAGACGCGAGCGATACCGTCGCCGACGGAGAGAACCTGGCCGACTTCAGAAACTTCGGCTTCCTGGCCGAAGTTCTTGATCTGGTCCTTGAGAATTGCGGAAATTTCCGCTGCACGGATATCCATCAGCCGACCTCTTTCAATGCAAGCTTAAGAGTGGAAAGTTTGGTGCGAAGGGACGTATCGATCTGACGTGAGCCAACCTTGACGATGAGACCGCCGAGGATCGACGGATCGATCGAAACGGCGATGGCCACGTCCTTGCCGGTCACGCCCTTCAGCGCCGACTTGAGTTCAGATTCCTGCTCCGCAGACAGAGCATGCGCCGAGGTGACCTCGGCCGTAACCTGGCCGCGATGCTGCGCAGCGATCTCGCGATAGGCGCGGATCATGCCGGGAACAGCAAACAGCCGGCGATTGCCGGCAACGACCTTCAGAAAATTGCCAACGAGACCGGTGATGCCGGCGCGATCTGCAACGGCCGAAACAGCCTGCCGCTGCTCGTCTGCCGAAAAGACCGGGCTTGCGACCAGACGTCGCAGGTCTTCACTCTCATCCAGCAGCGCCTGGAACCGATCAAGATCGGCACCAACCTGATCGATCGAGCCGGACTCAAGGGCCAGTTCGAACAGCGAGGAAGCATACCGCTCCGCTACACCGGAAATAAGCTGGGACGTGTCAGCCACGGGCACATTTTCCCTGAATTGCCATCCAAGCGCCAGGCCCTGGAGACAGGGATCAGCAAAATCTTGAATTCGTTTGATTATCTTCCAGAACCGGTAAGGCGTCGGCCCTACCCTTTCCGACTTTCGCGGTCCGTCTAGCATAGGATGTAGGCCACCGCAACACGGCAGATAATGGAAAAACCCCAAGACACAGGGAGTCTCGGCGGATTTTGCTGCGGCAAGGTGCGACTTACCGGCCAAGCATTAGCTCAGGCCGAGTTACGAGACATCAGAGATAGCCAAAAACATAGGCGAATGGCCCGGCCGCCAGCACAACCTGGAGTAGGAAAATCGCGACATTTGGCAGGGTGAGCGCCCGGTCCGTGAAGCACGAAACCAGCCTTCCGAAGGCCGCAAAACCGACCGCTATCCCGAGCGTCAGGTAGATCCAGTCCTGCGCCAGCATGATCGCCGCAAGGCCAAGCCCGACGTGATGCGCACCGGCGGCGCGGGTGGCGGCATAGCCTTCCGGTCGGATCGCGCCGATCTGGAACGCCGAAAGCCGAAGCGCAGACGCCGGCAGCAGGAAGACCAGGAGGCCGATGATTGCCGTCGCGGCAGCACAGACGAAGGCCGCCTGCTCGCCAAGTTCGGTCGGAAAGTACAGTTCCATTCACGCCTCGTATGTCGATTCGGCTGATCTTACCGCATGCCGCAAAGGCCATGCAAAGGCGGCTACAGAAAACTCTGCGGATCGATGTCGAGCTGGATCTGCACCGAGCCCCGCTGTTTCGGCCCGTTGTCGATCATCGCCCGCAGGAAACCCTGCATGTCTGAATTCCGTCGTCCATGCACCAGAAGCCGGAAGCGGTGGCGACCGCGAACCAGCGCAAGCGGAGCCTCCGCCGGTCCCAGAACCGAGATGCCCGTCACCTTCGGCGCCGCAGCCCGCAAGCCACGCGCATGCGTTTCGGCATCGGCGCGCGTATCGGCCGACACGATCAGCGAGGCAAGCCGCCCGAATGGTGGAAGGATGGCCTTCTGCCGCTCCTCGATCTCCCGCTCGTAAAATGCACCGGCATCGCCGGAAATGATCGCCTGCATCACCGGATGCTGCGGCTGGAATGTCTGCAGCAGGCCGTGGCTCTTCAGGCCGGTACGGCCGGCGCGGCCGGTGACCTGGCTCAGCAGTTGGAATGTCCGTTCCGCCGCCCGCGGATCGCCATTCGAAAGCCCGAGGTCGGAATCGACAATGCCGACCAGCGTCATCAGCGGGAAGTTATGGCCCTTGGCGACCAGTTGCGTGCCGATGACGATATCGGCCTCGCCGTTTGCGATCGCCTCGAGCTCCAGCCGCATCCGTTTCACGCCACCCAGCAGGTCGGATGACATGACGATCGTGCGGGCATCCGGGAAATGCCGTTCCACCTCCTCGGCGATCCGCTCGACACCCGGGCCGCAGGCGACGAGGTGATCGAGCGTCCCGCATTCGGGACAGGCCTCCGGCGTGCGCTCGGAATAACCGCATTGGTGGCACTGGATCTGGCTCTTGAAGCGGTGCTCCACCAGCCAGCTCGAACATTGCGGGCACTGGAAACGGTGTCCGCAGACGCGGCAAAGCGTCAGCGGCGCATAACCACGCCGATTGAGGAAGAGCAGCGCCTGCTCCTTGCGGTCGATCGTCTTGGCGATCGCCCGAAGAAGCACGGGCGACAGGAAGCCACCGCGTTCCGGCGGGTGGCGGCGCATGTCGATGAGATGCAGGTCGGGCATTGCCGCATCACCGAAGCGGGTCGGCAGATGCACGGTGTTGTAGCGGCCCGACAGGCCGTTCACCTGGCTTTCCACAGAGGGCGTCGCCGAGACCAGCACGATCGGGAAATCGCCGATCCGGGCCCGCACCACCGCCATGTCGCGCGCATTGTAAAACACCCGATCCTCCTGCTTGTAGGCAGGGTCATGTTCTTCATCAACGATGATGAGGCCGAGATTCTCGAACGGCAGAAACAGGGCCGAACGGGCGCCCGCCACGACCTGCACATCGCCAGTCACCACGCCACGCCACACCTTCTCGCGGATCCGCGGCGAAAGGTCGGAATGCCATTCGCCCGGCTTTGCGCCAAAGCGCTGCTCGAAGCGCTCCAGGAAGCTTGAGGTGAGCGCGATCTCCGGCAGCAGGATCAGCACCTGCTTGCCCCGGCGAAGCGTTTCGGCAATCGCCTCGAAATAAACCTCGGTCTTGCCGGATCCGGTGACGCCATCGATCAGCGATGCCGCAAAGCCGCCGGCACGTATGGAGGCGATGATTTCTTCCGCCGCCTGCTTCTGCGGGCCTTCGATGCGCGGCGCCACGAAATCCGGATCGGGCGTTGCGACCACCGGCGGCGGTGCCAGGAAAATCGTCTCGAAAACGCCCTGCTGCGTCAGGCCATCAATCACGCTGAGCGACACGCCAGCCGCATTGGCAAGTCCGCTGCGGGTCCAGGGCACATCCTGCTCGCGGATCAGGTCAAGCACTTTGGATCGCGCCGGCGTCAGGCGCTCCGGCTGCCCACCGACGTAGCGCAGTCCTTCCACCATCGGCTCCGGATCGAGGGCCGCCGGCGCCCGGATCGCCATGCGTGCTACAAGCCCTGGCGGCGAAAGCGTATAGGCCGACACCCAGTCGATGAAGTCGCGCATTTCCTTCGACAGCGGCGGGCAGTCGAAGGCGAGCGTGATCGGTCTCAGCTTCTTGGGATCAAGCTTGGCGGAGACGCCGTCGTCGCTGGTGCCGTCCCAGACGACGCCGATCACCTGCCGCGGCCCGACCGGCACCTGGACCACCGAGCCCGGCGCGACATGCATGCCTTCGGGCACGGCATAACTATAGGCACCCGCCACCGGCAGCGGCACCAGAACAGGCACCACATGCGTCGGAGGCCCGGCCTCCGGCAGGGTATCGCCAAACAGCGAAGGAAGGATGTCGGACGAATCTTTGCCCATGCGGCCGGACATTGCCCCGGATGAGAACAAAAGTGAACCCCGAAGCTAGTCGTCTTCCTCCATCAGTCCCGTCAGCCGCATGCCTTCAATCCAGGTCGCACTGTCCTTGCGGATCACCCGCTTCGGCCGCACCCCGCACTGTTCCTCCACCGCAAAAGCCAACGGCTGGGAATGGGTGACCACCCAGACCTGGCTTGCCTGTGCTGCCTGCCCGATCATCCCGGCAAGCGCCTTGAGCATATCCGGATGTAGGCTCGCCTCCGGCTCGTTCAACGCGATCAGCGGCGGTTGCCGGTAGGACATCAGCGCTGCGGCAAGTCCAAGAAAGCGGATCTGCCCGTCCGACAATTCGCGCGGCTGGAAGACGCGATGCGGGAAGTCGGGAAAGGTCAGGCCGAACTCGGCATATTCGCCGGGCGCCGGTACCTGCAGCTTGGCGCCGTTGAGGGCGGAAGCGACGGCACGATCAAGCTCCACCGTATCGCCACGGGTGTGGACAAGCGTTGCAAACACAGCCGCCATGTTGCTGCCGTCCTCGGCCAGCAGCGGCGATGTCACCGCAAGGCAGGGATTGCGCAGCGGTGATTGCCGATCAGTCCGGAAGCCGTGGAAGAACCGCCATCCTTCCACCAGCCTGCGAAAAGCGCCGATCTCGGGGTAATGACCGGCGTCACCGAGCAGGGCGATTGCGGTCTCCGAGGTCATCGCCTGCTCCGGATATTCCTCCATCCGCCCAGCCGGCCCCCGCACCATGATGCCTGGCCCTGCCCGCTTCATCATCGTCACCGGCCGCGATCCGGTTTCCACCGAAAGCTCTTCGGCCTTCACCTGCGGCTCGAAAGCAAAACCCGCCGCATCGATCGGAGGCCGCAAACCCGCCTCGACGCGGTAGCGGAAGGTGATCGCCCGCTCCTCGTCCAGCACCTCGACTTCAAGCTTGATGCGGAAATTCTTTTCCTCGCGCCGCCGGCCGGACCAGAGCGCCGAGGCCATGCCGCCCTCTGCCGCAATCTCATAAGCCAGCGTTCCGCGCACCGCCGCCTGCACCAGTTGCAGCGCCCGGTAGAGGTTCGACTTGCCGACCCCGTTCTCGCCAATGAACACGTTGACATCTGCGAGATCCATACGGATCGAGCGCAGGGAACGGTAGTTCTGGGCAAACATGGAGCGGAGCAGCATGCCGCACCTCTACACCATGAGCATGATCGGGTGGAAGCAGCCCGTCATGCGGCGACGGATGCGTCGCGCGCCGGCATCGCGAAGCGTGCGTCGCTATCGTCAGCCAGATCGATGACTGTGTGATGCTCCAGCGCCTTCGTCACGTCGCCGATCTCGCCCTCCAGCTCTTCCGGCTGGATCATCTGGCCTACGGTGAAGTCGAAATGGTTGCCCTTCTTGTTGAGCAGTTCGTAGAATACGGTCATGTCGCGAAGTTCGGTCGACCATTTCGCCAGCCAGTAGAACAGCCCGGAATTGCGCGCCCGCATGTGGATCGGCAAGATCGGCAGGTTGTATTTCCGCGCCAGCCCCACGGCCGAAGTCTTCCACGGCCGCTCGTTGAGCTTGCCGTTTTCCCAATAGGCGATGCGGCCGGAGGGAAACAGCACCATCACCTTGCCGCCCTCGACCGTCTTGTTGGTCAGCACCAGCGTTTCGCGCGTCTTCAGCTTGCTCTTGTATTCCTCGCGCCATTCCACCGGGATGATCATTTCGGCAAACCGCGGATTGACCCGCACCGCATCGCGGTTGGCAAAGATCATCAGGTCCGGCCGGCGCGGTTTCAACAGGTCGAAGATTGCAACGCCGTCGGCAATGCCGGTCGGATGGTTGCTGACAAGAATGAAGCCACCCTTTTCTGGGATGCGCTCCGCATGGGCCACCGTCAGGTTGAGCTTCAACAGGTCGCTCATGTATTCGAACGACTGGAAGCCGCTGAGGCCCTGGATGTCGTTGGCAAACCTGATCGCCCGGTTGTAGCGCAGCAGCGAATATAGAAGGGGTCGCATCGCCGGCCAGGCCGGATGCTGGACGATGCGCTCGCCGCGCTCGGCGATCAGCGTGTCGACGATATGTCCGGGTTTGCCATGTGAGAGGAGAGCCAGAGTTTCCGCGAAATGGCCGAAACTGTTGGTCAAGGCGCGGCGTTCCATGAAGACTCCTGAGGACGGGACGACACCGCCATCTGTTCACCCAACTGCGGCAAAATTGGCTTCTGCCGACGGCAGCCTTAGCGAAATCGTAAGGCGGTCAAAGCAATCTGGGGCGAGCATGCTTCAAATTCAACAGGCTCCCCATGAACGAACTGCTGATCATCGCGGCCCCCGATGTGGTGGCGAAGCGCCATGAATGGCTGCAGAGCCTGGCAGGCGAGCGCCGGCTTTCGGACAACACGCTGCAGGCCTACGAGCGCGACACGCGCCAGTTCCTGACCTTCCTGACGAGGCATCTCGGCGAGCCACCGAAGCTCGAAGACATCCACACATTGCGACCCGCCGACCTGCGCGCCTTCCTCGCTGCCCGCCGGCGCGAAGGCTCCGGCGCCCGTTCGCTTGGCCGGCATCTGGCGGGCCTGAGGTCCTTCCTGCGCTATCTCGAACGCAAGGGACTGGTGAATGCCGCAGCCGCCGGCGCCATCCGCGCGCCCAGGCAGCCGAAGTCGCTGCCCAAGCCGCTCACCGACAACCAGGCGCTCACGCTCGTCACCAAGGATGCGCAATTGCAGGAGGAGCCGTGGATCGCCGCCCGCGACGCCGCCGTGCTGTCGTTGCTCTACGGCTGCGGCCTGCGTATCTCGGAAGCCCTGGGGCTCACGCCTGCCGACATTCCGGCCGGCACGAAGACACTGCGGATCACCGGCAAGGGCGGCAAGGTGCGCATCGTGCCGCTTCTGCCCGTCATTGCCGAAGCCGTCGCCACCTACCGCAAGCTCTGCCCCTACCATATCGAGGAAAACGACCTGCTGTTCCGGGGTGCCCGTGGCGGTCCGCTGCAGCCGGCGATCATCCAGCGCGAGATGCAGAAGCTGCGCGGCGCGCTCGGCCTGCCGGAAACGGCAACGCCGCATGCGCTGCGCCATTCCTTCGCGACACATCTTCTCGCCGGCGGCGGGGATCTGCGCACCATCCAGGAACTGCTCGGCCACGCCAGCCTTTCAACCACGCAGATATACACCGGCGTCGATTCCGCCCGACTGCTCGAGGTTTACGACCGCGCCCATCCCCGCGCGTGAACCTATGGTTAACCAAGGCCGTTAAGGGCTTGTGCAGCCGGCACACCTAGACTGGCTGCACCCATTTGACGGATGCCATGATGACTCCCGCACCTTCCTCGCTTCCCGGCGCTCTCCTTCTTCGCGCCCAGGACATGACGCTCTGGCTGCTTGCAGCGCTCCACCTCCTGGCCCTCGCCTCCCTGCTGCTGATCCTCGGTTTTGCCGATGGTGCCCGCGCGCAGACGCCGGCCTGCAGCGGCGAAAACGTGCTCGAAGCGCTGAAGACGGAAAACCCGCAAGCCTACGACAAGGTCATGGCGGAAGGCGAAGCCGTGCCGAACGGCAAGGGCATCTTCTGGAAGGTGGAAAAGCCGGGGCTTGAGCCGTCCTACATGCTCGGCACCATGCATGTTGCCGATCCGCGCGTGCTGGAGATGCCGGCCGGCGCAAGGGACGCTCTCGCCCGCGCCAAGACCATCGTCGTGGAATCCGACGAAGTGCTCGATGAAAGCAAGGCCATGGCCGCACTTCTGATGAAGCCGGAACTGACCATGTTCACCGACGGCCGCTCCATCGAAACACTCGTGCCGCCGCAGGACCTGCAACTCCTCAAGGATGGCCTGAAAGCCAAGGGCATCACCCTTTCGGCGGTCTCCCGCATGAAGCCGTGGATGCTGATGAGCATGGTTTCGATCCCGGCTTGCGAGCTCGCACGCAAGGGCGGAGGCAACCTGTTCCTCGACAAGAAGATCGCCAAGGAAGCAGCTGCGCAGGGCAAGCAGGTCAAGGGCCTGGAAACCCTGGAAGAGCAGGCGAACGCCATCAACGCGATCCCGCTCGAACTCCATATCAAGTCACTGGTCGAGGCGCTGAAGCTCGGGCCCAAGTTGGACGACGTCTTCTTCACGATGACCGAAGTCTACCTATCCGGCAATATCGGCATCATCCAGCCGATGCTGAAGGTCGTCGCGCCCGATGGCACTGAGGACCAGGCCGGTTATGCCGAGTTCGACGAGCTCGTCATCACCAAGCGCAACCAACTGATGGCCGAGCGTGCGGCACCGATTTTCGCTGAAGGCAGCGCCTTCGTGGCCGTTGGTGCGGCCCACCTTCCGGGCGCCCAGGGCCTGATCGAGCTTCTGCGCCGCCAGGGTTTCACCGTCACTGCGGTAAACTGACAACGTAAGGCAGACAAAGAAAAAGGGCGGGAAAATTCCCGCCCTTTTTCTTGCTTGGTGCGATCACATGTGGATCGGCTTGAAGAAGGTGCCGAGTGCAGCTTCCTTCACCGCTTCCGACATCGTCGGATGCGCGTGGCAGGTGCGGGCCAGGTCTTCCGAGGAACCGCCGAACTCCATCAGCACGGTGATCTCGTGGATCATCTCGCCGGCGCCGAAGCCGATGATATGGCCGCCGAGCACCCGGTCGGTTTCCTTGTCGGCGAGGATCTTCACGAAGCCGTCGGTCGCCAGCATGGCGCGCGCGCGGCCATTGGCGGTGAACGGGAACTTGCCGACCTTGTAGGCGATGCCTGCAGCCTTCAGCTCTTCTTCCGTCTTGCCGACGGAGGCCACTTCCGGCTGGGTGTAGACCACGCCCGGAATGACGTCATAGTTCACATGGCCGTGCTGGCCGGCGAGGATCTCGGCCAGTGCCACGCCCTCGTCCTCGGCCTTGTGCGCCAGCATCGGGCCCTTCACCACGTCGCCGATCGCATAGATGCCAGCAACATTGGTCTTGAACTGGCCGTCGATCTCGACGCGGCCGCGGTTGTCGAGCGCCACGCCGGCTTCCTCGAGGCCAAGGCCTTCGGTGTAGGGCTTGCGGCCGGTCGAAACCAGCACGATGTCGGCTTCGATCGTCTGGGCTTCGCCACCCTTGACCGGTTCATAGGTCACCTTGGCGCCGGACTCCGTCTTCTCGACAGCCGTCACCTTGGCTTCGGTGCGAATATCCATGCCCTGCTTGGCCATCATCCGCTGGAACTGCTTGGAAACGTCGGCGTCCATGCCACCGAGCAGCTTGTCGAGATATTCGACGACCGTCACCTTGGCGCCGAGGCGCAGCCAGACCGAACCGAGTTCCATGCCGATGACGCCGCCGCCGACGACGACCAGGCTCTGCGGCACCTTGTCGAGTGCAATCGCACCGGTCGAGGACACGATGGTCTTCTCGTCGATCTCGACATTGAGACCCGGAATGCCGGCAACATCCGAACCGGTGGCAATCACGATGTTCTTGGTTTCCAGTTCCTGGACCTTGCCGTCGTCACCGGTCACCGAAACCTTGCCGGCGGAGACGATCTTGCCGGTGCCGATGAAGCCATCGATCTTGTTCTTCTTGAACAGGAAGGACACGCCGTCGACGTTGGACTTCACGGTCGCATCCTTGTGCGCCATCATCTTTTCGAGGTTGAGCTTGGGAGCCTCGACCTCGACGCCGAGCGCATCCATGCCATGGGCGGCGTGGTGGAACATCTCGGAGGCATGCAGCAGCGCCTTGGACGGAATGCAGCCGACGTTCAGGCAGGTGCCGCCATAGGTCGCGCGCTTTTCAACGACTGCCACCTTGAGGCCAAGCTGGGCAGCCTTGACTGCGCATACATAGCCGCCGGGACCGCTTCCGATGACGACAACATCATAAGCCATTGTAGTTTTCCTTCCGTTGTTCTCTTAGCGCCCACCGCTCACATTGAGGATCGCGCCAGTTATATAGGATGCACCGGGCGAAAGGAGGTAGAGAACGGCATCCGCCACCTCTTGCGCCTGCCCCGGGCGTTGCATGGGAATATTGGGCGCCATGTCGCGCGCCCGGTCCGGCAGGCCGCCGGACGCATGGATGTCCGTCTCGATGACACCAGGGCGGATCGCATTGACCCGCACGCCTTCCGCCGCCACTTCACGCGACAGGCCAACCGTCAGCGTGTCGATGGCGCCCTTGGAAGCGGCATAATCGACATATTGCGCCGGCGACCCGATGATCGCCGCCATGGACGAGATGTTGACGATCGCGCCGCCCTTGCCTCCGTGCTTGGTGGACATGCGACGCACCGCATGGCCGGCGCAGAGGATGGAGCCTGTCACGTTGATGCGCATCATCCGCTCGAGCCGTTCGACGCTCATCTCGTCGACACGCTGCGGCATGTCGACGATACCCGCATTGTTCACCAGCGCATCGAGCCGCCCGAAGTGCCGGTCCACCGCTGCAAACATTGCATCGATGTCGGCGGCATTGCCGACATCGCCCTTTATTGCAGTCGCGTCGCCGCCGGCCGCCTTGATCTTCTCGACCACGGCTTCGGCAGCCTGTGCATTCGAGGCGTAGTTGACGGCGACACGCCAGCCGTTGCGGGCCGCGAGCAGGCAAACGGCTGCGCCGATGCCACGGCTTCCGCCGGTCACGAGCATGACAGGTGTATCAGTCATCCATTGCACCCCTTGAACGCGTAAAGATCCCATGGAACGGACTTCAGCCCGCTTTTGTCCCAAAGCTGCGAATGGCGGATCGCCGGGCCAAAACCAGGCAGCAGAACCGCATCGGGTGCCGGCGTTCCCTCGCCACCCAGAACGTCAATCCCGGCGTCGCTAGGGTTCACCGAGTAGAGAACGCCCGTCCATACCGTGCAGGCGCGCAGCTCTGCGCCTGTCGCGTCACCCTCGGGGCAGTTGTTCATGATCATGCCGGCCGGACGCTGCGATTCCTCGTCATACATCACATGGCCGTCAAGTTTCAGCTTTGCCCCCGTTACCGAGAACATGTGGCTGACGGCGGCAGCATCGGAACCTACGGGTCGGAAGGCAAGCTCCGTCCCGCCATCGGCTTCGGCAAAGACCGCCTTCTCGATCGGGCAGCGCTCCTGCGCCAAGGCGAAAGCCGGCGTCAGGCAGATCGTGATGAGCGATGCCTTGAACAGCCGCTTCATCGCATCACCGGAACAGCGCAAACATCATGGCCAGCAGCCCGATGAGGCTGATCAACCAGACGAAGGAGCGGAAATAGGGAATGCCGGCGAGGTACAGCGGCAGATAGACGATGCGCGCCACGAACCAGATCCAGGCGCCGATCAGCCCCCAGTAGGAAGCGTCGTCGCCGGAAAAGGCGACGCCGAGCAGCAAGCCGATGAAGGCCGGATAGGTTTCCTGGAAGTTTCTGGAGGCGCGGGCCGCACGCCCGGCCAGCGGGCTCTTGGGCTCAAGGCCCTCGTCCCGCGGCCCCGCATTCCACTGCGAGCCAAGTTCGCGGGTCGCGAACATGCCCTGCAGCAGGATGTGGACGACCAGCAGGACGACGCTCAGGGCAAGCAGCGTCATGTAAGGCGTTGCCGTGACCCCAAGCGCTTCCATGGCTTTTCTCCAGTCTTAGAGATCGAGAACCAGACGCTCCGGATCTTCCAGGCTTTCCTTGACGCGGACGAGGAAGGTCACTGCTTCCTTGCCGTCGACGATGCGGTGATCGTAGGAGAGAGCCAGGTACATCATCGGACGGATCACGACCTGGCCGCCGATCGCAACCGGGCGCTCCTGGATCTTGTGCATGCCGAGGATACCCGACTGCGGTGCGTTGAGGATCGGCGAGGACATCAGCGAACCGTAGACGCCACCATTGGTGATGGTGAAGGTGCCGCCCTGCATGTCGGACATGGCGAGCGAACCGTCACGGGCTGCCTTGGCAAGACGGCCGAGTTCCTTTTCGACGCCGGCGATCGACAGCTGGTCGGCATCACGGATGACCGGAACGACGAGGCCCTTGTCGGTGCCAACAGCCATGCCGACGTGGCAGTAGTTCTTGTAGATGATGTCGGTGCCATCGATCTCGGCGTTGATCGAGGGGATTTCCTTCAGCGCGTGGGTAACGGCCTTCGTGAAGAAGCCCATGAAGCCCATCTTCACGCCGTGCTTCTTCTCGAAGATCTCCTTGTAGCGGTTGCGCAGGTCCATGACCGCCTTCATGTCCACCTCGTTGTAGGTGGTCAGCATGGCGGCCGTGTTCTGCGCGTCCTTGAGGCGACGTGCGATGGTCTGGCGCAGGCGCGTCATCTTCACGCGTTCTTCGCGGGCTGCATCGTCAGCAGACGAAACCGGACGCGGGGCAGCCGGTGCTGCGGCCGGAGCGGCAGCTGCCGGGCCCTTGGCGATCGCTGCAATCACGTCGCCCTTCAGCACCTGGCCGCGCTTGCCGGAGCCTTCGATGTCGCCCGTCGAGACGTTGTTGTCGGCAGCAAGCTTGGCGGCAGCCGGAGCCGGCGGCATGGACGAACCGGAGGAAGCCGGTGCGGCTGCAGCGGCAGGAGCCGGAGCAGCAGGTTCGGCAGCCTTTGCCGGAGCAGCTTCGGCCGGAGCCGAGGTCGCGGCGCCTGCGGCACCTTCGGCGATCTGGCCAAGCAGGGCGCCAAGGCCGACGGTTTCGCCGTTCTGGGCAACGATTTCGGTCAGAACACCGGCAGCCGGGGCCGGCACTTCAACAGTCACCTTGTCCGTTTCGAGCTCGAGAAGCGGCTCGTCGGCCTTCACCGTGTCGCCGACCTTCTTGAACCAGGTGCCGACGGTTGCCTCGCTGACGGATTCT
The DNA here is from genome assembly GCF_023223505.1 of Neorhizobium turbinariae. Lineage (NCBI taxonomy): Bacteria > Pseudomonadati > Pseudomonadota > Alphaproteobacteria > Hyphomicrobiales > Rhizobiaceae > Neorhizobium > Neorhizobium turbinariae. The sequence continues at coordinate 132,696 of NZ_JALPRY010000016.1, forward strand.
CCCAAGGTGGGAACGCGGATTTCAGTGGCCATTGTGTTTACGTCCTGAATGGTTGTTTGCGTTTATGCGGCAGCCGCGGCACCGCCCGCGGATGTCCTGAGAATGATGGAGGGCATGGGAGATATGTCAAACTTGAAGCCGAGGCCGGCGGTCACGATCGGGTCACCATCGGCGAGATCGCGCGCAGCAGCCTCGTCGGAAACTTCCACCAGCGCCAAGCCGAAGGCCCCGCCTTCAGCGAAGACGGGACCCACGGCGATTGCGACACCCTGAAGGGCAAGACCCTGCCAGTAACCGAAATGCGCCTGCATCGCCGTTTTTTCCTCCGGCGATGCATCATGCGGGAAGCTCGGTCTTGGCGCGATCAGCTTCAGGTGAAAGTAGGCCATCGGCCCGTCTCCTTAGCCGCCGAGCGCGTCTTCGAGGAAGGCTTCGAGCTGCGCCAGGTGCTTCGACATCTGGCCCGTTGCAGGCGATGCCGCAGCCGGGCGACCGGTGTAGCGAACGCGCTGGTACTTGGCATCAATATGCGCCAGCACCCATTCCAGATACGGATCGATGAACGACCAGGCGCCCATGTTCTTGGGCTCTTCCTGGCACCATACCATCTCCGCATTGCGGAAGCGGCTGAGTTCGTTGATCAGCGCCTTAGCCGGGAACGGATAGAGCTGTTCGATGCGCAGCAGGTAGATGTCGTCGATGCCACGCTTTTCGCGCTCTTCGAGCAGGTCGTAATAGACCTTGCCGGTGCAGAGCACGACGCGGCGGATCTTGGCATCCTTCTGCAGCTTGATCGGGCCGTCCTTGATGACTTCCGCATCGTCCCACAGGAGACGGTGGAAGGAGGACTCGCCCGCCATTTCAGCCAGCGTCGATGTTGCACGCTTGTGGCGCAGCAGCGACTTCGGCGTCATCAGGATCAGCGGCTTGCGGAAGTCGCGCTTTACCTGGCGGCGCAGGATGTGGAAGTAGTTCGACGGCGTCGTGCAGTTGGCAACCTGCATGTTGTCTTCGGCGCACATCTGCAGCCAGCGCTCGAGGCGGGCCGACGAGTGTTCCGGACCCTGGCCTTCATAGCCATGCGGCAGCAGGCAGACGAGGCCGGACATGCGAAGCCACTTGCGCTCGCCCGACGAGATGAACTGGTCGAACACGACCTGCGCACCGTTGGCGAAGTCGCCGAACTGGGCTTCCCAGAGCGTCAGCGCGTTCGGGCGGGCCAGCGAGTAGCCGTATTCGAAGCCAAGAACGGCTTCTTCCGAAAGCATCGAGTTGATGACTTCATAGCGCGCCTGGCTCGGAGACAGGTTGGCGAGCGGGATGTAGCGCTCTTCGGTTTCCTGGTCGTAGAGAACCGAGTGACGCTGCGAGAACGTGCCGCGTTCGCAGTCCTGGCCGGAAAGGCGGATCTTCGTGCCTTCGATCGCGAGCGAACCGAAAGCCAGCGCTTCGGCCATGGCCCAGTCGATGCCTTCGCCGGTCTCGACCATCTGCGCCCGGTTTTCCATGAAGCGCTTGATCGTGCGGTGCACGTTGAAGCCTTCCGGAACCGTCGACAGCTTGCGGCCGATCTCGCGCAGTTCCTTCATCGGAACGGCGGTCTTGCCGCGACGCTGCTCGTCGGCATTGTCGGCAGAGCGCAGGCCGGTCCACTGGCCGTCGAGCCAGTCGGCCTTGTTCGGCTTGTACGACTGGCCGGCTTCGAATTCAGCCTCCAGATGCGCACGCCAGTCGGCCTTCATCTTCTCGAACTCGCCTTCGGTCAGCAGGCCTTCGGCAATCAGGCGCTCGGCGTAGAGCTGGGTCACCGTCTTGTGGTTACGGATGACCTTGTACATCTTCGGCTGCGTGAAGCTCGGCTCGTCGCCTTCGTTGTGGCCGAAGCGGCGGTAGCAGAACATGTCGACCACGACCGGCTTGTGGAACTTCATCCGGTACTCGGTCGCGATCTTGGCTGCGTAAGTCACAGCTTCCGGATCATCACCGTTCACGTGGAAGATCGGCGCTTCGATCATCTTGGCGACGTCGGACGGATAAGGCGACGAACGCGAGAAGGCCGGATTGGTGGTGAAACCGATCTGGTTGTTGATGATGAAGTGCATCGTTCCAGCGACGCGATGGCCGCGCAGGCCCGAGAGGCCGAGGATTTCGGCAACCACGCCCTGGCCGGCAAAGGCCGCATCACCGTGGATGAGGAGCGGCAGGACCTTGGCGCGCTCCTTGAGCGGAATGATGTCGCCTTCCCATTCCTTGGCCAGCATGTCCTGCTTGGCGCGCGCCTTGCCCATCACGACCGGGTTGACGATCTCGAGGTGGGACGGGTTCGCGGTCAGCGACAGGTGAACCTTGTTGCCGTTGAATTCGCGGTCGGACGAGGCACCCAGGTGGTACTTCACGTCGCCGGAACCTTCAACTTCATCAGGCTTGAACGAACCGCCCTTGAACTCGTGGAACACGGCGCGGTGCGGCTTGCCCATGACGTTGGTGAGCACGTTCAGGCGGCCGCGGTGGGCCATGCCGAGAACGATTTCTTCAAGGCCGTCCTGGCCGCCGCGCTTGATGATCTGCTCGAGCGCCGGGATCAGCGATTCACCGCCGTCGAGGCCGAAGCGCTTGGTGCCCTTGAAGCGGACGTCGAGGAACTGTTCGTAACCTTCGCCTTCCACCAGCTTGGAAAGGATGGCCTTCTTGCCTTCCGGCGTGAACTCGATGCCCTTGCCCGGGCCTTCGATCCGTTCCTGAATCCAAGCCTTTTCTTCCGGGTTCGAGATATGCATGAACTCGACGCCGATCGTGGAGCAGTAGGTGCGCTCCAGGATGTCGATCATTTCGCGCAGCGTGGCGCATTCGAGGCCGAGCACGTTGTCGATGAAGATCTTGCGGTCGTAATCGGCTTCGGTGAAACCGTAAGCCGAAGGCGACAGTTCGTTATAGTCTTCCACCGGTGCGGCCAGGCCGAGCGGGTCGAGCTTGGCATGCAGGTGGCCGCGCATGCGATAGGCGCGGATCATCATGATGGCGCGCACGCTGTCGCGGGTCGCCTGGTGCACGTCGGCGTCGCTGGCCGGCTTGCCGGATGCCGCAGCGGCTTCCTCGACCTTGGCCTTGACCTTCTTTTCGATCGCCTTTTCAACCGCCGGCCAGTTGCCGTCGAGAGCCGAAACCAGTTCGCCATTGGCGACGATCGGCCAGTTCTTGCGCTGCCACGAGGCTCCCGCTGCCGCCTTCTTCACGTCTTCCGGGTTGTCGGCCAGCGCCTTGAAGAAGGCCTGCCACTCCGGTGCAACGGAATTCGGGTCATCCTCATAGCGGGCATGCAGCTGCTCGATATAGGCAGCATTCTGTCCGTCGAGGAAGGAGGTGATGAGAAACTGCTCGTTGGCTTCTTGCCGTGCCATTGCGTATTGCGGGCGCCGCGCCCGCCTCCTCACGTAATCGGATCCGAAATGCCCGGGCTCCGCATTTTCTTGGTCTTCGCTTTGATATCTCGAACCGCCGGGGCGGCCATGCGCAGTGCATCTACGCTGAATTCAGGTGACATGCTGACAGCCAGCAGGTCACCTCACTCTCATCATCCTGCACCAGGACAGCCGAGACTTACCCTCGCCTGCCCGAATCTGCCGGATCACCCGCCGTTCATAAGCCCGGCGGGTGTCCCTTATGTGGCGTCAGCCCTTGAGGACTTCAACCAGCGTCTTGCCCAGGCGGGCCGGCGACGGCGAGACCTTGATACCGGCCGATTCCATGGCCGCGATCTTGGATTCTGCGTCACCCTTGCCGCCGGAAACAACTGCGCCGGCGTGGCCCATGGTGCGGCCCTTCGGCGCGGTACGGCCGGCGATGAAGCCTGCCATCGGCTTCTTGCGACCCTTCTTCGCTTCGTCCTTGAGGAACTGCGCCGCGTCTTCTTCAGCCGAGCCGCCGATTTCGCCGATCATGATGATCGAGGTCGTGGCTTCGTCGGCGAGGAACATCTCGAGCACGTCGATGAACTCGGTGCCCTTGACCGGGTCGCCGCCGATGCCGACAGCCGTCGTCTGGCCCAGGCCCTCGTTGGAGGTCTGGAAGACGGCCTCGTAGGTCAGCGTGCCGGAGCGGGAAACGATACCGACCGAACCCTTGCGGAAGATCGAGCCCGGCATGATGCCGATCTTGCATTCTTCCGGTGTCAGGATGCCCGGGCAGTTCGGTCCGAGCAGGCGCGACTTCGACTTGTCCAGCCGTGCCTTGACCCGCACCATGTCCATCACCGGAATACCTTCGGTGATGCAGGTGATGAACGGGATCTCGGCGTCGATCGCCTCAATGATCGCGTCCGCGGCACCTGCCGGCGGAACGTAGATCACGGATGCATCGGCACCGGTCTTTTCCTTGGCTTCGGCAACGGAAGCAAAGATCGGCAGGGTTTCGCCCTTCGAGCCGGTCCAGGTTTCGCCACCCTTCTTGGGATGGATGCCGCCGACCATCTGCGTGCCATAGTAAGCGAGCGCCTGTTCGGTATGGAAGGTGCCGGTCTTGCCGGTCAGGCCCTGAACCAGGACCTTGGTGTTCTTGTTGACGAGAATGGACATAAGTTCCGGTCCTTCAATTAGGCGTTGATCGCCGCGACGATCTTCTTGGCCGCATCGTCCAAGTCGTCAGCTGCCGTGATCGCAAGACCCGATTCATTCAGGATCTTCTTGCCGAGTTCCACATTGGTGCCCTCGAGGCGCACAACCAGCGGAACCTTGAGACCGACTTCCTGAACGGCCGCAACAACGCCCTCGGCGATGACGTCACACTTCATGATGCCGCCGAAGATGTTGACGAGGATGCCTTCGACCTTCGGATCAGCCGTGATGATCTTGAAGGCTGCCGCGACCTTCTCCTTGCCGGCGCCACCGCCGACGTCGCAGAAGTTGGCAGGCTCCTTGCCGTAGAGCTTGATGATGTCCATCGTTGCCATGGCAAGACCGGCGCCGTTGACCATGCAGCCGATGTTGCCGTCGAGGGCAACGTAGGCGAGGTCCCACTTGGAGGCTTCGATTTCCTTGGCGTCTTCCTCGGTCTCGTCGCGCAGCGCCTTGACGTCGTCGTGACGGAACATCGCGTTGCCGTCGAAGGAAACCTTGGCGTCGAGAACGCGCAGGTGGCCATTTTCCATGACGATCAGCGGGTTGATCTCGAGAAGGGCCATGTCCTTCTCGCTGAACGCCTTGTAGAGGATCGGGAACAGCGACTTCGCGTCTTCGGCAGCAGCGCCTTCGAGCGCCAGCGCCTGCGAGATCTTCGCAACGTCGTCAGCCGTCACACCGGCTTCCGGGTCGATTGCGATCGTGTGGATCTTCTCCGGCGTGTCGTGGGCGACAGCCTCGATGTCCATGCCGCCTTCGGTCGAGACAACGAAGGCAACCTTGCCGACGGAGCGGTCGACGAGCAGCGAGCAATAGAGTTCGCGAGCAATGTCGGCGCCGTCTTCGATGTAGAGGCGGTTCACCTGCTTGCCGGCTTCGCCGGTCTGGGCCGTCACCAGCGTGTTGCCAAGCATTTCCTTGACGTTGGCAACAACTTCATCGATCGACTTGGCGAGGCGAACACCGCCCTTGGCGTCGGGGCCGAGTTCCTTGAACTTGCCCTTGCCGCGGCCGCCGGCGTGGATCTGGCTCTTGACCACGTAAAGCGGGCCCGGCAGCGACTTTGCAGCCGCCTCAGCCTCTTCCGCCTTCAGGATGGCAACGCCTTCCGCAACCGGTGCGCCATAGCTCTTCAGGAGAGCCTTGGCCTGATATTCATGAATGTTCATGGGGTCTATCCCTATTGAGTGTGCGTCGACGCCGATTACTTCAGGGCAGGAGCGATGTTCATGCAAGCTTCGCAGAGGCCGGCAACGGCGCCGACAGACTTCTGGAAGGCTGCTTCTTCGTCCTTGTTGAACTCGACTTCGATGACGCGCTCGACACCGCCGGCACCGAGAACAACCGGTACGCCGACGTACATGTCCTTGACGCCGTACTGGCCCGCGAGGTGGGCAGCAACCGGCAGGACGCGCTTCTTGTCCTTGAGGTAGGATTCAGCCATTTCGATCGCCGAGGCGGCCGGCGCGTAGTAGGCCGAACCGGTCTTCAGCAGGCCAACGATCTCGGCGCCACCGTCACGGGTGCGCTGGATGATCTCTTCGAGACGCTCCTGCGTCGTCCAGCCCATCTTCACGAGGTCCGTCAGCGGAATGCCGGCAACGGTGGAGTAACGTGCGAGCGGAACCATCGTGTCGCCGTGGCCGCCGAGAACGAATGCGGTGACGTCCTGGACGGAAACGTTGAATTCCTCAGCGATGAAGTGGCGGAAACGACCGGAGTCGAGAACGCCGGCCATGCCGACAACCATGTTCTTCGGCAGGCCGGAGAACTTCTGGAGCGCCCAGACCATCGCGTCGAGCGGGTTGGTGATGCAGATCACGAAGGCGTTCGGGGCATACTTCTTGATGCCGGCGCCGACCTGTTCCATGACCTTGAGGTTGATGCCGAGAAGGTCGTCGCGGCTCATGCCCGGCTTGCGGGCAACACCGGCGGTGACGATGCACACGTCAGCGCCTTCGATGGCGGAATAGTCGCTTGCGCCGGAAAGCTTGGCGTTGAAGCCTTCAACCGGTCCGGACTGCGCAATGTCCAGTCCCTTGCCCTGCGGGATACCGTCGGCAATGTCGAACAGGACGATGTCGCCCAGTTCCTTCAAGCTGGCCAGGTGAGCCAGCGTGCCACCGATCATGCCAGAACCAATAAGTGCGATCTTCTTGCGCGCCATCGAAAAGCTTCCTCTCGAGATCCGAACCACAGCAAGCTCTGGAGCCCGCCAATGTGCCAGATCGCATAGACCTAACGCGCAAAAAACGCAATGGATTCTTTCCGACCCAGTATTTTCAATCGGTTAGAATGCAAAACTCTTACGTAAACGTAAGATAATCATTAACGGAAATTAAGCCCGTCGCCGCTTTTCCTGATGCATCTCCAGGTAATCCTGGCTCCGCATCTCGAACAGCCGCGAAACGGTCCGGTCAAACTCGAAGCCTTCCGTGCCGCGCCGCTCGAGAAGAATGTCTTCCGGAGCAGTGGCCGCAGACACGAACAGGCGAACGCCATGGTCATATAGGGCGTCAACGAGATTGATAAACCGCTTGGCCTCATTTCGCTTGTCGGGGCCAAGTTGCGGCACATGCTCGACGAAAACGGAGTCGAACCGGTCGGCGATCGCGAGGTAGTCGGAGGCGCCGAGCGGCTTGCCGCAGATGTCGCTGAACTGGAAGCGTGCCGCACGTCCGGCTGCCGAGGGCACATGGATGCTGCGCCCCTTCCTCGGGATTTCCATCGGCGCCGACTTCAGGCCTTCGGTCACCTGGTGCCAGGAGGATTCCATCGCGGCATCGGTGCGCGCGTCGAGCGGCGTGAGATAGACCGGCAGGCTCGCAAGCTTCTGCATCCGGTAGTCGGTCGGGCTGTCCAGCGTCACCACGTCGACATACTTGCCGAGCAGCGCAATGAAGGGCAGGAACAGCCCGCGGTTGAGCCCGTCCTTGTAGAGGTTCTCCGGCGCCACGTTGGAAGTGGCGATCAGCACGCAGCCGAGCCCGAACAGTTCGGTGAACAGGCGCGCCAGGATCATCGCATCGGTGATGTCGGTGACCGAGAATTCGTCGAAGCACAGCAGCTCGGCCTCGGCAAAGATCGCCTCCGCCACCGGTGGCACGGGATCGGACTGCTTCGTCTCGCCCCGCTTCAGCTTCTGCCGGTGCTCGTGGATGCGATTGTGCACATCCGCCATGAACTCGTGGAAATGCGCCCGGCGTTTCTTTTCCGTCGGCGCCTTCTTGAAGAACATGTCCATCAGCATGGTCTTGCCGCGACCAACGCTGCCATGCACGTAGAGCCCGCGGATCTCGCGCGGCTTGCCGCCGCCCTTGGCAAACAGCCAGCCGAGCGCACTCTTCTTCTTCGAAGGCTTGGTGTCCCGCAGGCAAGTCAGGACATGGTCGAGCTTTGCAGCGACATCGAGCTGCGCGGCGTCAGCCGTCAAGGTGCCCGACGCAGTCAGCGCCTTCAGCTCCTCGACGACACTCGTCGTGTATTTCGGTATGGGTTCCAAAAGACGCCCTCGGAGGCGAGGGCTTAGCGGCTGAGGCTCACCGGCTGTCCGGAGTTCAGCGTGCCGTCGAACTTGTTCTCGGCCGTCTTGTAGACGCGGCCGATCACGTCGCCGGAGCGGTTCTTGAACTGCACCATCTTGCCCGACACTTCCCAGGAGCCCATCGCTGTCAGTTCGCCCGCGCAACCGCGCGTACCGCCGCGCGAGCCGCTGCCGAGATTGGTGAGCGTCAGGAACATGTCGCAGGACTGGCCGGCGTTGGAAACACGCCAGTTGCCGACCATGGCTTCCTTCTTGATGTCGAGCGCGCTTGCCGGGGCAGCCGCGTTCGGATCAAGCGCTGCCATGTCCTGGCCGGCCGCCGGCGCAGACGGGTATTGCGACGCGCCACCTGGAGGCGGAAGTTCGCTGCCCTGGACCGAAGGAACCGGCTGGGCCTGGAGAGGGGCAGGTTGAGCGGGCTGGGCCGGAAGGCCACTGTAGAGATTGTTCGACGTCCGCTGGCAACCGGCAAGCGCCATGGCTAGAACCAAAGTCGTCGCCACATATCTCATCTGCATACTACTACTCCTGCTTTCAGTCCTCATCCGCCCGGCCACTGATTAAGACCGCATTAGCGTAAAGCGAATTGGTTAATCAAGTCGTACCGGAACAATTCGGCATGCCTGTGACGCGTCTTGTCTCACAGGAAGGAGAGTGGTGAGCCGGCCGATCCCGCACGTCGCGCGACCGGCCGGCAATCTCGGGTCAGACGCGGCGCTCGACCATCATCTTCTTGATTTCGGCAATCGCCTTGGCCGGGTTGAGGCCCTTCGGACAGGTCTGCGCACAGTTCATGATCGTGTGGCAGCGATAAAGCCGGAAGGGATCCTCGAGATTGTCGAGGCGCTCGCCCTTGGCTTCGTCGCGGCTGTCGATCAGCCAGCGATAGGCCTGCAGGAGAACAGCCGGGCCGAGGTAGCGGTCGCCGTTCCACCAGTAGCTCGGACAGGAGGTCGAGCAGCAGGCGCACAGGATGCACTCGTAGAGGCCGTCGAGCTTGAGGCGGTCCTCATGGCTCTGCTTCCATTCCTTGGCCGGCTGCGGCGATACCGTCTTCAGCCATGGCTCGATCGAGCGGTGCTGGGCGTAGAAGTTGGTGAGGTCCGGCACGAGGTCCTTCACCACCGGCATGTGCGGCAGCGGATAAACCTTCACCGTGCCCTTCACGTCGTCCATGCCCTTGGTGCAGGCCAGCGTGTTCGAGCCGTCGATGTTCATGGCGCAGGAGCCGCAGATGCCTTCGCGGCAGGAGCGGCGCAGCGTCAGCGTCGGGTCGATCTTGTTCTTGATGTAGAGAAGACCATCGAGAACCATCGGCCCGCAGTCGTCCACGTCGACATAGAAGGTGTCGATGCGCGGGTTCTGTCCGTCGTCCGGGTTCCAGCGGTAGATGCGGTATTCCCGGACATTCTTGGCGCCGGCCGGCTTCGGCCAGACCTTCCCCTCGGTCATCTGGGAATTTTTCGGTAGAGCGAGTTCAACCATGTTCCAGGTCCTTTGAGATCAGTAGACGCGCGCCTTGGGCTCGATCTTGGCGGCTTCGATGCCATCCGCGATCAGCTCGGTGTGGACCGGACGGTAGTCGAGCTTCACCTCGCCCGCCTCGGAAACCCAGGCGAGCGTGTGCTTGCGCCAGTTCTCGTCGTCGCGACCGCCGAACGGGCCGGACGTGTAGTCTTCGCGCGCATGCGAGCCACGGCTTTCCTTGCGCGCTTCGGCGCCAAAGACCGTGGTGATCGCGTTGGCCATCAGGTTGTGCAGTTCGAGCGTCTCGACGAGATCCGAGTTCCAGATCATCGAGCGGTCGGTCACCTGGATGTCCTTGAGCTCGCCCCAGATGGCCGACAGGCGGCGGCAACCGGATTCGAGTGACTCCTGGGTGCGGAACACGGCCGCGTCTTCCTGCATGGCGCGCTGCATCTTGTCGCGCAGCACCGCCGTCGGCGTGCCGCCCTTGGCGTGACGCAGGCCGTCGAAACGGGCCATGATCTTGTCGCAGGCAGCAAGGTTGAGCGCCGGGATCGGCTCGGCGCGGTTGATTACCTCGCCGGCGCGGATGGCGGCCGCACGGCCGAAGACCACGAGGTCGATCAGCGAGTTGGAGCCGAGACGGTTTGCCCCGTGAACTGATGCGCAACCCGCCTCGCCCACGGCCATCAGGCCGGGGATGATGCGTTCCGGGTTTTCGCCGTCGGCGTTGAGCACTTCGCCCCAGTAGTTCGTCGGAATGCCGCCCATGTTGTAGTGCACGGTCGGCAGGACCGGGATCGGCTCGCGCGTCACGTCGACGCCCGCAAAGATCTTCGCGCTCTCGGAAATGCCCGGCAGGCGCTCGTGCAGGACGGCCGGATCCAGGTGGTCGAGATGCAGGAAGATGTGGTCCTTGTTCTTGCCGACGCCGCGTCCTTCGCGGATTTCCAGCGTCATGCAGCGCGATACCACGTCACGGGAGGCCAGGTCCTTCGCCGACGGAGCGTAACGCTCCATGAAGCGCTCGCCTTCCGAGTTGACGAGGTAACCGCCTTCGCCGCGCGCACCTTCGGTGATCAGGCAGCCCGAACCGTAGATGCCGGTCGGGTGGAACTGCACGAACTCCATGTCCTGCAGCGGCAGGCCGGCACGTGCCACCATCCCGCCGCCGTCGCCGGTGCAGGTATGGGCCGAGGTTGCCGAGAAATAGGCGCGGCCATAACCGCCGGTCGCCAGCACGACCATCTTCGCCGCGAAGCGATGGATGGTGCCGTCGTCGAGGTTCCAGGCCACGACGCCGGTGCAGCGGCTGCCGTCTTCCGACATGATCAGGTCGAGCGCGAAATATTCGATGAAGAATTCCGCGTTGTTCTTGAGCGACTGGCCGTAAAGCGTGTGCAGGATGGCGTGTCCCGTGCGGTCAGCGGCAGCGCAGGTGCGCTGTACCGGCGGACCGGCGCCAAAGTTCTGCATGTGGCCGCCGAACGGGCGCTGGTAGATCTTGCCTTCCTCGTTACGCGAGAAGGGCACGCCGTAGTGCTCCAGTTCGTAGACGGCCTTCGGCGCTTCCATGACCATGTACTGCATGGCGTCGACGTCGCCGAGCCAGTCGGAACCCTTCACGGTGTCGTAAAGGTGCCACTGCCAGCTGTCGGGCGTCATGTTCTGCAGCGAGGCGGCAATGCCGCCCTGTGCCGCCACGGTGTGGGAGCGGGTCGGGAAGACTTTGGTGATGCAGGCGGTCTTGAAGCCTTGTTCAGCCATGCCGAGCGTGGCGCGCAGGCCGGCGCCACCGGCGCCGACGACGATCACGTCGTAGGAATGGTCGACATAGGTATAGGCCTTGCCGTTCTGGGCGATCGGGGTCACGGATGCCATGGGATTATCCTGCAAATGCGATTTTCAGGACGGCGAAAAGACAGAGCCCGCCGACCACGAGGGAAAAGGTTGCGTTGAGGATCAGCAGTGCGACCTTCATGAACTCGGAATGGATGTAGTCCTGGATGATCTCTTCCATGCCAAGCCGCATGTGGATGATGCTGGCGATCACGGTCAGGCCGTTGATGGTCGCAACGAAGGGATTGGCAAGCGCGCTGACCACTTCAGCATAAGGCCGTCCCGCATACATGATCAGGAAGACCACATAAAACAGCATGAGGGGCACGAGCGCGAGCGAGGTCGTGCGGACGCGCCAGAAATGTTCGGTACCGCTTTTTGCCGAGCCGAGACCGCGAACCTTGGCGAGGGGAGTACGCATATCCATGAAACGATCTCCTCAGCGAACGATCAGCACGATCGCCCAAACCAGCACGGTCAGCGCGATGGAAGCCACGAGGTTGGCCTTGGCCAGCATGGTCGAGAATTCCTTCTCGAAACCGTAGCCGATATCCCACATGATGTGGCGCAGGCCGCCGAGCAGGTGGTGGAGCATGGCCCAGGTATAACCGAACAGGATGATCTGGCCGATGATGGAGCCGAAGAACCAGTTGACCTGGTTGAAATAGTCCTCGCCCGAGGCCGCGGCGATCAGCCAGGCAGCGACAAGCAGCGTGCCGAAATACAGCGCACCGCCGGTAATGCGGTGGACGATCGACATCGCCATTGTCGGGATGAACTTGTAGATTTGAAGATGCGGCGACAGAGGCCGGTTATTTGTCACATTCGCCATCAGAACCTCGCGGCGTCGTATGCGGTATGGAGGGCGGGGGCCCGCAATGCAAAGAAAATGTGCATTGCATCATTGGCACGGTTTAATCGCACGCGTGTCGCGCGACAAGAACATTTCAGGTGGAAGGGCAATTTAATCGATTGTGTCTTTCTCAAGGTAAGCCGCCGAATCGGGCGGGAGCGACGTTAACCATAAAATTCCAAAGATTCCGTTGCGATGGAGACCTGGCGGCACTTCGGTGTTAACCTTTTGTTAACCACGTGAACGGAGTTCGCCATGATAGCGAATCGCATGAAGCCTGTTTTCGCCGCGCTGGCCCTTGCAGCAGCGCTCGGATCCTCCGTCGAGGCGGCCGACCGCCATCGCGACCGGGGCCATGGATATCATCGGGTGGAAAACAGCCGGTGGGACCGCCAGGGTGACGGCCGCCACAACCGCCCGGCTGAAATCGACCGGATGATCGGCATCAACAAATCCATCGCGCATGTCCGTCGCAAGCACCATTTCGGTGACTTCTATGGCGGGTCGGTCGCTGGCTACGATGTGCGCGGCGTCGGCCGGTATGTCTCCCGCGATCTCTACTGGGCCAGTGACATCCGCACCGGCGTGATGCCGGCGCCGAAGGCAAAGATCATCGACGTCGAAACCGAGATGGGCGGCAACGCCTTTGCGTCGCGTGCCTGCGCCTTCGAGGCTGGCGTCTGCGTCATCCGCGGCGGGAACTGAGCCGTTAGGCTTAAGGATTGCCGCCACATCGAGCGGACCTCGGTCGGCCAATGGATGCCGCATAGCGGCGTGGCCGACCGTGCATGTTTGTTCACGCCGCTTGTCAGCGCTTCGGCACCCCCCTTTGCTCGGCCGGACATCTCCCCCCGAGGGGGATCAGCCAGAGGCACGGGTTCCCGACCATCGACGGCTGCGACTGATAGTATCACCCGGAGCCGTGAACCATCGTGCAGGTGCGGCCAGGCCGCGACGGAGGCACGCGGCAATGCCTCGCACACAACACCGACCGAAGGCCTTGGCTTGAGGAGTGAAGCATCCTGCGTGCTGTGCACCCCCCTCTGCCCTGCCGGGCATCTCCCCCTCAAGGGGGGAGATCAGCCAGATGCACCGGCCTCCCGACCATCGACGGCTGCGACTGGCATCATAACATTAAACCCTATGCCTCGAGCCCCGGGCCCCGACCCTTGAGCCCTGAGCCCTGAGCCTGAGCCTGCCGATCGCATCCTCTTCCTGCTGCTCCAGGTGCAGAGGGTGGATGGAGTTTGAAGCCGGGCCACGTGTGATCTCCCCTTGAGCCTGAGCCTGCCGATCGCATTCTCTTTCTACTGCTTCAAGTGCAGGGGGTGGATGGAGTTTGAAGCCGGGCCACGTGTGATCTCCCCCCTTGAGGGGGAGATGCCCTGCAGGGCAGAGGGGGGTGTCATCACAACCATCACCGTACGCGACCCGTGGACATTTGCGGGGGTCGCTTCAATCACATCAACGGCTTAGGCTCTTTTTCATCCCCGCCTTTTCGGCACCCGCTATTCTGTGCCTGCTTCCGTCGCCGGAGTGTTTCGCGAGACGTTCGCGGGCAGGCGGAAGCCGGCGCTCATTCTTGAACCGTAACGTGCGGGGAGGGATGAGAGGTGAAAGCCATGGGAGCGGATGTGTTCTTCAGTGCCGCGCCCTATCAAGCCTCCCCCTGGTCGCCAGGCCAGGTTCGGTTGAGCCGTGCAAGTGTTCCTGAGAAATCGGGGCACGCAGCGAGGCGAGGCGATCACCTGTAGGGACCGGAAGTCCTGAAAAAACGCCGAAGGCCACGCGAATGCGGAGCCACAGAATTACATATCAGAGAGGTTCCGCATTCGCGTGCGCTCTCCGATCGTGCAGCGCCCCCGAAAAGTGGTCACCGGTTTTCGTGCAAGGCGCTGCAGAAACAAGGATGACATGGCCACGGCGGGAGACCGCGCGGGGATAAAAGCCTTGCGGCATCCTCGGCGCCCTCCCTCTCCCCTGGTGGGAGAGGTTACAAAATCATGATCTTAGCGTGAGCTAAGTCATAGATTTTGTTGGTGAGGGGGTCGCACCTCAGCAAAAACCCCTATCCCACGAACCGCCAGACGGTGGTGCGCTTGACCTCGCTGTCCTCGAGTGCCCGCGTCACCGGCACCTGGTAGACGGCAAGTTCCTCCAGCCGATCCTTGGGGCAATAGCTGCGCCCGGGATCGCCCACCAGCACCAGCTTGCCCTCCCCGGCCAGCCGCGAAAACCACGGGATCAGCGCCGCGGCAAAATCCTTGTCGTAGAACACGTCGCCGGCCAGCAGCACATTGGCATCGGTGGCGGCGCCGATCTGGTTGTCGCCCGTGAACCGAACCTCGACGCCATTTTCGGCCGCGTTCAGCGCCACCGCCGTCTGCGCCCAGGGGTCGATATCAGCCGCCAGCACATCGGCCGCGCCGGCGCGTTTGGCCGCAATCGCCACAAGCCCGGAGCCGCTGGCGAAATCCAGAACCCGCTTGCCCGCCACCATGTCCGGATGGTCCAGCACGTAGCGCGCCAGCCCCTGCCCGCCCGCCCAGGCAAAGGCCCAGAACGGCGGCGGCAGCCCGATCCGCTCCAGGTCCACCTCGGTCTTCAGCCAAAGCTCATGCGCCTCGGTCGCCAGATGCAGCCGGATTTCCGGCACATGCGGCGGGCACATGAGATCGGTATTGTCGAGGATGAATGTCCGCGGATCGGTCTTCAAGACAGTCTTCAGTCGGTCGACTTGGGCGGGTTGTCGATGCCGCCCAGCCGGCAGATCTCGAAATATTCCTCGTCCGTCACCGGCTGCACCGAAAGCCGCATCGAGGTGACGAGCGACATCTTCTCGAACTTCGGGTTCGCCTTGATCTCCTTCAACGTGACGGGTTTGGGCATGTCCATCACGGCGCGGATGTCGACGCAGTCCCACTTCGGATCGCCGTTCGCCGTCGAATCCGGATGCGAGAGCGCACACACCTCCACAATGCCGACAATCTCCAGCCCCTCGTTGGAGTGGTAGAAGAAGCCCTTGTCGCCGATCTTCATCGCCCGCATGTTGTTGCGCGCCAGGTAGTTGCGCACCCCCGTCCACTCGGTGCCTTTTTCGCCGGCCGCCTTTTGCTGCTCCCACGACCAGGCCGAGGGTTCGGATTTATAAAGCCAATAGGCCATCTGCTGTCTTACTCCGGCTTGTTGAAGACCCAGTTCCAGGGCTTCACCTCGACCTTCTCGAACAGGCCCGCGAGGTAATAGGGATCGGCTTCGGCGATCATGCGGGCTGCGGCCATGTCATCGGCTTCCACCACCACGAGGCTGCCGTTCGGCTTGCCTTCGTCATCGAGGAACGGCCCGGCAAACTTCAGCGTGCCCTCCGCATTGAGCTTGTTGAGGTGCTCGACATGCTGGGGACGCGTGTCCATGCGGACATTGAGATGCCCGGGCTTGTCGGTGCAGAGGAAGGCAAACAACATGGTCTTGCTCCTTGGGTAACGGTTATTCAGTAGTGATCGGTCGGTTCATCAACTGTTGCATCGCCGTCATGACATCGAGCCGCCCGTCGATGATATCGGCCACGGCGCGGGTGATCGGCAGGTCGATGCCATGATCGTCGCCAAGCCGGGCAGCGACGGAAGCGGCAAAGGCGCCTTCGACCAGCGTGCCGCCGCTCGCCTGCGCCAGGTCGCCACGCCCGAGCGAGATGCCGAAGCGGAGATTGCGCGACTGGTGGCTGGTGCCGGTAAGCACGAGGTCGCCGAGGCCGGAGAGCCCGCGCACGGTATCGGCCCTGCCGCCCATCGCCTCGACGAGCCGCGACATCTCGGCCAGTCCGCGCGAGATCAGCGCCGCCCGGGCGGATTCGCCCAATCCGGCGCCTTCCACGATGCCGCAGGCGATCGCCAGCACGTTTTTGAGCGCCCCGCCAAGCTGGGTGCCGATCCGGTCCGACGACGGATAAAGCCGGAAGGTGCGGCCGGACATGGCAAGCGCGAGCCGTTCGGCGAGCGTCGCATCCTGGGCAGCAACCACCATGGCCGTCGGCAGGCCGCGTGCCATATCGGCCGCGAAACCCGGACCGGATAGCGCGGCGACAGGGTGACGCGGCAGTTCCGCCTCAAGCAGATCGGTGAGGAGGCGGCCTGAGGCGCGATCAATCCCTTTCGCGCAGGTGACCACGACGGCGTCGTCGGCAAGATAGGGACCGTAATAACGTGCCGCGTCACCTTGCGCCTGTGACGGCATGGCAAACAGCACGAGGCTCGCCTCGGCAATGGCATCGGGTTCTGCGGAAAACTGCAGCGCATCCGGCAGCGGCACGCCGGGAAGAGCGGCATCATGCACGCGGTCGTCGCGCAGGTCGCTCATCAGGGCCATGTTGCGACCGACCAGCGTCACCGGGTAACGGTTTCCGAGCGCCATCACCGCGGCAAGCGCGGTCCCGAAGGCGCCAGCGCCGATCACGGCAATACGTTCGCCAGGCTGCCTTGCGGCACTCATGCCTTGGCGCCCCGTTTTCCTGACCCCAGAAGCGTCTGCGCGTGGCTGTCGAGCGGCCAGCGCGAACGCGGCGCCACGTCGAGCCCATCGGCCGGCATGTCTTCGGCCAGGCGTTCCAGCCCTGCCCAGGCGATCATCGCCGCATTGTCGGTGCAGAGCCTGAGCGGCGGCGCAATGAAGCGGAAGCCGTTTTCGATGCAAAGCGCCTGCAGCGTGCGGCGAATTTCCTGATTGGCGGCAACGCCACCCGCGACCACCAGCGCCGGATCCACGTCGAGCGCGCCGAACTCCGCCTTGAAGCGGGCAAGACCGCGGCCGATGCGGTCGCGCAGTGTCCGCGAGATCGCCTTCTGGAACGAGGCGCAGATATCGGCCACATCCTGTTCGGACAGCGGAGCGATCTCGGTTGCCGCCTGCCGCACCGCCGTCTTCAGGCCCGAGAAGGAGAAGTCGAGCCGCGCTTCGCCAACCAGCGGCCGCGGCAGCGAGAAACGATCCGGATTCCCGGTTTGCGCAGCCTTCTCGACCGCCGGTCCCCCGGGATAAGGCAGGCCAAGTAACTTCGCCGTCTTGTCGAAGGCTTCGCCGAGCGCATCATCGATCGTGGTGCCCCAGCGCTCGTATTCGCCAACGCCACGCACCAGCACGAGTTGCGTATGTCCACCGGACACGAGCAGCATGAGGTAAGGGAAGGAGAGCCCGTCCGTCAGCCGCGCCGTCAGCGCATGGCCTTCGAGGTGGTTGATCGCCATCAGCGGCTTGCCCGTGGCACGCGCGATGGCCTTCGCCGTCATCAGCCCGACAATCAGGCCACCGATCAGCCCCGGACCGGAAGTCGCGGCGACGGCATCGATGTCGCCTAGCGAAACATTGGCGCGAACCAGCGCTTGCTCGACCAGTCCGTCGAGCGCCTCGACATGTGCGCGCGCTGCAATCTCCGGCACGACGCCGCCATAGGCGCTGTGCTCGTCGAGCTGCGAAAGCACGACATCCGACAGGATCTCGCCGCGCCCGTCTTCATGGCGCACGACCACCGCCGCGGCGGTTTCGTCGCAGCTTGATTCTATCCCGAGGATGCGAAGAAAGGTCGCCATGTACTATCGCTCGTTGCGAGCTCGGATAAACGGGTTTACGGAGAACCCTCCGGTAACAATGGAATGACCGATATGCAAACAAAACCTTTCCGGATCGGAACACGCGGCAGCCCGCTGGCGCTCGCCCAGGCGGCTGAAACACGCGCACGACTGATGGCGGCGCATGACCTTCCGGAGGAGATGTTCGAGATCGTCATCCTCTCGACCACCGGCGACCGCGTCGTCGACAGGTCGTTGAGCGAGATCGGCGGCAAGGGCCTGTTTACGCTGGAGCTCGAAGAACAGCTCGCCTCCGGCGACCTCGATTTTGCGGTTCATTCCTCCAAGGACATGCCGACCAGGCTGCCTGACGGGCTTTACATCTCGGCCTACCTGCCGCGTGAGGATTTCCGTGACGCGCTGATCGGGCGGACGGCGCCGACCCTGACCGCGCTGCCGGATGGCGCCGTCGTCGGCACCGCGTCGCTGCGCCGCCAGGCGCTCATCCGCCGCATCCGCCCGGACATCCAGGTGACCATCTTCCGCGGCTCCGTCGGGACGCGCCTTCGCAAGCTGAACGAAGGTCATGTCGATGCGACGCTGCTTGCTTATGCCGGGCTGAAGCGGCTTGCCCGCGAAGAAGTGATTACCGAACTTCTCGACCCCACCACCTTCCCGCCGGCACCAGCACAAGGTGCGATCTGCATCGAAAGCCGTGTCGGCGACGCCCGGATCGACGCGCTGCTCGACCCGATCAACCACCGGCCGACCTTCGACGCCGTGTCCTGCGAACGCGCGTTCCTCGCTGCACTCGACGGATCCTGCCGCACGCCTATCGCCGGCTACACGGTTCTCGACGATGAGGGGCTGAAATTTTCCGGACTGATCCTTACCCCCGACGGGAAGAAGGAACATTCGATCGAGGTCGAAGGCAAGCGCGCGGACGCCGAAACACTTGGGCGCCAGGCCGGCGAGGCCGTGCGCGCCGCCGCCGGGACGGAATTTTTCGAAGGCTGGGCCTGACGCGGATGCGGGTTCTCGTCACCCGCCCCGCCGTTTCCGCCGCACGCACGGCAGAACGCCTGCGTGTCCTCGGCCATGAACCCGTATTCCTGCCGCTGACGAAAGCGGTCCACAAACCCGATGTTGCGCTCGGCGCGCTGCAAAAGCCATACGCCTCGCTTGCGATGACCAGCGCCGAAGCGGCCCGGGCGCTGGAACCCCTCGGCGCCGAACTGACGGAGCAGTTCACCAAGACGCTCTACGCCGTCGGTCCCGCAACTGCCCGTGCTGCGTCTGACCTTGGCTTCCTCGACATCCGCACCGGGCCCGGCACCGGCCTTGGACTGGCGGAAATGATCGCCGGCGAGGCGCGCGATACCGCCTTCCCGCTGCTTTACCTCACCGGCCGCCCCCGCTCCTCGCGATTCGAAGATCGCCTGCTCGCCGAGGGACTGGCCGTGGATATAGCGGAGATCTACCAGATGCGCGCCATCTCGCATGAACCAGAGCAGGTTGCTGCGGCCCTGCTCTCCCCGCCTGTCGATGCCGTGCTTCTGTATTCCCGCGAGAGTGCATCCCACTTCGCCCGGCTTGCCGAAAACCTGCTGCCGTCGCTGCCAAAGCTGCAGTGGCTGTGCATCAGCGCCAATGTCGCCGCGGCGGTTCCCGCCACTCATCACGCAAATATCAGGACCGCCGCCTCCCCTGATGAAGACGGGTTGATGTGCCTCCTTTAGTCGCGGAGAAGAGGCAAAATCCGACGGGCCCCTTTCTTTCCAGTGGAGCCCCCACTAGTTTCTCCCAAAGGCATGCGAAAAGAGGTCGAGATGGTATCGGACAAGCCACCCCGCCGATCAAAACGAGAAAAAGAACCGGTCACGATCGACCTGACTCCGGAAGAAACTTCCCCGGTTGCCGAGCCTACCCGCTCCATCGACGCTGACGAACCGCTGACGGCGGCCGAGCAGGGTGGCGATGAGACTGAAAAGCCCGCCCCCGACACCGCGACCGCCGAGCCGATCGCAGACCCTGTGACCGAAGAGACCGTCGAACCGATCGAGGGTGCGGCCGCATCGCAGGACGACACGGTTGTTGCCTCTCCTGCAGATGAACCGCCAGCGGAAGAAGCATTGGGAGAACATCCACCGCTTGACGAGCCTCCGGTGGATCAGCCGCCGGTAGACGAGCCGAAGGCGGACGAGACTGCGGCTGCAACCGAGCCAGAGGAACCCGCGAAGCCGGCAACTTGGACTTCCGAGCCTGCGCCAACCGCTCCGGCGAAACACAAGACCTCGCCTGCCACCTCGACCCTGATTGCCTCGGGCATCTTTGGTGGCATCGTGGCGCTGCTGCTTGCCGGCAGCATGCAATATGCCGGTTATATTCCCGGCGCGAGCCGTGCCACCCCGGTCGACACCTCCGGTCTTAGTGCCGAGATCGACGCCCTCCGCCAGGAGGTTGCGGCGCTGAAGGACCGGCCTGCACCAGAGCCGGCACAGGCGGCCGCCGCCGACCCGCAGCTTGAACAGCGCCTTGCTGCGCTGGAAGCCAACGCCGGAAACGAGAGCGGCGGCAACGAGGAGGTTGTCAACGCGCTGCGGCAGGAACTCGCCCAGTTGAAGAGCCAGGTGGAAGCAAGCCAGGGCAATGCGGCCGAGCTTCAACAGCGGGTGGATGCCGCCGAAGCCAAGCTGAACGATCCCGGTCCCGAACAGCAGGCCGCGCGCGCCGTGGCCGCTGCGGCGCTCAAGGCTGCCATTGATCGCGGCGGTTCCTTCGAGGCCGAACTGCAAACCTACGCCAATGTCGCCGGCGACGATGCAGCCGTGGCTGACCTGCGCGATTTCGCGACCTCGGGCGTTCCTTCCCGCGATGATCTGCAGCGCGAGTTTTCGGCTGCCGCCGATGCCATGCTGGAAGCTTCCGCCCAGCCTGATCCCGACCAGGGTGTCGCGAGCCGCCTGTTCTCCTCGGCCATGTCCGTGGTCAAGGTGCGCCGCGTCGGTGATGTCGAAGGCGACACGCCGGACGCTGCCGTGGCGCGCATGGAAGATGCCGTTCGCAAGGGCG
Source organism: Neorhizobium turbinariae (assembly GCF_023223505.1). Taxonomy (NCBI): domain Bacteria; kingdom Pseudomonadati; phylum Pseudomonadota; class Alphaproteobacteria; order Hyphomicrobiales; family Rhizobiaceae; genus Neorhizobium; species Neorhizobium turbinariae. The sequence continues at coordinate 153,645 of NZ_JALPRY010000016.1, forward strand.
ATCTCCAGGCTGCCGCGCGCGAATGGGACAAGCTGCCCGAGCCCGCCAAGGCCGCGTCCCAGGAGTACAAGAAAAAGCTCGATGCACGCCTGCAGGTCGAAACCCTCGTTGATGGCGCCTTGACGCGCGCTGTTGCCGAAACCAAAGGCTGAGGACGAAAAAGCGGATGGTCAGACTTTTCATTTTCCTTCTCGTCGTCCTCGGCTTGGGATGGGGTTTTGCCTGGCTCGCAGATCGGCCGGGACTGATCTCGATCACCTGGCAGGACCACCTGATCGAGACGAGCCTGATGGTGGCCGCCACGGCTCTGGTTGCCGTCATCGGCGCGGTTATGCTGCTCTGGTGGATCATCGGCGTCATCTGGACATCGCCGCATTCGGTGCGCCGATATTTCAGGAGCCGCAAGCGTGACCGTGGTTACCAGGCGCTGTCGACCGGCCTGATCGCCGCCGGTGCCGGCAATGCCATCCTCGCCCGCAAGATGAGCCTGCGGACCCGCGGCCTTCTGTCTGCCGACCAGGAACCGCTCATCCATCTTCTCGATGCACAGGCGCTGCTGATCGAAGGCAAGCATGACGAGGCGCGCCAGAAGTTCGAGCGCATGTCGGAGGATCCGGAAACCCGCGAGCTGGGTCTTCGTGGGCTTTACATGGAAGCACGTCGGCTGGGCGCCAATGAAGCAGCGCGTCAGTATGCCGAGAAGGCTGTCGAGCACGCGCCTTATCTGGCCTGGGCCGCGCAGGCGACGCTGGAATCCCGCAGCCAGGCTGGCCGCTGGGATGATGCCATCCGCCTGCTCGACCAGCAGCGCGCCGGCAGCGTCATCGACAAGCCGCAGGCTGACCGCCTGAAGGCCGTGCTGCTGACGGCCAAGGCCGGCGATCGCCTTGAAGGCGATCCGAAGGGTGCGCGCGACGATGCTATGGCAGCCTTGAAGCTTGCCAAGGATCTTGTGCCGGCGGCCGTCATCGCTGCCAAGGCATTGTTGCGCGAAGACAATGTTCGCAAGGCAGCCTCGGTTCTGGACGGCGTCTGGAAGCTCAATCCGCATCCGGAGATTGCCCGCACCTATGTGCGCGCCCGCAGCGGCGACAGCACGCTCGACCGGTTGAAGCGTGCCGAGAAGCTCGAAGCCATGCGGCCGAACAATGTAGAGTCCCTGCTGGCGGTGGCGCAGGCCGCGCTTGATGCGCAGGATTTCAAGAAGGCGCGCGCCAAGGCGGAAGCTGCCGCGCGCATGCAGCCGCGGGAATCCGTCTTCCTGCTCCTGGCCGACATCGAGGACGCAGATACGGGGGACCAGGGTCGCGTGCGGCACTGGATGGCGCAGGCGCTTCGGGCACCGCGTGATCCGGCCTGGGTCGCCGATGGTTTTGTGTCCGAGAAGTGGTTGCCGCTGTCGCCGGTCACCGGCAGGCTCGACGCCTTCGAATGGAAGGTACCCTTCGGTCAACTCGAAGGACCGGTTGAAGAAGGTTCGGTCGGTGGCGACCAGGCGATTGCAACGCTGCCGCCGGTCAGCCGGCAGAGCGATGTCGTGCCTGAACGGCAGGACCGGGTCGCTGCCGAGCCGGCGAGCCAGCCGGACAGTGAGCGGCCGAAGCCGATCCTGGTGGAAGTCCCGGCCACGCCCGCCGAAACACAGCGCGCTAATGGAGGCGAAGCTGTTGCAGCAAAGACAACAGCGCCCACAAATGCGCCGGAACCGGCCGAAAAACCGCCTCAAACTGGCGAAGAACCGGTTCCATTTTTCGGCCATCCGCCAGATGATCCCGGCGTGAAGGATCCAAACGCTGCGGAGTCTCGAATGAGGCTCCGGCTCTTCTAAAGGACGAGGGCCTGGGGAAACATGTTCGATCGCATACAGGCATTTCTCCAGACCCTGACAAGCCGAAGCGACACAAGAGAATTTGCACCCGATGATCCCCGGGTCGCCTTCGTGGCGCTTTGCTTCCAGGTGATGGAGGCAGACGGCCATGTGTCGGAAAGCGAGCAGAAGCGGTTCCGCGATCTCCTGCGGGAACGGTATGATCTCACAGAGGATCGCCTGAAGGCGCTGATTGCGGTCGGGCGCGATGCCGGCAGCCAGGCCGTCGACTATTACCGTTTCACCTCGGATCTGAGGCGCCACCTCGTCAACGAGGAGGATCGCGTCGAGCTGCTCGGCAGCCTGTGGGATCTGGTTTATGCTGATGGCAAGCGCAACGAGATCGAGGATCACGTGATCTGGCGGATTGCCGATCTTCTGGGCGTTTCGTCGCGCGAACGCGTGCTCCAGCGACAGCAGGCCGCTGCCCGCATCGGCTCCGGCGACACGGCCGAAGCCGAGGCCTAGCCGTTAGCGCTGCGGCGCTTCCAGGCTGTCGATCTTGCGAAGTTTCGGGAAACCCAGCGACCAGATGGCCGCCACGGCCAACGTGCCGATGCCGCCGATGACCACAGCCGGAACGGCACCGAAGATCGACGCCATGGTGCCGGCGCGGAACTCGCCCAGCTCATTGGATGCCCCGACAAACACCATGTTGACCGCATTGACCCGGCCGCGCACTTCATCCGGCGTCCAGAGCGCGATCAGCGTTTCGCGGACATAGACCGAGATCATGTCGGAGGCGCCCATCAGCATCAGCGACCCGATCGACAGCCACGGCGTGGCGGACAGGCCGAATACGAGCGTGCCGACACCGAACAGCGCGACCCCGATAAACATCGCATGGCCGGCATGGTGGCGGATCGGATAGAAGGCCAGCAGAACGGCCACGACGATCGCACCAACGCCTGGGGCTGCACGCAACATGCCAAGCCCCCAGGGCCCGAGTTCGAGGATGTCGCGCGCGAAGATCGGCATCAGCGCTACCGCGCCGCCGAGAAGCACGGCGAACAGATCAAGCGAGATGGCGCCGAGCACCACCTTTTCACCGGAGATGAAGCGGAAGCCCGCAAGGATCTCGCCCCAGTTCACCTTGTTGGCGGCGTTGCGCTGCGGCGGCTTGGGGATCATGAACATCATGATCGCTGCGAGCACCAGGAACAGCAGCGCTACGGAATAGGCAGCAACGGCACTTGCGCCATACAGCAGGCCGCCGAAGACGGGACCGAGGATGGAGGCCGTCTGCCAGGACGAGGAGTTCCAGGCAATTGCGTTCGGCAGGTCCTGTTCGGGAACGAGGTTGGGCCCGAGCGACTGGACGGCCGGCCCCATGAAGGCGCGCTCGATGCCGAAGACGATGAGGATCGCAAACACCAGCCACGGCGCAAACGAGTGGGTGATCGTCAGGAACAGCAGCGCTGCAGAGCACATCGCACCGACGACCATGCAGATCGAGACGATCACGCGCCGGTTATAACGGTCGGCAACCGACCCGGTGACGAGGATCAGCAGCAGCGACGGCAGGAACTGGAAAAGGCCGATCAGCCCGAGGTAAAGCGGGTTGCGGGTCTCGTCATACATCTGCCAGCCGACTGCGACACTGACGATCTGGATCGAGAAGGCTGCCAGGAACCGCGAAAAGAAGAAGAGCGCGTAGGACCGGTGCCGGAAAGCGGCGAAACGATCGCCAGATGCAGGAATGGACATGAGGCAGTCACTTTCACCATGGCCGAAGCCGGCACTGTTTGCGCCCGCTGTTAAATATGATTCGGACGAGGCGGCGGAGCGGCACTTGCTCGTTAGTTCTCCAATGTCTACATGTCTGTCAACAACGAATTGGAGACCTGAATGCTCGCCCTGTTTCAGACCATAGATTTGGCCTTGAACCTATACACCTGGGTGCTGATCGCCAGTGCCATCTTCTCCTGGCTGTACGCCTTCAACGTCATCAATTCGCGCAACCAGTTCGTGGATTCGGTCGGACGTTTTCTGTTCAACGTGACTGAACCGGTCCTGCGGCCGATCCGCCGCGTCATGCCGAACCTCGGCGGCATCGATATCTCGCCGGTGATCCTGCTCCTCATCATCTTCTTCATTCGCTCGCTGATGTGGACGTCGATCTACCCCGCCCTGGCTTGAGCACGGCCTACACGATTTACCCCGATCATCTGCGGCTCGCGGTGCGGCTCACGCCCAACGCGGGCCGCAACAGCATTGACGGGTTCGAGACGGCCGCGGAGGGCGAGGCTTACCTGAAGGCGCGGGTGACCGCCGTTCCGGAGGATGGCAAGGCCAACAAGGCGCTCATCCTGCTTCTTTCCAAGACCTACCGGATCCCGAAGTCTTCGATCTCCTTCGTGTCCGGCGAAACGGCGCGCAAAAAAATCCTCCGGATCGAGGGCGACCCGGAGGATTTGAAGGCAAAGCTCGAGAAAGGCTGAAGCCGAAGCTTACTTCTTCTTCTCGGCTTCGTAGCGGGCGATCGCGTCGATGATCATCTGCTTGGCAACGTCGACATCCTTCCAGCCGTCGATCTTCACCCACTTGCCGGGCTCCAGATCCTTGTAGTGCTCGAAGAAATGCTCGATCTGCTTGAGGGTGATCTCAGGCATGTCGGTGTAGTTCTTGATCTTGTCGTAACGCTGGGTGAGCTTCGGCACCGGCACGGCGATGATCTTCTCGTCCTTGCCGCCGTCGTCTTCCATCACCATGACGCCGATGGGGCGGACGTTGATGACGCAGCCCGGAACCAGCGGGCGGGTGTTGCAGATCAAAACGTCGATCGGGTCGCCATCTTCCGAGAGCGTGTGCGGCACGAAACCGTAGTTACCCGGATAGGTCATCGGCGTGTACAGGAACCGGTCGACGATCAGCGCGCCTGCTTCCTTGTCCATTTCGTACTTGATCGGTTGGCCGCCGACAGGCACTTCGACAATGACGTTCACATCCTCGGGCGGATTCTTGCCAACGGCAATCGCATCGATACGCATTCTATTCCTCAGGTAAGGCTTGTTAAGGTGCTGCGTCACTAGCGGGATTCAGGCTGCAAGGCAACAAAGCTTTGGACGCAAGGTTAAGTTGCGGACGGTCAGGTCCGCGAAAGAAGAACCTCTCCTCATGAACGCAGAGGCGTGGTTCAGGACCAGACGAAGCCGAGCTTCTTCAACTGCACGCCGTCAAAATCTTCCATGCCTTCGGCGATGTCAACGCCGCCGTGGCGACGGAAGAAACGCGCCGCATGTTCGCTGTCTTCAAGGCACCAGACCACCATGCCTTCGCAGCCGAGCGACTTCAAAAGCCGGCGACTTTCGCCGAACAGTCGGCGGCCAAGCCCGATGCCCTGGAATTCCGGGCGCAGATAGAGTTCGTAGACTTCGCCGTCATATGGCAGCGCCCGCGCACGGTTGAGCCCGACGGTTGCATATCCGGCAATCTGGCCAGCGACATCAAGTACGAGCAGGGTGGCCGGACCACGCGTTGCCTTGCGCCACCAGTTCTCGCCGCGACGCTCCAGCATCTGGGTCAGCGGCTTGTGGGGGATCAAGCCGGCATAAGCCTGTGTCCATGCTTCCCGGTGGGTTTCCGAGATAGCACGAGCATCTTGCGGCTCCGCGCGCCGGACATCGATCGACAACGTCTTCATAACGTTAACTATGGTCCCGCCCGGGTACAATCGCCATACGCATTTCCAGAGCGTTAACGATTGCCCACAGACTTATCATGTGGACGACATGGCAACGTTAACGTGTTTTCAACGTTTTCGACAAGAGCGGGAACAACAGCAAATACTAAAAAACCCCGGCATCTCTGCCGGGGTTCTGGTTCGTGCGATCGATGGCGGATCAGCCGGCCATCTTCGACTTTTCGTAGCGCTTACGATCGTTCGGATCGAGATACATCTTGCGAAGACGGATCGACTTCGGGGTCACTTCCATCAGTTCGTCGTCCTGGATCCAGGACAGGGCGCGGTCGAGCGTCATGCGGATCGGCGGGGTCAGCTTCACGGCTTCATCCTTGCCGGCGGCGCGGATGTTGGTGAGCTGCTTGCCCTTCAGCACGTTGACTTCAAGGTCGTTGTCACGGCTGTGGATGCCGATGATCATGCCCTGGTAGACCTTTTCGCCCGGCTCGATGATCATCGGGCCACGGTCTTCGAGGTTGAACATGGCGTAAGCCACGGCTTCACCCGAACCGTTCGACAGGAGCACGCCGTTGACGCGACCACCGATCGGGCCCTTGTAAGGCTGGTAGTCGTGGAACAGGCGGTTCATGATCGCCGTGCCGCGCGTATCGGTCAGCAGTTCCGACTGGTAACCGATCAGGCCGCGGGTCGGAGCGTAGAAGCGCAGGCGCAGGCGGTTGCCGCCCGACGGACGCAGCTCGACCATTTCGCCCTTGCGCTCGGACATCTTCTGAACGACGACGCCGGAATGCTCTTCATCGACGTCGATGACGACTTCTTCGATCGGCTCCATGAGGTTGCCGTTTTCGTCATTGTGCATGACGACGCGCGGACGCGACACGGCAAGCTCGAAACCTTCGCGACGCATGGTCTCGATAAGAACGGCGAGCTGCAATTCGCCACGGCCGGACACGTAGAAGGAGTCCTTGCCTTCAGCTTCTTCGATCTTCAGCGCGACGTTGCCTTCCGCTTCCTTGAAGAGGCGGTCGCGGATGACGCGCGAGGTGACCTTGTCGCCTTCGGTGCCGGCAAGCGGGCTATCATTGACGATGAAGGACATCGTGACAGTCGGCGGGTCGATCGGCTGGGCCTTCATCGGCTCGGTGATGGACGGGTCGCAGAACGTGTCGGCAACCGTGCCCTTGGAGAGGCCCGCGATGGCGACGATGTCGCCGGCAACGGCTTCATCGATCGGCTGGCGCTCGATGCCGCGGAACGCGAGGATCTTGGAGATACGGCCGGTCTCGACCGTCTTGCCATCCTGGCTGAGAACCTTGACCGGCTGGTTCGGCTTGATCGAGCCGGAAGCAATGCGCCCGGTGATCAGGCGGCCGAGGAAGGGGTTGGATTCGAGCAGCGTGCCGATCATCCGGAACGGGCCTTCGCCGACATTCGGTTCCGGAACATGTTCCAGCACCAGGTCGAGCAGCGGAGCAAGACCATCTTCGACCGGGCCTTCCGGCGCAGTGTTCATCCAGCCGGCGCGGCCGGAACCGTAGAGGATCGGGAAGTCGAGCTGCTCATCGGTCGCGTCGAGTGCGGCGAACAGGTCGAAGACCTCGTTGACGACTTCTTCGTGACGGGCGTCCGGACGGTCGATCTTGTTGATCGCGACGATCGGGCGGAGACCGACCTTCAGGGCCTTGCCGACCACGAACTTGGTCTGCGGCATCGGGCCTTCCGAGGAGTCGACGAGAACGATCGCGCCGTCCACCATCGACAGGATACGCTCAACTTCACCGCCGAAGTCGGCGTGGCCGGGCGTGTCCACGATGTTGATGCGGGTGCCCTTCCATTCAATGGAGGTCGCCTTGGCAAGAATGGTAATGCCGCGTTCTTTTTCCAGGTCGTTCGAGTCCATCATGCGCTCGACGGTGCGCTGGTTCTCGCGGAACGAGCCGGACTGCTTCAGCAGCTCGTCGACCAGGGTCGTTTTCCCATGGTCAACGTGTGCGATAATCGCAATATTTCGCATTTTCATTGTTAAAGATCTCTAGGTTGTAGGGCGCAATGCTTGGGAGGCGCCGAATTCGCTTGGCGGCCTCTTACCTGCTTTTTGCCGATCGCGAAAGGGGGCGAGCGACATTGGCCGCCCGCAGCGCCGTTTGCGGACGGTGGATTTGTCTGCGAAGCGCCCGGCGGAGAACCGCCGGCACGCCGATATTGCCAGGCGAAAACGGGCGTCGCGGCGCCCGGATTTGCTTCAGGCGTCGCTGCCGGCGAGTTCGCCGACCATGGCGAGCCCCTTCTTCTTCAGCATGGCCTGCGGGTCCGGCAACTTGCCCCGGAAGGCCTTGTAGGTTTCTTCCGGATCGACCGAACCGCCAACCGAATAGATGTTGTTCTTGAGCTTGCGGGCCATCACCGGGTCGAAGACATTGCCGCTTTCCTCGAAGGCGGCAAATGCATCGGCATCGAGTACCTCGGACCACATGTAGGAATAATAGCCGGCGGAATAGCCGTCGCCCGAGAACACGTGCTGGAAGTGCGGCGTGGCATGCCGCATGACAATCGAGGCTGGCATCTTCAGCTCATCGAGAACCTGCGCCTGCACGGCCATCGGATCATCGACCGCATCGCGCGTATGGAAGGCCATGTCGACAAGCGCCGACGAGGTGAATTCGACCGTCGCAAAGCCGGCGTTGAAGGTGCGGGCGGCGAGTACCTTGTCAAGCAACGCCTTCGGCATCGGCTCGCCGGTCTCGTAATGGACGGCGTATTTTTCGAGGATTTCCGGCACGGTCAGCCAATGCTCGTAAAGCTGCGACGGCAGCTCCACGAAGTCGCGTGCGACGCCGGTGCCGGAAACGGACGGGTAGACGACATCCGACAACATGCCATGCAGCGCGTGGCCGAATTCATGGAAGAGCGTACGCGCGTCATCGAGGGATAGCAGCGCCGGCTTGCCTTCCGCAGGCTTTGCGAAGTTGCAGACATTGTAGATGATCGGGATCTCGCCTTGCGCGCCGTTCTTGAGCGGCAGCTTGTGCTGCGACTGGAACGAGCTCATCCATGCACCGGAGCGCTTGGACGGACGGGCGAAATAGTCGCCGAGGAAGAGCGCCTTCAGGCCACCCTTTTCGTCGCGTATTTCAAAGACGCGCACATCGGGATGATATGCGGTGATGCCCTTCACCTCGACCGCCTTGATGCCGAACAGCCGTTCGGCAACATCGAAGCAAGCCTCGATGATCTTTTCGAGCTGCAGATAAGGCTTCAACTCGGTTTCGGAGAAGTTGAACATCCGCTGGCGAAGCTTCTCCGCGTAATGGCGCCAATCCCAGGGCATCACCTCGTGGTTCTTGCCTTCTTCCGAGATCAGGCCGGCAAGACTTGCCTCTTCCTCGAGCGCTTTGGCACGTGCCTTGTCCCATACCTTGTGCAGGAGACCGTTCACGGCCTCCGGTGTCTTGGCCATGGTGTTGTCGAGCTTGAAGGCTGCGAAATTTTCATAACCGAGGAGCTTTGCCTTTTCGGCGCGAAGGGCCAGCACTTCCTTGACGATCGCCAGGTTGTCCGTTTCGCCGCCATTGGCGCCGCGCGCGACCCACGCCTTGAACGCCTGCTCGCGCAGGTCGCGGCGGGTCGAGAAGGTGAGGAAGGGCTCGATGATCGAACGCGACAGCGTCACCGCATAACCATCCGCCTCGCCACGCTCACGCGCCGCAGCTGCCATGGCATCCCGCAGGAACTGTGGAAGGCCCTCAAGTTCTGCCTCTTCGGTCAGTTTCAGCGACCACGATTTCTCGTCGCCCAGCACGTTCTGGCCGAACTTCGCGCCGAGACCTGCGAGCTTCTCGTTGATGTCAGCCAGCCGCTCCTGCTCTGCCTTGGGCAGCTTTGCACCGGCGCGAACAAAGCCCTTCCAGTGGCGCTCAAGCACCCGCTCCTGCTCCACCGACAGATTAAGCTCTGCCCGTTTTTCCCACAGCGCATCGTTGCGTGCGAAGAGCGCCGCATTCATGCCGATCTTCGAATAATGGCGCGACATCTTCGGGGCGATCTCGCGCTCCAGCGCCTGGATGTTTTCATTGGTGTGGGCGCCGGCCTTGCCCCAGAACAGCGAGGATACCCGCGACAGCTCATCGCCTGCCGTTTCCAGCGCAACCACCGTGTTCTCGAAGGTCGGAGCCTCGGCATTGGCAGCAATGGCGTCGATCTCGGCCTCATGCGCGGCAAGCGCCGCGTCAAACGCCGGCGCAAAGTCCTCATCCCTGATCTGGTCGAAGCGTGGAAGCCCATGATGGCCATCCCAGGTGGTGAGCGCGGGATTGACGGATAGATCAGACATGCGGGAAATCCTCTTCAGCAATACGTGGCATCCATATAGTGATGGCGCCGCCGGATGCAGTATGCACAGCCGAGATTTCGAGCTCCAGCAGGAAATCACACCCAATAATTAACGTCTGTTAACTATTTGACGTGCCGCGGCGCGGGCGGGTAGTTTGCGCCCAACACATCCGATGGATCAGGACACAGCCGTGGAAATCAACTCCCTGCGCTGGCCAACCAATCTGCTGCAGCGAGATAATTCTCGACAGGCCAGGATCGAGAAACCTCTGCAACAGGCGGAAAGCCGGCAGAGCAAGATCGTCTTTCATGTGCCCGAGGTAGATGAAAGACAGACCGACTTTTCTTCCATCTCACCGCGCGAACTGCGAGCCCTTGCCTGGCAGAATTACCAGGCAGGACGGATCGATCAGGAAACCTTCCTGACGCTGTCGGAAGAGCTGCCGATGCACGCGATCGACGCGCATGGCCAGGTGCTCGACCTGTCCGGCATCACCGATGATACCGGCTTCGACTTCTGGAGCTACTACCGTGACCAGTTGCAGATCGCGATGTCGGTGGGAGACGCAACGCGCGCCGAGGTTCTGAAATCGGTGCTCGCCTTTATCGAGATCTGATTGACGGGCTCTAAGACCGCCGAAGCGACAGCAGGTTTGGCGCCGAATGCCACAGGGCCTGCACGGCAAAGCCGATGAACAGCAGGCCGGACAGCCGCACGATGATCGTCTCGTGGCGACGGTAGAAGCGACGGACGACACCAGCGCCGATGACGCCGAGAAGCACGAGGTCGGCCACGAGGAAGCCGAGCAGCGAGACGGCAAGCAGGATCGGAAGCTCGGAGAATTCGAGCGCGTCCGAGGAGCTTGCGAGGAGCGCCGTGAAGGTTGCGAGTGCCACAGGGTATCCCTTGGGATTTGTGAGCCCGAAGATGAGACCACGCCGCAAAGGTCTCTCGACAGTCATCATCGAGCCGCCGTTTTCCTTCGGTCGCGCCTTCAGGGCGCTCCAGCCGATCCAGCCGAGGTAGAGGCCGCAGAACACGCCGAGGATATCGAACAGCGTTGTGCCAACCGTCTTGGCACCAATGATGGCGATGAGCGCGAGGCTCGACCACAGGACGTCGCCGGCCAGATGCCCGCCCATGAAGAAGGCGCCGGCCTGCCGGCCCTGCCCGGCGCCGATGCCGAGCAGTTGCAGGAAGGCAGGACCCGGAATGAGCGTATACGCAAGCGCTGCCAGGAAAGCGCCGACAAGCAGCGAAGACGTCATGTTGGATCCTCATCCGCGATTAAAGCAATCAATAAAGCGGCTCTTGGCCCTGTCAATCGGTGAACACGCAGTCTTCAGTTTGCCTTGAATGAGAATGATAGTAAGAGAACCTTAATAAACCGACCGGCGAAAGCGACCGACCCCCCAACATGAACAGCCTGAGTTTCCTGATCGCTGACAACGCCCGCCTGTTGCGGGCGGTGTTCGAGCGACGTATCGCGCAAGCAGGACTGAGCCTCACCCCCGGCGAAGCCCGCGCGCTCCTTAACATTGCCGCAGCAGATGGAAGCCGTCAGCTCGACATCGCCGCCCGCATGAGCGTGGAGCCGATGACGCTTTGCGCCTACCTCGACAAGCTCCAGGTGCTGGGGCTGATCGAACGGCAGCAATGCACCGCAGACCGGCGCGCCAAGCGCATCAACCTGACCGACAGCGCCCAGGAGATGATCACGGCGCTCAACCAGGAGATCGAACTGATCCTCGCCCAGGCGACCGAAGGCCTGGATGACCGGACAAAGGAGGTGCTCGTGCAGGCCATGGCATCAGTCCACGCCAACCTGCAGGCGCTCAATTCCGTGCAACAGCCACAGCCCGAGTCCGATGAAAGCCGATAACATTCCTCCCGTCCCTGCACGCATGAGCGAGCGCCGCACGACGATGATCGGCGCCCTGCTGACGGCGATCGGCCCGATCTCGATGGCGATCTATACACCCGCCATGCCGGAACTGGTGCGCGCCTTCGACACCACCGAAGCGGCGATCAAGATGTCGCTTTCGCTCTATTTTGCAGGCTTTGCGCTGGCGCAGCTGTGTGCCGGGCCAATGTCCGACGCCTTCGGCCGCCGGAAGGCGTCGCTTGTCTTCCTGCTGATCTACCTTGGCGGCTCGCTGATTGCCGCCCTTGCGCCGAGCGTCGAATGGATCCTCGCCGGACGTCTCGTTCAGGGTATCGGCGCCTCCGTCGGCATCACCGTATCGCGGGCGATCGTTCGTGACCAGTTCAACGGCCCGGATGCGGCGCGCATCCTCAACATGATGAACATCATCCTGGCGATCGGGCCGGCGCTCGGTCCAACGATCGGCGGACTGGCACTCGCCGGCTTCGGTTGGCGGGCGATCTTCCTGCTGATGGTGGGCTTTGGTGCTCTGCTGCTCTTCCTCTCGACCGTGTGCATGAAGGAAACGACGGTGCCTGATCCGAGCCGGGTGAAGCCGGCGCGTCTGGTGCAGGCCTATGCCGAGATCATCGGGCAGAAGCGGTTTCTCTTCACCGCCGTCGTGCTGGCAGGTGCGGTGGGATCGATGTATGCGCAGGCTGCCGTACTGCCCTTCATCCTGATCGAGCGGGTGGGCCTCACCCCCACCCAGTTCGGCATGAGCATGCTGATGCAGTCGGGCTTCTACCTGATGGGTTCGATCTGCCTTCGTTTCGTCTCGAAATGGCTTGCCGCCGAACGCGCGCCCGTGATTGGCCTGATGCTGAGCGGGACTGGTGCACTGGCGATCGCCATTTCCACCCAGGTCTTCCCGCCGTCGTTCGCCTCGATCATGGTGCCGGTCGCGATCTGCGCCGTCGGGATCGCCTTCGTCATCCCCTATATCACCGCTGCCGGCCTGATGCCCTTCCCGCATATTGCGGGCTCCGCCTCGGCGATGATGGGCTTCATCCAGATGACCGCGGGTTTCGTGGGCGGTGTCGCAGCCGCCTCGATCGGCGAGCCGGTGATCGCCTTCGGCATCATCATCCCGCTGATGCACTTCGCGGCCATTTGCGCCTATATCGGCTATCGCAAGACAAGCCGGCGCTAAAGAAAAAGCCCGCCTCCGGCTGGAGACGGGCCTGCTAATTTCAGGCAGCAGAAGCCTTACTTCTGGAGGTTGCGCTTTGCGAGCGTGCGAAGGCGCAGCGCGTTGAGCTTGATGAAGCCAGCCGCATCCTTTTGGTCGTAAGCGCCCTGGTCGTCCTCGAAGGTGACGAGCTTGTCGGAGTAGAGCGACTTCTCGCTCTCGCGGCCGATCACCATGACGTTGCCCTTGTAGAGCTTCAGCGTCACTTCGCCTTCCACATGCTCCTGGCTCTTGTCGATCAGGGCCTGCAGCATTTCGCGCTCCGGCGAGAACCAGAAGCCGTAGTAGATGAGCTCCGCGTAACGCGGCATCAACTCGTCCTTGAGGTGGGCGGCACCCCGGTCAAGCGTGATGGATTCGATGGCGCGGTGGGCTGCAAGAAGGATCGTGCCGCCGGGCGTTTCATAGACGCCGCGCGACTTCATGCCGACGAACCGGTTCTCGACGAGGTCGAGGCGACCGATGCCGTTGTCACGACCGTAGTTGTTCAACGTCGCAAGCAGCGTTGCCGGAGACATGGCAACGCCATTGATGGAGACGGCATCGCCCTTCTTGAAGCCGATCTTGATGACGGTCGCCTTGTCCGGGGCGGCTTCCGGCGAGATCGTGCGCATGTGCACGTATTCCGGTGCTTCCTGTGCCGGGTCTTCGAGAACCTTACCTTCGGACGAGGAGTGCAGGAGGTTGGCGTCGACCGAGAACGGCGCCTCGCCCATCTTGTCCTTCGAAACCGGGATCTGGTTCTGCTCGGCGAAGTTCAGGAGGTCGGTACGGCTCTTGAAGGCCCAGTCGCGCCAGGGGGCGATCACCTTGATGTCCGGGTTCAGCGCATAGGCAGAAAGCTCGAAGCGAACCTGGTCGTTGCCCTTGCCGGTCGCGCCATGGGCAATCGCGTCAGCGCCGGTCTTGCGGGCAATGTCGATAAGGTGCTTGGAGATCAGCGGGCGAGCGATCGAGGTGCCAAGCAGGTAGACGCCTTCGTAGACGGCGTTGGCGCGGAACATCGGGAAGACGAAATCGCGCACGAACTCTTCGCGGACGTCCTCGATATAGATTTCCTTGATGCCGAGCATCTCCGCTTTCTTGCGGGCCGGCTCCAGTTCTTCGCCCTGGCCGAGGTCCGCCGTGAAGGTGACCACTTCGGCACCCAGTTCGGTCTGCAGCCATTTGAGGATGATCGAGGTGTCGAGACCGCCGGAATAGGCGAGAACGACCTTCTTTACGTCTTTCGGAAGTGCCATGTCGAAGTTGTCCGTCTGCGAGTGGTGCGGCTCTGAAGCCGTCATAGCGGGAATGGCGGCACTTTTAGCGAGTTTCCGGTGCCGCGCAAGGAAAACAAAGGTCGCACGGGTTCACAGATGGCGACTGATATTCATGCGCTGGTGTAGATTGCGAACGATCACTATCCGCGTATCCGAAATTCGGTCGATAACGAGATGCGATCCGTAGGCCAGTGCCAGATTGCCCACCCTCAAGCCATGGATATCGCGTCCAGGAACTGGCGACTACGTTTGCAAGATCATCCACGGTGTCGAGGTAATCGTGCCCATCGGGCCTGCTCCCTTGCGACGATGCCGTCGTGTTGACAGGTATGGACGGGGGTACCATATCCCGCCGGGGCTTTGAACAGCAGCGTTACAGGGGAGACCATTCATGGCCGTTACGCATCCTGCTTTGAAGAAGGACAACGTTGCCGTTGTCACCGGTGCTGCCTCAGGCATCGGACTTGCTGCCGCAAAGGAATTTGCCCGCATGGGGCTTTCGGTCGTGCTGGCCGATCTCGAAGGCGACAGGCTTGCCGAAGCCTGCCGCGAGGTCGCCGCCCTTGCCGAAGGCGGCGAACATGATGTGGCTGCCATCGGTACCGATGTGTCCAAGCTGGACGAGGTGGCCGCACTGGAGCGCGCCGTCATCCAGCGCTTTGGCCGCGTGCATGTACTGATGAACAATGCCGGCATACAGCCGGGCAGCAGCATCTTCGGGCCGCAGGCAAACTGGGATAATGTGCTTTCGGTGAACCTGATGGGCGTCATCCATGGCAGCCGGATCTTTGGCCCGGCGATGATCGCACATGGCGAACCGGCACTTATCATCAATACCGGCTCCAAGCAGGGCATCACGACGCCGCCCGGCGATCCGGCCTACAATGTTGCGAAAGCCGGCGTGAAAGCCTTTACCGAGGCCCTGCAGCATGAGCTGCGCAACACGCCGAACTGCCAGGTGTCGGCGCATCTGCTGATTCCCGGCTTCGTTTACACGAACCTCACCAAGGGGGACCGCACGGAAAAGCCCGCCGGCGCCTGGACACCCGAACAGACGGCGGAGTTCATGTTCAGGAGCCTGGAAAAGGGCGACTTCTACATTCTTTGCCCCGACAACGACGTCGACCGCCCGACGGACGAGCGGCGCATGGCCTGGGCAATCGGCGACATCATCGAAAACCGGCCGCCGCTGTCGCGCTGGCATCCCGATTTTGCCGATGCCGCGAAGGCGTATATCTCCAAGGCCTGAGCGCACGGACTGGCTGATTGGCACGGCCGCGAAAGCCGGATAAGGAAGCGCACCTCATCCGGCCATTCGAGTGCGACCCATGGACTACCTGCCGAGCCTTGCCACCCTTCTCGCCTTCAGCGCTGCCGCTCTTCTGCTGGCGATTACGCCAGGTCCGGACATGACGCTATCGATCAGCCGCGCACTTGGGCAAGGGCGGCGCCTGGCGCTATTCGTCGTGCTCGGCACCACGCTCGGCGTCGTCTGCCACACGCTGCTCGTCGCCTTTGGGATCGCCGCGCTGATCACCGCGTCGCCCACCGCCTTCTTCATCCTGAAGACGGGCGGTGCGGCCTACCTTCTGTGGCTTGCGATCCAGGCCGTGCGGTACGGCTCGAGCATTTCGGTCGAGAAGGTGGAGCGACCGGAAAGCAGCGCGCTCGCCAACATCTCGGTCGGCTTCTGGGTGAATATCCTCAACCCGAAGGTCATCATCTTCTTCATGACCTTCCTGCCGCAGTTCATCACCGCCACCGATCCGCATGTCACCGGCAAGCTGATCTTCCTGGGATTTTATTTCATCGTCATCGGCATGCCGGTGAACCTGATCGTGGTCCTTGCGGCCGACAGGCTATCGGCCTGGCTGCAGGCCAATCCCAAGGTGCTGCGCGGGATCGACTACACCTTTGCCGGCGTCTTCTCGATCTTTGCGGCGAAGATTTTCATGACCCAGGCACGCTGAGTAACTGAGGCACGCCAAGCCTCAGCCGATCAACAGGGCGTCGTCATCCAGCGTTTCGTTGCGCATCTTGCGGAACATGGCGATCAGGTCTTCGACTTGCAGGTCCTTGCGGCTTTCGCCGCTGACGTCGAGAACGATTTCCCCGCCATGCAGCATGATCGTGCGATGGCCGAAATCCAGCGCCTGGCGCATGGAATGCGTCACCATCAGCGTCGTCAGCTTGCGTTCCGATACGACCCGCTGGGTGAGCCGCATGATGAATTCCGCCATGCCGGGATCGAGCGCGGCCGTGTGTTCATCAAGAAGCAGGACGTCCGAGCCGGCAAGCGTCGCCATCACCAGCGAGACGGCCTGGCGCTGCCCGCCCGACAAAAGGTCCATGCGGTCCTTCATGCGGTTCTCAAGGCCAAGATTAAGCTCGGCGACACGCTCGCGGAAATGCGAGCGCCGGTTCGGTCCAAGCGCTGCCTTCAGTCCCCGCCGCTCGCCACGCCGGGCCGCCAGTGCGAGATTTTCCTCGATCGACAAGGCGCCGCAGCTGCCCGTCAGCGGGTCCTGGAAAACCCGGGCGACCAGACCGGCCCGTGCGGCCGTCGGCTTGCGCGTCACGTCCGTCGTTCCGATCGTCACCTTGCCTTCATTTGGCAACACGTCGCCCGCCAGGACGCCGAGCAGCGTCGACTTGCCGGCGCCGTTCGAGCCGATCACCGTGACGAAGGAGCCCTGCTCGATCGTCAGGCTGACGCCTTTCAGCGCTTCCTTCTGGAGCGGGGTACCCTTGCCGAAGGTGACGTGGATGTTCTTGAGATCGATCATGACCTGGCTCCTCCACGACGCAGCTGCGGCAGGATGAGCGCCACGGCCACCAGCACGGCCGTCACAAGGTTGAGGTCGGACGCCTTCAGCCCGAGCGCATCCGTCGACAGCGCCAGCTGGATGGCGATGCGATAAAGGATCGAGCCGACGATGCAGCCGATGAGCGCGAGAAGGATGCCGCGGGCGCCAAACAGCGTCTCGCCGATGATGACTGCCGCCAGGCCGACGACGATGGTGCCGACGCCGGACGTGACGTCGGCAAATCCGTTGGTCTGGGCGAACAGTGCGCCGCCGAGCGCCACGAGCGCGTTCGACAACGCCAGCCCGAGATAGACTTGGCGACGCGTGTCAACGCCTTGGGCACGGGCCATCCGCGCATTGGCGCCGGTTGCCCGCATGGCAAGCCCCGCGTCGCTTTCAAGGAAGCGCCAGACGAGGACGACCGCGATCACCACCAGCACACCGACAAACAGCGGCCGCACGTAAACTTCGCGCATGCCGAGGCCGAAGAAGGGGCTGAGCATGGTATCGGCATTGATGAGGGCGACGTTCGGCTTGCCCATGACCCGCAGGTTGACCGAGAAAAGCGCGATCATCGTCAGGATCGAGGCGAGCAGGTTGAGGATGCGGAAGCGCACGTTGAGGAAGGCCGTGACGAGGCCTGCCAGCGCGCCCGCAACCATGGCAATCGCCGCCGCAAGCCATGGATTGAAGCCCCCCGTGATCAGCACGGCAGCAACCGCTGCGCCGAGCGGGAACGAACCGTCCACCGTCAGGTCGGGAAAATCGAGCACCCGGAAGGTAAGAAACACGCCGATGGCAACAAAGGCAAAGACCAGCCCTAGTTCCACCGCGCCCCAAAAGGCAATCTGGCTCAGCACCCTGGTGCTCTCCTGCTTTATCCGCCAAAGGGTGGCGGATCGATGGTGTTCGGGCGTCGGCCTTTGAACCGCCGACGCCCGCTGATAGGCAGCGGCTTATTCGACGACGCGGCTTGCGCGCGACAGGACGGCCTCGGAGAAGGTGACGCCCATCTTTTCAGCGGCCTTCTTGTTGATGACAAGGTCGGTGCCCGCAGCAACCTTGACCGGGATGTCGCCAGGCGCCTCGCCCTTCAGCACGCGGACCACGACTTCGCCCGTCTGCTTGCCAACGTCGAAGTAGTTGAAGCCGAGCGCTGCGAGTGCGCCGCGCTGGACCGAGTCCGTATCGCCGGCGTAAAGCGGCAGCTTTGCTTCCTCGGCCACGCCAACGGCGGCCTCGAAAGCGGAGACGATCGTGTTGTCGGTCGGGATGTAGATGACGTCGGCGCGGCCGACGAGCGCACGGGTCGCACCCTGCACTTCGGCGGACTTCGTGGCGACGGATTCGATCACCTGCAGCCCGGCCTTCGTCGCCTCTTCCTTGAGAGCGGCAAGGGTGGAGACCGAGTTCGCTTCAGCCGTGTTGTAGACGAAGCCGATCGACTTGGCGTCCGGGGTGACTTCCTTGATCAGCGCCACGTGGTCGGCAACCGGCGACATATCGGAGATGCCGGTGACGTTGCCGCCCGGCTTGTCCATGTCCTTGACCAGTTGCGCGCCGACCGGATCCGACACCGCCGTGAAGACGACGGAGATGTCGCGCGTCGCCGAAACAACGGCCTGGGCAGACGGGGTCGAGATCGGAACGATGACGGTCGGGTCTTCGCCAACGAACTGGCGGGCAATCTGTGCCGCGGTGCCCGGGTTGCCCTGTGCCGATTCGTACAGGAATTTCAGGCCTTCGCCTTCCTTGTAACCGGCCTCGACCAAGGCTTCCTTGACGCCGTCACGGACGGCATCGAGAGCAGGATGTTCGACGATTGCGGTAACCGCAACAGTCACATCCGCAGCCTTTGCAGGCATGACGAGCGCCGTCGCGGCGGCGAGGGCGAGAATAAAGTTGCGCATGTTCTCCTCCAGAGTCGCTTCTTCTGTCACGTCTCTTATGGAGCCATCGCGTTGAAATCAACTGGATGGTGATAACGAACGCTTGCGGATCAGTCGTCTTCGCCGTGGCCGGCGATCATCATCGCTTCAAAGGCAAGACGTTCGGTCTTGCGCATGCGTTCCGATTCCGACTTCAGCTGGCCGCAGGCGGCCAGGATGTCGCGACCGCGCGGGGTGCGGATCGGCGATGCGTAACCTGCCTGGTTGATGAAATCGGCGAACTTCTCGATCGTAGCCCAGTCCGAGCACTGGTAGTTGGTGCCGGGCCAGGGGTTGAACGGGATGAGATTGATCTTTGCCGGAATGCCCTTCAGCAGCTGGACCAGCAGCTTGGCATCCTCAAGACTATCGTTGACGTCCTTCAGCATCACATATTCGAAGGTGATGCGGCGGGCGTTGGAGAGGCCGGGATATTTGCGGCAGGCCTCAATCAGCTCCTTGAGCGGATATTTCTTGTTGATCGGCACCAGCATGTCGCGCAGTTCATCGCGCACGGCATGCAGCGAGATCGCCAGCATGACGCCGATTTCTTCACCGGTACGGTAGATTTCCGGCACGACGCCCGAGGTGGACAGCGTGACGCGCCGCTTCGATAAGGAGAGGCCGTCGCCGTCGGTGGCAATCAAGAGCGCCGTCTTGACGCTCTCGAAATTGTAGAGCGGCTCACCCATGCCCATCATGACGATGTTGGTGATCTTGCGCTCGCCGGTGGGCACGAAGGCGCCCGGAGGCGTATCGGTGCCCGGGAAATCACCCAGCCGATCGCGCGCCAGGAGAAGCTGCGACAGGATTTCTTCCGCCGTCAGGTTGCGGACGAGGCGCTGCGTGCCGGTATGGCAGAAGGAGCAGGTGAGCGAACAGCCGACCTGGCTCGAGATGCAGAGGGTGCCGCGACCTTCTTCGGGAATATAAACCGTCTCGACTTCGACCGGACGGCCAGCGCCGCGCGGCGGAAAGCGCAGCAGCCACTTGCGGGTACCGTCGTTCGACACCTGCTCTTCGACGATCTCCGGACGCGCGATGGTGAAATGCGTCTTCAGCATTTCGCGCATGTCTTTCGCGACGTTCGTCATCGCATCGAAATCAGAGACGCCGCGAATATAGAGCCAATGCCAGAGCTGGCTGACGCGCATGCGCACCTGCTTTTCCGGCACGCCCTTGTCTTTCAGCGCCGTGCCCATCTCTTCACGGCTCAGCCCGATCAGCGACGGCTTGCCCGACATCAGGTCCGGACGGGGCACCAGCGGGGTCTTCAATGGGGCCAGAACGGCCTCGGAAACCGACATGTCTTCATCCTGTCGAACGCCTGTTATCCCGCATCAACTCAGCGGAACCGGGCGATATGTCTGTTCGTGGAATATGTGATGGCGCTCACGGCACTCCAAGTGCCGGACCGCATGTTGATGCGGCCTTTATCATCAAATAGCGGCCGCGTCACCCCTTCCGGCGAAATGCGAAAAGGCCGGTCACGAGACCGGCCTTCGAATTCAAGCGACAAATAATGCCTTACTTGCAGGACTCGATCTGCTTCAGGGCAGCCGAGATGCCTTCCAGATCGTAGGTATAGGCGGTCTTGGTGCCGCGTCCGGAGACGGCGTTGACGCTCATGGTCCGGCCGGCCTTCATGGCGGCGACGAGCGCCGGCTCTTCAGCCGCGTTTTCCACCCAGGCTGCCTTATCCTTGGTGAACATCGTGAACTTCTTGTTGTCGATCGTCACGGTGACCTTGGAATTGGCCTGCAGCGTGTAACCCACCATGGCCTGCGGCTCGTAGGAGATGTTCTGGCCGGGACGCTGCGAGACGATGAAGAAGATATCGCCGTGATCGACGGTCGTCGGTTCCTTGGCAGTCGGCACCGAAAGCACGTAGCAGACATTGCCGCCGCCAGACTTGTAGGAATAGGCGCCCCAGGCCTTGAACTGCTGGATCCGGGTCGGAGCGGGTGCCTGGGCGGAAGCCAAACCAGCGCCGGCTACCAAGAACATCAATGCGGTCGCGATCGTTTTTACAGACATAGTCTCCTGCCGATTTTCTTTTGTCTCAGCGGCGCAATGCCGAAGCATGGCCAAGGCATGATCCTGATTCGGTGCAATTTGACTTAATTCCGGTTACCAAACCGTCAACAAGCCGTATCAAAGATGTGCAGCACGCACCCGCCCTTTAGATCCAGCGGAAACATTCGATCGCCGTTGTCTTATTCAATCTTGCCGGTAAGACCATGCACAGCGCCCAGCAGTGACACAAGGAATAGGGCGAGAGTTTGTCCTTTTCCTCCGTCTCGCGATGACGTTACAATGTCAACTCTAACGCGAATCGCATTGGATAATACCTGCCGTAGCCTGCATGGACGAAAACCAAAAAGACCACTTCGCCAGCTTGGTAAAGGCAGTGGCCGATGAGCGCGATCAGACAGCCTTTACTGCGTTGTTTGATTACTTCGGCCCGCGGTTGAAATCCTGGCTGGTACGGCAGGCGATGAGCCCGGATGAAGCGGAGGAGCTTGTCCAGGAGGTGATGACCGTACTCTGGCACCGGGCGCATCTTTACGACCCGCGCCAGGCGTCGATCTCGACATGGCTGTTCCGGGTCGCGCGAAATCGGCGCATCGACGCGCAGCGCCGGGCCAGGCATCGGGTCTCGGGGGCCTATGCGCCGCTCTATCCTCTGACAGAAACGCCGGCTGCCGACATGATGTTCGAGAGGGAGGAACAGGCGGCAAGGGTGCGGGCCGCACTTTCCGGCATTCCACCCGAGCAGATGGAACTGGTGACGGCTGCCTTCTTCCTCGGCCAGTCGCATGCGCAGATCGCATCCGAGACGGGGCTGCCGCTCGGGACCGTGAAATCGCGCATCAGGCTGGCATTCGAACGGCTTCGCAGGGCGCTTGAGGACGACACACCCGCCTGACCCAGGGATCAGGTGCCGCTGTGCACCCCGCCGGCCATGTCCGGCTGGTCGGCCAATGCTGCATCGGCTGCTTCGTAATGACGATCGGCGATATGCCCCTGAATCATCCGGAAGGCAGTGGCGAGCACGGCAATATCATCGGTGAAACCGACAACCGCGAAGACATCCGGAACAACATCGATTGGCAGGACGAAGTAGCCGAGGGCGGCGAGCAGGATGCCGCGGACGCGCGTCGGCGTCTTGGGATCAACGGCGCAATAGTAAGCGGCCACGAGGTCACGACTGAAAGGGACATAGCGCACGGCGCGCTTCAGCGTCGGCCAGAACCTGGCCCGCACCTGGCGTTCCTGGCGGTTTTGCGCCTTCTCGTCGCCCGGCAAGAGAATTTCCCCGATCTTCACGTCGTCCATGTTCGCTCCACTGTCTCGGATGCAGACCCTTTACATATGGTTCTTCCGAGGATGGGGATCAATTGCGGCGTCCATATGCCTTGTCCATGGCCCGCGCGAGCTTGAAATCATGCTGCGTGAGGCTTTTGGTGGCATGCGTCGTGAGCAGCACATCGACGCGGGAATAGCTGTTCGACCATTCGGGGTGATGGTTGAGCTTCTCGGCCCGCATCGCGCATTCGGTCATGAAGCCGAAGGCCTCGATGAAGGTCTTGAACGTGAAGCTCTTGAAGATGGCATCGCCATCCGGCTTCAACTCCCAGCCATCCAGGGTCGGCAGCTCCCGTGCCGCGGCTTCGGCATCAAGCTTTTCGTAGTCCATGGTCGTAGCGTCCTTAAAGGAAGCCCTGTTCCAGTTCCGCAGCGCCCGCGTAACCGTAGCTCGTTTCGCGCAGCGGGAAGACTTCTTCCGTCAGATAGGGTCCGCCGCCAACCGATTCCTTCGACGACAGCAGCACGAAACGCCCCACCGTGAAGGTTGGGGCAAAGAAGTTGCCGCGACCGGAGAGATAATGGACGACGTCATCGAGGCGGCAGTTCTTCAGCCTCGCAAGCGTCACGTGCGGGGTGAACTTGCGTGGATCCGGCGGCAGGCCGATGCGCTGGCAGATGCGCTCGATCTCGCCTTGCAGCGCGTTGAGTTCAGCGGATGGTGAA
This sequence comes from Neorhizobium turbinariae, assembly GCF_023223505.1. Classification (NCBI taxonomy): domain Bacteria; kingdom Pseudomonadati; phylum Pseudomonadota; class Alphaproteobacteria; order Hyphomicrobiales; family Rhizobiaceae; genus Neorhizobium; species Neorhizobium turbinariae. The sequence continues at coordinate 176,633 of NZ_JALPRY010000016.1, forward strand.
ACGCCGGCCCAGATGGAGTGCGGCTTCTTGGAACCGAAAGAGCCGATGCCGCTCAGCGTCAGCGGGAACTCCGGTCGGTCGATGCGATCAAGCCGATCGACGATCTCGTCAGCGGTGCGCCCATCGACATCGCCGATGAAGCGCAAGGTGATGTGGTAGTTTTCAACGTCGATCCAGCGGGCTCGGGGGAGACCGCCGCGCAACAACGAAAGGCTCATGGCCAGATTGCGCGGTATTTCGAGGGCGGTGAAAAGTCTCGGCATGGGGACCTCCTCGAATCTTTTGCAGACGCTAACAGCGGATCATGCAACGGAGTTCCGCGCAAGTCGGGTTTTTCACTTGTGATCAATGTCCCCCAGGAAGCTTTCAACCAGCGCCAGGGATTTATCGACCATGATGTCGACGCCCCTTGCATTGGGATGCATGCCATCATCGAGCTGTGTTCCTTCTACGGTCACGACGCCATCAAGGAAGAAGGGGTAGAGCTTGACGGAATACTTCTGCGCCAGTCGCTCGTAGATCGGGTTGAACCGGTCGGCATAGTCGCTCCCCATGTTCGGAGGCGCCACGATGCCGACCAGCAGGACCGGAATGTTTCGCTCCTTGAGCCGCGCCAGCACCGCATCGAGGTTCTTCTCGGACTGCTCAGGAGAGATGCCGCGCAGCGCGTCATTGGCGCCAAGCTCCAGGATGACGCCGTCCGTGCCGTCCGGCACCGACCAGTCGATGCGGGAAAGGCCGCCGGACGTGGTATCGCCCGAAACACCGGCATTGGTGACCACGACATTATGGCCCTTGGCCTTCAGCGCGGCTTCGAGCTTTGCGGTATAGGATTCGGACGGCGCAAGCTGGTAGCCTGCCATGAGACTGTCGCCGAAACCGACAAGCTGGAGCGTTCGATCCTGCGCGCCGGCCGGCAGAGCGACAAGGCACATAACCGACATGACGATGAAGTGAAGCAGCCTTGCTTTAAAACTCAAGATCCGTCTCCTAGATTTGGCGCTACCGCAATGCGGCATCAGCGCGAGGCATGGGCCCAATATAGGACGGATCTCTTTGACTAGAACCATCATCACGTTGAAGAAGGCGGACCTCACGCTTGGCAGTGCCGCCGCATCCGTCCATGTCCTGAAGGAAATCGACCTCGAGATCGGCGCCGGCGAAGCGGTTGGCATCGTTGGCCCGTCGGGTTCTGGCAAGTCGACTCTGCTGATGGTGCTGGCAGGGCTCGAACGGCTCGACCGCGGCGAGATCATCATCAACGATGCACCGCTGCATGCGCTTTCGGAAGACAAGCTTGCTGACTTCCGCGGCCGCAACATCGGCATCGTCTTCCAGTCCTTCCACCTGATCGCCAACATGACGGCGCTCGAGAATGTCGCGGTTCCGCTTGAACTCGCCAACGTCAAGAATCCGTTCGATATCGCGCGCCGGGAGCTGACTTCGGTTGGCCTCGGCGAGCGGCTCAGCCATTATCCGGGCCAGCTTTCGGGTGGCGAACAACAGCGCGTGGCAATCGCTCGCGCGCTTGCCCCGTCACCGGCGGTACTGATTGCCGACGAACCGACCGGCAACCTCGACACCGAAACGGGCCGCCAGATTGCCGACCTCCTGTTCGCAAAACAGGCTGAGCGCGGCATGACCATGCTGCTTGTTACCCATGACAATGCGCTTGCCGCCCGCTGCTCGCGCCAGATCAAGGTCCGCTCCGGGCAGATTGTCGGTGACAGCGCCCAGCCGGCACCGGCCCAGGCTGTCATGGCATGACGGCCTTCCTGCCTCGTCTCAAGATCGCCCTTCGCCTGGCGCTGCGCGAAATGCGCGGCGGCCTTGGCGGTTTTTATATCTTCCTTGCCTGTATTGCACTTGGCACCGGCGCGATCGCTGTCGTCAATTCCGTCTCGCTTGCAATCACCAGCGCGATCGCGAGCCAGGGCCAGGAGATCCTGGCCGGCGACATCCGCTTCGAACTCAACAACCGCGAGGCGAACGGCAAGGAACGCGCCTTCCTCGACAGCCTCGGTGAAATCTCGGTTTCGACAGGCTTGCGCTCCATGGCGCGCAAGCCGGACGGCTCGGAACAGGCGCTCGTCGAGGTGAAGGCGGTCGATGGCGCCTATCCTCTCTACGGTACCTTCGTCTCCGAACCGGCCGAACCGCTCGGCCAACTCCTGTCCCGCGACGGCGAGACATTCGGTGCCGTGGCGGCACCGCTTCTCCTCGAGCGATTGGGGCTGCAGGTGGGCGACGAGATCCTGCTTGGCAACACGCGCCTCAAGCTGAGCGGCACCATCACCACCGAACCGGATGCGCTGTCGGAAGGCTTCGGCTTTGCGCCACGGCTGCTCGTCAGCCGAGAGGCGCTGGCCGCCTCCGGACTGATGGCAAATGGCAGCCTGGTTGAACATGGCTACAAGGTGAAGCTCGCGGACCCATCACAACGCGCCGCCGTCCAGGCGCGGGCGATGAAGGAGTTTCCGAGCGCCGGCTGGTCAATCCGGGTGAGCGACCGCGCCGCGCCGTCGCTGACGGAAAATGTCGACCGCTTCTCGCAATTCCTGACCCTAGTTGGGCTAACGGCGCTCATCGTCGGCGGTGTTGGCGTCGCGAACGCCGTGCGCGCGTTCCTGGATGCCAAACGGACCACCATTGCGACCTTCAAATGCCTTGGCGCACCGGCTTCCGTGGTGACGCTGATCTACCTCATCCAGATCCTGGCGCTGGCAGCGATCGGCATCGTGCTGGGACTGATCATTGGCGCGATCTCCCCTTTCGTGGCGCTGCGTTTCCTGGAAGGCACGCTCCCGGTTCCGAAGGAGCTGGTCTTCTATCCATCTGCCTTGGCGCTCGCCGCCGTCTTCGGCCTGCTGATCACATTCGCCTTCGCCATCCTGCCGCTGGGTCATGCGCGCGAAGTGCCGGCCACCGCGCTCTTTCGCGAGCAGAGTTTCGACAACACGCGCCTGCCCTCCTGGCCTTATCTTCTTGCCGGGGGGCTGGCGCTTGCAGCCCTTGCCGCGCTCGCGATCATTTCCGCGGATGACCGCTTCATCGCCTCCGTCTTCCTGGCGGCCGTTGCCGGCGCCTTTGTCCTGCTGCGCCTCGTCGCGGCGCTGATTGCCGCGATCGCCAAGCGAGCCCCGCGCGTGAACTCCCCTGCCTTGCGGCTCGCAATCGGCAACATCCACCGCCCCGGCGCCCTGACGCCGTCGGTGGTACTCTCGCTCGGCCTCGGCCTGGCGCTTCTGGTGACGCTCGCCCTCATCGACGGAAACATGCGCCGCCAGTTGAACGGACGGATCATGGAGCAGGCGCCGAACTTCTTCTTCGTCGATATCCAAGGCGCCGAGCGCGAAGGTTTTGTCGACCTCCTGAAACAGCTGTCGCCGCAGGGCACGGTGACGCAGGTACCAATGCTGCGTGGGCGCATCCTCGCCTTCAACGGCCAGGACGTGGCGCAGATGAACGTGCCGCCGGCCGGCCGCTGGGTCCTGCGTGGCGACCGCGGCATTACCTATGAAGAGACGATCCCGAGCAACTCCACCCTCACGGAGGGGGAATGGTGGCCGGCAGACTATGCCGGCGAGCCACTCGTTTCCTTTTCCGCAGAAGAGGCGGGCGAGCTCGGCCTGAAGCTCGGTGACACGGTGACGGTCAACGTGCTTGGCCGCAACATCACGGCCAGGATCGCCAACTTCCGCAAGGTCGAGTGGGAGTCGCTGTCGATCAACTTCGTCATGGTGTTTTCGCCCAACACCTTCCGCGGCGCGCCGCATGCTTGGCTGGCGACCCTAAGCGATCCGTCGGCGACCGCGCAACAGGAAGCCGCCATCCTGCGGCAGGTTACCAACACCTTCCCGACCATCACCAGCGTACGGGTGAAGGATGCGATCAGCATCATCGACCAGCTCGTCGGCCAGCTCGCAACGGCGATCCGTGCAGCCGCGGCGGTCGCCTTGATCGCCTCGGTGTTGGTGCTTTCGGGAGCCTTGGCCGCTGGAAACCGCGCCCGCACCCATGATGCCGTGATCCTGAAGACGCTCGGTGGCACGCGCAGCATGCTGATGCGCGCCTTCTCCTATGAATACATGATCCTTGGCGCCGCCACGGCTGTCTTCGCACTCGTTGCCGGAGGCCTCTCGGCCTGGTTCGTCGTCAGCCGCATCATGCGCCTGCCCTCGACCTTCCTGCCCGATGTTGCGGTGATGACGCTGGTGATTTCGCTGGTCCTGACCGTCGGGATCGGGCTTGCGGGCACGTGGCGGATCCTCGGGCAGAAGGCCGCACCCGTGCTGCGAGAGCTTTGATACAACCTGCAGGTTTATTCGCGGACCGGCACCCGCATCAAAATCCCGTCATACCGCCCATAGGTTGCCGAACCGGGCCCGAATTGGCGGGCTTGCGATGATTGAACCTCTTGTATGAAGAACATTCTCGCATCATATTGTTTTACAGGCTTGCTGGAGCTCCGCAGCGGCGCCTGGATCTGCGAAACATCAGACCCGACACCGTAGTAATTCCGGAGCTTAAAGAGGAAACAATGGCTGACTTTAACAACTACCAGAACCGAATGGCGCAGTCCCGTGCGCAGTCCGGTGCGATGATCGATGAAGGCCTACGGACCTATATGCTGAAGGTTTATAACCTGATGGCACTCGGCCTCGCGATCACCGGCGTGGCCGCCTATGGCACTTACGCTCTGGCGGTTTCCAACCCGGGCTTCGCACAGCTGATGTATGGCTCTCCGCTGAAGTGGGTCATCATGCTGGCACCGCTGGCGATGGTCTTCTTCCTGAGCTTCCGCATCCATACGATGAGCGTTTCGGCCGCGCAGACAACCTTCTGGGTCTATGCCGCACTGATGGGCCTGTCGATTTCGTCGATCTTCCTGGTCTATACCGGCCAGAGCATCGTGCAGACCTTCTTTGTGACGGCTGCCTCGTTCGGCGCGCTCTCGCTCTTCGGCTACACTACCAAGAAAGACCTGTCCGGCTTCGGCTCGTTCCTGATCATGGGTCTCTTTGGCCTGATCATCGCGTCGATCGTCAACATCTTCCTGGCGTCTTCGGCGATGAGCTTCGCCATCTCCGTGATTGGCGTTCTGATCTTCGCAGGCCTCACCGCCTACGACACGCAGAAGATCAAGGAAATGTACTATGATGCCGACGACGTTGCCGTGATGGGCCGCAAGGCGATCATGGGTGCGCTGACGCTCTACCTCGACTTCATCAACCTGTTCATGTTCCTGCTCCAGTTCCTGGGCAACCGCGACGACTAAGGTTGAGGAAACTGACATTCGAAAAGGCGGCCTTGGGGCCGCCTTTTTTGTTGTGCGGCAGCGGATGTCGATCTAGCCTGCTTGGATTGTTCCATTCTGCCAGACCGCCGCAATGACCATCCGCATCCGAAACGCCTCTCCGAGCGACCTCCCCGCCATTACCGAAATCTATCGCGACAGCGTGGAAAACGGCGTGGCGAGCTATGAGCTGACGCCGCCCGACCTAGGGGAGATGACGAAGCGCTTTGAGGCGATTACCGCGCAAGGGTACCCCTATGTAGCGGCAGAGGACGAGACAGGTCGTCTCATCGGCTACGCCTATGCCTCCGCCTTCCGGACACGTCCTGCCTATCGCTGGCTTGTAGAGGACTCGATCTATCTGTCGCCCGAAGCGCGCGGCAAAGGCATCGGCAAGGCGCTCTTGAAGGAGTTGCTCGCTCGCTGCGAAACCCTTGGCTTCCGCCAGATGGTGGCGGTCATCGGCGGGGCGAGCCCCGCTTCCGTTTCGGTTCACAAGTCGCTGGGTTTCGAAATGACCGGCACGCTGAAGGGCACTGGCTTCAAGCATGGCCGTTGGCTGGACACCGTGTTGATGCAGATTGCGCTCGGCGACGGCGCCCAAACCCTGCCCGACATGGCCGCCTATCCCGGTTCGCTGTTTGCCGGGTAATCCGGCTCGATCTCAGTCGATCAGCTTCAGCGCCTTGTCGAAGACCTTGAGCACCTGCGGCAGTTCGTGGCCGCGCTTGAGGATCATGCCGTTGGTATTGATCACCGAATAGGCGCCCTGCTTGGCGGCGAGCTTCGGGTTCTTTTCGATGCGGAAAAGCGGCATTTCGCCGGACCGCTTGAAGACGCAGAACACGGCGCGGTCCTTGAGGTGGTCGATCGAGTAGTCCTTCCACTCGCCTTCGCCCACCATGCGGCCATAGATCCTCAGGATCGCATCGAGCTCCCTCCGGTGGAAGGTGACCGGCGCGGGATCGCGGCTTTGGCGGTATTCGCTGAGACTGACGACACTTGCGTCCTGGGGTCGGTTCGACCCTTGCAAATCCGGCTGATCAGTCATCTAGGCTCCACATCGTCGATATCGACCACCTGACAATGTGCCCCAGGCAGGTAAAAATGCAAGCCTGCCGGCCGGAAGTTGAATGCGGAAGATCTAATTAATCTTGCCCAATTTAGGACAAAAGAGCGCCTGAATTCCGGGCGACAGTCTCATCGTTGGTTGGCGCCGTTTTTCGCGCCATATGGCCCGGTTCGCCACATTGACCCTTACCCCCAGCCCCCCAATGTGCCGGACCGGGCCGCCAACAACTTCCAGGACCAGCTAGTGTTTCTTGCGACCTGCCATGAGAATGGTGGCGCCGATGATCGCCGATGGCTCTCCGCCTTCGCTCGAGGTCTGCAGCAGGATGGCGCAGCCGTCCTTCTTGGATTTCCCCATCAGCTTGCCGGGAAGCGTGAGCTTCATGCTCTCGCCATTCCAGGTGCCGACCGACTGGACGTCATAGACGGCGTGCCAGTAGTCCATGTTCTTGCCGCTGTTTTCGCCCTTCGTCACTTCCACCTGCTGGCGCTTGGTGAAGTAGGCGACCACGACATCGGCATTGCCATGCCCCTTGCCGATCTCGATTTCGATCTCGTCGCCATGCATCGCCGCATGCACCGGCACGGTCAGCCCGTGTCCCGATTCGCCCAGGCCCTTCACCCTGTCGTTGATGACGGCAAGGTCGGTGCCCTTAACGTGCTCACGGCCATTAATGATCGCCTGCGGCGTATAAACTCCGGTGCGGCCGAGCGTCTTGGCGTACCCGTACTGGCGCTCGGTATTTTCCTTCGAGGAAAGCGTGTCGGTCCAGCCGAGGTAGTTCCAGTAATCGACGTGATAGGAAAGGACTACCATGTCGCCCTGTGCGACCAGTTTGGCGATGGCAGCATCAGCGGGCGGACAGGATGAACAACCCTGCGAGGTGAAGAGCTCCACCACCCCCTTGGGCGCTTTTGCCTCGTCTGCGTGTGTTGCGTTGGTCGCGCAAAACAAGCTCAGGACGAGGATGAACGCGCGGGAAAATGGCATGGTGGCGAAGCCTTTTCATTCACAACAACTGTTTGTTCAAACATCAACTCGCTGAGAAGATGCAATGACTGCAGCCCCAACGCTCAAGACGTCGGAAGGTAACCGTGGCTTGCCTTCAAGAGAAAGTCACGAAGGGGTGAAGACCGGATATTTGATCGGCTTTGCGAGGCGGTCAAGCGATTGATTTGACTGTATCCGCATGCGTTCAGACGAGTTTCATCAGCCCCTGGGTCAGGTAGACGGCGCCCACGGCCGTCACCACCCAGCGCGTCCAGGCGCGAAAGTTGGCGTCTGTCATCTTCTGCACGATCCCGCTTCCCGTATGGGCGCCGAGAATCGCGAGAGGTGCAGCGATGAGGAATGAGATCCAGTCCGCCGGCGGCAGGTTGATGGCGGCATCCCAATAAAAGGCAATCTTCGTCAGGTGCGACAGGGTCTGGATGGACGCCTTCGTGGCGATGACCTTGCGCCGGTCCATCTGGGTGCGGATGAAAAAGACGTCGATGGTGGGGCCGGCAACACCGACGCTGATGACCAGAGCTCCGGACAAGAGGCCGCCGAGGAAGGCGTGCGAGGGGCGGGAGGCGTCCAGTTGCAGCCGTTTCAGGGGCAGCCAGACGAGGATCGGCATCAGGCCGACACCGATCAGCACCACGATGAGATTCGGCGTGTAATCGACAAAGAAGAGGAAGGCGCTGGCGGCGAGCACGCCGAGGCACAGCATGCCCAGGATTTTCCAGTCGATATAGGCGCGCGAGAACCAGGCACGCGAACCGTTGGACACGGTCTGGATGACACCGTGGATCGCGATGGCCGTACCGACGGGATAAAGGAAAAGCAGGACCCAGAGGAGGATCAACCCGCCTGCCATCCCGAAAATGCCCGACAGCAGCGACGTCAGGAAGACGGTGACGGTCATGGCAATGAGGACGACAAGGAACAAGGCAGGCGACCTTGGGAAGGATGCCCACCCATGGGCAAGAGAGGGAGGCACCCGCCGGAGGCTAGCCCCGGCGGGGGCAGATCTTGAAACTTAGGCTGCGAGGTCGCGCAGAACCGTCTGCAGGATGCCGCCGTTGTTCATGTAGGTGACTTCATCGAGGGTATCGATGCGGCAAAGGATGTTGATTTTCTTCACCGTGCCGTCGCCGTAGGTGATCTTGGCGGTCTTCCATTCGCGCGGCTTGATGTCGCCTTCCAGACCCTCGATGGTGACGGTTTCGTCGCCCTTGAGGTTCAGCGAAGCCCAAGTCGTGCCTTCCTCGAAGACGAACGGGACAACGCCCATGCCGACGAGGTTGGAGCGGTGGATACGCTCGAACGACTGCGCGATGACAGCCTTGACGCCAAGCAGGTTGGTGCCCTTGGCAGCCCAGTCACGCGAGGAACCGTTGCCATATTCGACACCGGCGAAGATGACGAGCGGCGTGCCTTCGTCCTTGTACTTCATGGCGGCGTCGTAGATCGACATCTCTTCCTTCGACGGATAGTGGATGGTGTAGCCACCTTCCTTGCCGTTCGGGCCGAGCATGTGGTTGCGGATGCGGATGTTGGCAAAGGTGCCGCGCATCATCACTTCATGGTTGCCGCGACGCGTGCCGTACTGGTTGAAGTCTGCAACGCCGACGCCATGGCTGGTGAGATAGGCGCCAGCCGGAGACGCAGCCTTGATCGAACCAGCCGGGGAAATGTGGTCGGTGGTGATCTTGTCGCCGAAGAGACCGAGGATGCGTGCACCCTTGATGTCCTTGAGGCCGCTGCCCGTCTTGCCCATGCCGACGAAGTACGGCGGGTTCTGGACGTAGGTCGACTTGTCGTCCCATGCATAGGTGTCGCCTGCCGGGATCTGCACGGCCTGCCAGTGCTCGTCGCCCTTGAAGACGTCTGCGTACTTCGTTTCGTAAAGTTCGCGGGTGACGTATTTCTGGATGAACTCCTGCACTTCGTGCGAGGTCGGCCAGATGTCCTTGAGGTAGACCGGGTTGCCGTTCTGGTCTTCGCCGATCGGCTCCTTGGTCAGGTCCTTCTGCACCGTGCCGGCGAGCGCGTAAGCGACGACGAGCGGCGGCGAAGCAAGGTAGTTGGCCTGGACGTCCGGCGAGATACGGCCTTCGAAGTTACGGTTGCCCGAAAGCACGCCCGAAACGATGAGGCCCTTGTCGTTGATCGTCTTGGAGATCGGTGCCGGCAGCGGACCCGAGTTACCGATGCAGGTCGTGCAGCCGAAGCCGACGAGGTTGAAGCCGAGCTTGTCGAGGTCTGCCTGCAGGCCGGACTTGGCAAGGTATTCGCCAACAACCTGCGATCCCGGTGCCAGGGAGGTCTTCACCCACGGCTTGGACTTCAGGCCCTTGGCAACAGCGTTGCGAGCCAGGAGGCCGGCAGCGATGAGCACGCTCGGGTTGGAGGTGTTGGTGCAGGAGGTGATCGCAGCAATGGCAACGTCGCCGTGGCCGAGATCGAAGTCCGTGCCCTCAACCGGGTAACGGTTCGAAAGCTGGCCCGGCTTCTTGTATTCGGTGTCGAGCGAGGTTGCGAAGCCGGATGCGATGTTTTCGAGCGCGATGCGGCCTTCCGGACGCTTCGGGCCGGCCATGGACGGAACAACGTCGCCAAGGTCGAGCTCGAGCGTGTCGGTGAAGACGAGTTCCGAACCGTCGCCTTCGCGCCACATGCCCTGAGCCTTTGAATAGGCTTCGACAAGTGCGATCCGGTCATGCGTGCGGCCGGACATGGTCAGGTAGTTGATGGTCTCGCCGTCAACCGGGAAGAAGCCGCAGGTTGCGCCATATTCCGGACCCATGTTGCCGATCGTCGCGCGGTCGGCGAGCGGCATGTTGTCCATGCCCGGGCCGAAGAATTCGACGAACTTGGAAACAACGCCCTTCTTGCGCAGCATCTGCACGACAGTGAGAACGAGGTCGGTCGCGGTGACGCCTTCCTTGAGCTTGCCCGTCAGCTTGAAGCCGATGACTTCCGGCAGGAGCATGGAAACCGGTTGGCCAAGCATGGAAGCCTCAGCTTCGATACCGCCCACGCCCCAACCAAGCACGCCGAGGCCGTTGATCATCGTGGTGTGCGAATCGGTGCCAACGCAGGTGTCCGGATAGGCGACGGTCTCGCCGTCTTCCTCATTGGTCCAGACGGTCTGGCCGAGATATTCGAGGTTCACCTGGTGGCAGATGCCGGTGCCCGGGGGAACAACGCGGAAGTTCTTGAATGCCTGCTGGCCCCACTTGAGGAAGCGGTAGCGCTCGCCGTTGCGCTGGTATTCCAGCTCGACGTTCTTGGCGAACGCCTGCGGCGTGCCGAATTCGTCAACGATGACCGAGTGGTCGATGACGAGGTCGACGGGAACGAGCGGGTTGATCTTTTCGGCATCGCCGCCAAGAGCCTTGATGCCGTCGCGCATGGCGGCGAGGTCAACAACGGCCGGAACGCCGGTGAAATCCTGCATGAGGACGCGTGCCGGACGGTAGGCGATTTCAGCCTCGGTGCGGCCCTTGTTGTTCAGCCATTCGGCAACAGACAGGATCTGCTCCTTGGTGACCGACTTACCGTCTTCAAAACGCAGCAGGTTTTCCAGCAGCACCTTCATGGAGAAGGGAAGCCTGGAGACGCCCGGCAGACCGTTCTGCTCTGCCTTGGGCAGGCTGTAGTAGACGTAGTCCTTACCGCCTACGGTAAGGACGGAGCGACAATTGAAACTGTCGAGAGATTTAGCCACGGAAAATAACCCCGCTGATACTTAAGAGCCAACACGCGCGTGCGGACGCCTATGCACTTCATGCACATCAGGATGCGGGTGCGACCATTTCCGCTGTCCGCACGAGAAGGTTTTTGAGGCCTCCAGGTTCGGCGCAAGGTGAAAGTCACGCCGGTCGCTGGCGTGGTTGCGAACCATATAGATAATTTCTAAACAGGGTGCCAGAGCCGATACGGCATCATCTCGAACATTTTTCCACGCGAGATGGTTAAAATTGAAACAAAGGCCCGAACCATGCGGCTGGAAGCCGAGAACCTGAGCGCCCGGCGTGGGGAAGACCTGATCTTCAGGAACGTGTCTTTCGTATTGCAGGCTGGCGAAAGCCTGGTGCTGACCGGCCGCAATGGCTCCGGCAAGTCGACACTGCTGCGTGTGGTGGCCGGATTGTTGCGCCCGGAGGTGGGACGCGTACGCTGGCATTCCGCTAAAAGCGATTCGGGGATGCGGCCGGCAGAAGCCTGCCATTACCTTGGACATCGCAACGCAATGAAGGCCGAGCTCACGGTTTCGGAGAATCTATCCTTCTGGAAGAGATTCCTCGGGGACCTCCATGGCGGGCATGGGCTGACCGTCGGCGAAGCTGCCGAAGCCGTGGGGCTTGGCGACATTACCCACCTGCCCTTCGGCTACCTTTCCGCCGGTCAGCAACGCCGCATGGCCTTCGCCAAACTGCTCGTTGCCTACCGCCCGGTCTGGATCCTCGACGAACCGACCGCCGCGCTGGATGTGAATGCAGAAAGCGTCTTCACCTCTCTTATCAAGCAGCACCTCACCGGCGGCGGCATCCTGCTCGCCGCGACCCACCAGCCGCTCGGGCTGGCGAATGCGAAGGAATTGCGCATGCAGGGGTTTGCTGGCGTGGCGGAGGACGTTTGGTGACCGCGCTCCTCCTCCGCGACCTCAAGCTCTCGGTGCGCGCCGGCGGCGGCGCGCTGATCGGCGTGCTGTTCTTCATGACGGTGGTCGCCGTCATTCCATTCGGCGTTGGTCCCGACCTCAACCTGCTCGCCCGCATTGGCCCGGCGATCGTGTGGATCGGCGCGCTCCTGTCCGCCCTTCTCGGCCTCGACCGGATGTTCCAGACGGACCGCGAGGACGGGTCGCTCGACCTCCTCCTCATGCAGGAGCACCCGCTCGTCCTGACCGTGCTTGTCAAATGCCTGGCGCACTGGCTCGGCAACGGCTTGCCGCTGGTGATCGCCTCGCCGCTGCTCGGGCTCTTCATGAACATGAGCGAGGTCGCGATCGGCGCCACCATGCTGACACTGCTGGTCGGCACCCCGGCGCTGACCTTTATCGGCGCCGTCGGGGCAGCCGTTGCAGTGACGCTGCCGCGCGGCGGGCTCCTGGTCTCGATCCTCGTGCTGCCGCTGGCAATCCCGGTACTGATCTTCGGCGTCAGCGCAGCCTACGCCGCCGTTGAAGATCCCGCCCCGTTTATGCCGCCTTTTCTGATATTGGTGGCCATCACGATGTTTTTTGCCGTCCTCGGCCCGCTCGGTGCAGGCCTTGCTTTGCGAACGGCGAGCGATTGACTAAAATCAAGATCTTGCGCCTGTTGTGCACTAGAAAGCGTTCATGACTGAAAGTCTCGCCATTACCAAGTTCAGCGATCTTGCCAACCCGACGCGGTTCCTGGCGCTGGCGGCACGTCTCCTGCCCTGGATGGCGGGAGCAACCGCGATCCTCTTCGCGCTCGGCCTTTATCTCAGCTTTGCAAGCGAGGGCGACTACCAGCAGGGCATGACGGTGCGCATCATGTATGTGCATGTGCCAGCCGCCTGGCTTTCGATGATGTGCTACACAGTCATGGCGGTTTCGGCGATCGGCACGCTCGTATGGCGCCATCCGCTGGCCGATGTCAGCCACAAGGCGGCAGCGCCGCTCGGCGCCGCCTTTACCCTCATCGCACTCGCTACCGGCTCCCTCTGGGGAAAGCCGATGTGGGGCACATGGTGGGTTTGGGATGCGCGCCTCACCTCCGTCTTCGTGCTTTTCCTGATGTATCTCGGGCTGATTGCGCTGAACCGCGCCATGGATGATCCGGGCAAGGCAGCGCGTGTTTCGGCCGTGCTGATCCTGGTCGGCTTCGTCAACATCCCGATCATCAAGTTCTCCGTCGAATGGTGGAATACGCTGCACCAGCCGGCGAGCGTGATCCGCATGGACGGGCCGACGATCGACAAGGAATTCCTGTGGCCCCTGCTGGTGATGGCAGTCGCGTTCACGCTTCTGTTCTTCACGCTGCATGCGGCTGCGATGCGCAACGAGATCCTGCGCCGGCGCGTGAGCGCGCAGCGCCGCATGGCCGCGCGTCTTGCCGGGCGGGAGGCATGACATGAGCCACACCTTCTATATCGCCATGTCCTATGCGGTCGCCTCCCTTGTTACACTCTGCCTGATCGGCTGGGTCTGGCTGGATGGGCGTGCGCGCCAAAGGGAACTGGCCGAGCTTGAAGCCGCCGGCATTCGCCGCCGGTCCGCCCAGCCGAAGACGCCCGAGGCCAGCAAGGCATGAGCACCGAGACAGACAAGGCCTCTGCGCCGCGCAAGGGTGTGGCACGGTACGCGCTGGCGCTCGTCCCGCTCGTGCTGTTTGCAGGTTTTGCCGCGGTCGCGGGCAAGATGCTCTACGACCAGGACGTCAACGGTCGCGACATCTCCGCCATTCCATCGGCGCTGATCGGCAAGAACGCGCCGTCGCTCAACCTGCCGCCGCTCGAGGGTTCGAATACGGCAGCGCTGACCGACGCGGCGATGAAGGGCAAGCTTACCCTCGTCAACGTCTTTGCTTCCTGGTGCGTACCTTGCCGGCAGGAGCACCCCATCCTCAAGGAGCTGGCCAAGGACAGCCGCATCACGGTCGTCGGCATCAACTACAAGGACCGCAACGACAACGCGCTGCGTTTCCTCGGAGAGCTCGGCAATCCCTACAAGGCAATCGGCGTCGATCCGAACGGCAAGGCCGCGATCGACTGGGGTGTCTACGGGATTCCGGAAAGCTATCTTGTTGGGCCCGACGGGACGATCCTTTACAAGAAGGTCGGGCCGTTCGATGAGCGCAGCCTCAACCAGGACCTGCTGCCGGCAATCGCCAAGGCCGCAGCACCCCCCAGCAGCTAAAGCGCACCCTGCCAGGCGCGGATGGCATCGACCGGCCAGATCAGCATCACCACGTTGAGGGTGAGGTTGTCGCGGATGATGTAGCCCGTCAGCAGTTCAAAGAAGATGGCGATCGTGATCGTCAGCCAGACAGGCAGGCGTGATGCGGCCAGGAAGCCGATCACCATGAACACCGTGTCCATCGCCGAATTGAGGATGCTGTCGCCGGTGTAACCGAGCGCCATGGTCGCGGTGCGGTAGCGATCGATGATGATCGGCGAATTTTCCAGGATCTCCCACGCCGCCTCGATGAAGACCGCAAGCGTCAGCCGCTCCATCAGCGGCCGGCGGCGCAACAGCAGCCATCCCAGAGCATAGAACAGGAAGCCATGGATGATGTGCGACGGCGTGTACCAGTCCGACAGGTGCTGGGAATTGCCGCTGGTGTTGACCCCGCCTTCCCAAAGCTTGATCTCGCCGCATTCGCAGATCGGAATCCGCCCCATGCCGTAGAGGATGGCGATCTGCAGCAGGAACAGGACAACGGCGCCGATGAGCCAGCGCCGCGAGGATGTTGCGAACGGAGAAGGTTCGACCAAGCTCACTTCTCGGCCTCGCCCTGCGGCTGCACCGTGTGCCGCATGATGAGCGGCATCTGCGCGAGCGTGAAGGCGATGGTGATCGGCATCGTGCCCCAAACCTTGAAGTTCACCCAGAAGGCGTCGGAGAAGTTGCGCCAGACCACCTCGTTGAGCAGGGCCAGGAACAGGAAGAACACGCCCCAGCGCAGGGTCAACTTCTTCCAGCCTTCGCTGTCGAGCTGGAAGGCGGCGTTGAAGACATAACCGAGCAGCGACTTGCCGAACAACATGCCGCCAAGCAGGACAACGCCGAACAGCGTGTTGACGATGGTCGGCTTCATCTTGATGAAGGTGTCGTCCTGCAGCCAGATCGACAGCGAACCGAAGACCAGCACGACGACGCCCGAGACGAAGGGCATGACCGGCAGATGCTTGAAGACGATCTTGGAGATGACGAGCGAGATGACGGTCGCGACCATGAAGAGCGCGGTCGCGACCAGCAGCGGACCGCCGATCGCCGACAGCGCCGGAAACTTGCCCACCAGCCATTCGCCGCGAAGGTTACCGAAGAAGAAGACCAGCAACGGGCCGATCTCCAGCGCCATCTTCAGCCCTGGATGCTGCTTTTCTTCCTTGCTGGGCGAAACATCGCTTTCGATCGTCTGCATGGGATCCAACTTGTTATTGCCGTCGCGCCGAGCCAAACCGGTTTTCTGTGGCATCAATGCGTCAGGCCTGCAATGGCATGCGCGAAATCTTGCGCTTCGAAGGGTTCGAGGTCATCGACGCCTTCGCCGACACCGATGAAATAGACCGGCAGCTTGTGCTTGGCGGCGATGGCAACGAGAATGCCGCCGCGCGCCGTGCCATCGAGCTTGGTCATGATCAGGCCGTTGACGCCGGCCACGTTGCGGAAGATCTCCACCTGCTGCATGGCGTTTTGACCAGTGGTGGCATCGAGCGTCTGCAACACGGTATGCGGCGCATCCGGGTCAAGCTTGCCAAGAACGCGGACGATCTTCTCGAGCTCCGCCATCAGTTCGGTGCGGTTCTGCAGGCGACCGGCGGTGTCGATGATCAGCACATCGCTCTTTCTCGCCCGCGCCTGCTCATAGGCGTCATAGGCGAGGCCCGCCGCATCGGCGCCAAGCTTGGTGCCGATGAATTCGGAATTGGTGCGATCTGCCCAGATCTTCAGCTGCTCGATCGCCGCGGCACGGAAGGTATCGCCAGCGGCCAGCATCACCTTGAGGCCGGCGCCGGAAAGCTTGGCGGCGAGCTTGCCGATCGTCGTCGTCTTGCCGGTGCCGTTGACGCCGACGACCAGGATCACGTGCGGCTTGTGGTTGAGGTCGAGTTGCAGCGGCTTGGCGACCGGCGTCAGCACTTTCGTGATCTCGGCCGACATGATGCGGGAGACATCGTCCCCCGAGACATCGTTGCCGTAACGCTCGGACGAAAGCGCACCGGTGATGCGCATGGCGGTCTCGACGCCAAGATCGGCCTGGATCAACAGGTCTTCGAGTTCCTCCAGCGTTTCTTCATCGAGCTTTCGCTTGGTGAAGAGTGCGGTGATCTGGCCGGTCAGCTGCGAGGACGTGCGCGCAAGACCGGCGCGCAGGCGCTGGAACCAGTTGAGCGCTGGCGGCGGCACGACAGCCACCGTTTCCGGCTGCTCGGGCGCGGTCGCGAACCCCTTCGGAAGCACCGGCTCGGCCGGCACTGCGGTTGCCTCTGCGGGAGTGGTTTCGGCTTCGTCTGCGGCGGCTTCTGCTTCGAGCAGCGACAGCGGCACCACTTCGATCTCGGACGGCGGCTCGGCCGCGGGGACCAAGGCTGCGGCTTCTTCCTCGGCTTCTCCCTGGGGCGGTGCTTCGACGGCTTCGGGCTCGACATTTTCAGCCGGCAAGTCCGCAGCCGGGCCACCCGCCGTTTCGATCTCCGCCGGCGCAACGGGATCGACCGGCGAGACCGGCAGGTCTTCCTGGCGCGACGCAGGCTCCAGCTCCTGCTGAATCTCGGCGCTGTCCTTCGGCTTGACGACATCGGGTGCCGGCTCTTCAACCGGTGGCGGCCCGAAGGTGAAAACGCGTTTGATGAAGCTCAGTGCCATTGAATTCGTTCCGGCTATGCTGCCCGAGATGATTGAACCGCCGGCAGTACCTGCATCTCGAGGTGCTTGCCGTTGTGTCCGGTAATCATAACGCGCTTGAGGTCACGGGGAATAAGGCCGGGTGCAGCGACCAGCGAAAAGTTTTCCGTATGGGCCATGCCGTTCATCTCGACGATGATCGACTGCTCCGTCCCGACCATGCGGTCGAGATGGGCCCGATGAAGCGCCTCTCCACGGGCACGCAGCCGTGCGGCGCGCTCCTTGACGAGCGCCCGGTCGAGCTGCGGCATGCGAGCCGCCGGCGTGCCCGGACGCGGGCTGTAGGGAAAGACATGAAGGAAGGAAATGCCGGCCGCTTCGGCGAGCGTGGCCGCACCCTCGAACATCTCTTCCGTCTCAGTCGGGAAACCGGCGATCATGTCGGCTCCGAAGGCAATCTCGGGCCGCAGGCGTCGCGCCTGCTCGGTGAAGGCCAATGCTTCCGCACGATTATGGCGCCGCTTCATCCGCTTCAGGATCATGTCATCGCCATGCTGCAGCGAGAGGTGCAGATGCGGCATGAACCGCGGCTCGTCGGCGATCAGGTCCCACAGGTGCCGGTCAGCCTCGATGCTGTCGATGGAGGACAACCGCAAGCGCAGGATCTCCGGCACCTGCTTCAACAAGGTCTTGGCAAGGTAACCGAGCGAAGGCTGCCCCGGCAGGTCAGCGCCATAGCTCGTGGCGTCAACGCCTGTCAGCACGATCTCGCGATAACCCGCCTCGACAAGCTTGCGCGCCTGCTCGACGACCGCGCCCATCGGTACCGAGCGTGAATTGCCGCGGCCATAGGGAATGATGCAGAAGGTGCAGCGATGGTCGCAGCCGTTCTGTACCTGGATGAAGGCCCGCACGTGCCCATCGATATGCTTCACCATCTGCGGCGCGGTGGCCTTGACGCTCATGATGTCGTTGACGCGCAGCTTTTCTTCCGCTGACACGCCGAAATCCGGAAGCGCCCGGTAGGAGCTCGCCGTCAGTTTTTCCTCGTTGCCGAGAACGGCATCGACTTCCGGCATTTCGGCAAAGGTCTGCTTTTCGGTCTGCGCCGCACAGCCGGTGACGATGATGCGCGCATGCGGGTTCAGCCGGCGCGCCTTGCGTATGGCCTGCCGCGCCTGGCGCACCGCCTCGCCGGTGACGGCGCAGGTATTGACCAACACGGCATTGTTGAGCCCCGCCTTTTCGACCTCGGCCCGCATCACTTCCGACTCGTAGGTGTTGAGGCGACAGCCGAAGGTAATGACCTCGACGCCGCTCAATGAACCAGAGCCTCCGGCTCTTCGTCCCGGGTGAAGTGGCCGGTCGCCGGATCGACCTTGCCCGACCATTCCCATTCAGCCGGACCGGTCATCACCACGTGGTCGTCATTGCGCCACTCGATGACGAGCGGCTGGCGGATCGGGCTAGACGCGACATCGATGGTGACCGTGCGTCCAGTACGACCGGTGCGGGCGGCCGAGACCGCAGCCGCACAGGCGGCCGAACCGCAGGCGAGTGTCAGGCCTGCGCCCCGCTCCCAGGTGCGGGTGCGCAGCGATGACCTGGAGGTGACCTGCGCCAAGCTGATATTGGCCTTTTCCGGGAAGATCGGGTGGTTTTCCAGGAGTGGCCCGAACCGCTCCAGGTCAAACTCCATCGGATCGCTGGTCACCCAGAAGATCGCATGCGGATTGCCCATCGACATGGCCGAGGGAGAATGCAGCACCGGCGCATCAATCGGTCCGATCTGCAGCTCGATGCGGCTCGTGTCGTGAAATTCCTCCGCCAACGGGATCTTGTCCCAGGCGAAGACGGGCTTGCCCATGTCGACCGAAATCGTGCCGTCGGCATGTTCCTGTGCGTTGAGGATGCCGGCCACCGTCTGGAAGGTGAAGGCCTTGCGGCCGGTTTCGGCGGCGAGCGCCTGCACCACGCAGCGCGTGCCATTGCCACAGGCCTGCGCCTTGGAACCGTCGGAGTTCAGGATGTCGATCCAGGCATCGGTCCCTTTTGCCTTCGGGTCATGGATCGCCATGATCTGGTCGAACTGCGTCTGCGGATCTGCATTCAAAGCCACGGCGGCTTCCGGCGTTACCTTGTCGGTGCGGCCGCGCATGTCGACGACGAGGATCTTGTTGCCAAGCCCGTTCATTCGCGCAAATTCGACAAAATGTGCCATGACGTCGTTCCATAACAGGGCAAGCGCCCGTTCCTCCGGGCTATATGGCGGAAAGCCGGAAGATTTACCAGTGCCAACGCTATCGCGACAACAACGGCTGTCGCGACCGGAAGGTCAGCCGAAGATCTCATCCACCAGCTGATGCACCCGCAGGAATGCTGCCTTGGCGCCTTCGGCCATCTTGGCGTCGTCGGCCTCCGACAGATCAAGCGCGTTGAAGTCTGCCACGAACTCGCGCCAATGCAGCCCGCGCCCCGCCGGATGCGGCGCGAGATGCCGCGCACCGAAATCCGCCGTGAGACCGAGCTTTGCCGCTTCCTTCAGAAGAAACGCCGCGCCGAGATTGGAGCCTTCGGCAACATACAGCCATCCAAGTGCGGCAGGCATCTCAAGCGCGCCAGCCGTGGATCGCAACACCGGCGGCGTTTCCCCCGAGACATCCACTAGGTCCTGGCGCAGCGCATCGAGCCGCGCGCGGTCCTCAAGCTTCGGCAGGAGGGCGTTCAGCCGTGGATCGAGGTAAAGAGGATCCACGTCGGCATGGAAATGATGCTGCACCTGGAGGAAAAGCGCGTAACGCTCGCGGCTTGCGAAGGGCTGGGCGGCCATGATGCGCTTGTCGAGCCGGTCATGCGTGGCATCGGTCAGGGCTTTCAGACGCTGGATGCGGGTCTTCTCGGACGTCTCAAGTTCAATCTGCATGCGATTCTCGTAACGCACTATCGGAGAAACATCACCTAAAACTTCACCCGGCAAAGGTGACCGAGGCTCAGGCGCGCGCCGACGGGACCTCGAACACCTGCCCCGGGCGCATGGGCTGGAAGCGATGGCGCGGGATGCCACGGCTGTCGAGCGCCGCCTGCAGCGCCTGGACCGGCTCCTCGACACCCTCGTCCGTCAGCTTGAAGGTGCCCCAGTGGTGACCGGCGACAAAAGCGGCACTGCAAAGCTGCATGCCTTCCACCGCCTCCTCCGGGTTCTGGTGCTGCGCCTTCATGAACCAGCGCGGCTCGTAAGCGCCGAACGGAAAGTTGGCGAGCCGGAAGCCGCCATGTTTCTTCTGTGCAGCGCGGTAGTTGATGCCCTCGTGGAAGCCCGTGTCGCCGACATGGTAGATCTTGCCCGCCGGTGTCTCGACAACGAAGGCCGCCCACAGCGCCATGCGGCGGTCGCCGAGCCCGCGGGCGGACCAGTGGTGGCAGGGCTCGCAATGAAAGACCACGCCAGGCGCCATCTCTTCGCGTCCGCCCCAATCCATCACCGTGATCTGGGCATCAGGCACCTTGCTGCGGATGATCGCGTCATTGCCGAGCGGCGTGACGAAGCGCGGCTTGTCGCGCCCCTGCAGCACCCACAGCGTTTCGAGATCCAGATGGTCATAATGATTGTGGGTGACGATGACGATGTCGATCGGCGGCAGGTCGCCCATGCGCACGCCGGGCGGATTGACGCGTTTTGGCCCGGCAAAGGAAAACGGACTGGTGCGCTCGCTCCAGACTGGATCGGTCAGGATGTTCAGGCCTGCAACCTGGATCAGCATCGAGGCATGGCCGATCATCGTCACCACGAGCCGGTCGCCGCTGACGCGCGTCTCCGGCATCGCCTGATCGAAGGGACTGGCAAACGTTTCGGGCCAGGGGACATTGCCGTTGCCGAGCTTCCAGCGCAGCAGGTTGAAGACGCCGCTTGGCTCCTCTCCATCCGGATTGAAGAACAGGGTCCCGTCGAAATGGTCGGATTGTGGGCCGGAGTAATATTTGTTGCCAGCCATTGCGCTCCTCGCGGTCATGCCGCCACCCAGCGCGGCGAGCGCTCCCAACCCAGTCCATTTGAAGAAGTTGCGCCGATTCATAATACGTTTATATGGAGCGGCCAGAACAGCTTCAACAGTACGCTCGCACATGACACCAATACTGCGAACAGACGTGCAGCCTTGACTTCCCGCACCTTTTCCTGTTTAAGCCCGGCGATCTGCTGACAAGTCATGACTTGGAGCCGCCGACCGGGGCCGACATACTGAGCCCGGAGGTCAACATCCGACAGCGCGTTGCGCCCTCGGGTGCTTTTTGGCTTTGCCCGCTTTCGGGCGTCTTGTTTTCGTCGCAGAAAGACCCGACGTTTCGGGCCAACCGAAACGCGAAAAGGAAGATACGATGTTCGAAAGCCTCCAGGACCGTCTTGGCTCCATTCTGAATGGACTGACCGGCCGTGGCGCATTGAGCGAAGCGGATGTATCTGCGGCTCTGCGCGAGGTTCGCCGTGCCCTGCTGGAAGCGGACGTGGCGCTGGAAGTTGTCCGTTCCTTCACCGATCGGGTGCGTGAAAAGGCAGTTGGCGCCGAGGTCCTGAAGTCGATCAAGCCCGGCCAGATGGTCGTCAAGATCGTTCATGACGAACTGGTCGAGATGCTGGGCTCGGAAGGCGTCGGCATTGACCTGCGCGCCGCCGCCCCCGTCGTCATCATGATGGTCGGCCTTCAGGGTTCTGGTAAGACCACCACCACCGGCAAGATCGCCAAGCGGTTGACGGATCGCGAGCGCAAGAAGGTGCTGATGGCGTCGCTCGATACGCGTCGCCCGGCCGCCCAGGAACAGCTTCGCCAGCTTGGTGTTCAGACCGGCGTTGATACGCTGCCGATCATCGCCGGCCAGTCGCCGACCGATATCGCCGCACGCGCCGTGCAGGCTGCCAAGCTCGGCGGCCATGACGTCGTCATCCTCGATACCGCCGGCCGCACCCATATTGACGAACCGCTGATGCAGGAGATGGCGGAGATCAAGCGGAAGTCCAATCCGCATGAAATCCTGCTCGTTGCCGACAGCCTCACCGGCCAGGATGCCGTCAACCTCGCCCGCAACTTCGATGAACGCGTCGGTATTACCGGCCTCGTCCTGACCCGCATGGACGGCGATGGCCGCGGCGGCGCAGCGCTTTCAATGCGCGCCGTGACCGGCAAGCCGATCAAGCTCATCGGTGTCGGCGAAAAGATGACGGAGGTGGAGGAATTCCATCCCCGCCGCATCGCCGACCGTATCCTTGGCATGGGCGACATCGTCAGCCTCGTTGAGAAGGCTGCCGAAAACATTGACGCGGAAAAGGCCGCGGCGATGGCCAAGAAGATGCAGTCCGGCAAGTTCGACCTGAACGACCTCGCCGAACAGCTGAAGCAGATGAAGCAGCTTGGCGGCATGGGCGGCATCATGGGCATGATGCCCGGCATGGCCGGCATGAAGGACAAGCTCGCCGCCTCCGGCATGAACGACAAGATGTTCGACCGCCAGATCGCCATCATCCAGTCGATGACCAAGGCCGAGCGCGCCAACCCGGACATCCTCAAGCACAGCCGCAAGAAGCGTATCGCCGCCGGCTCCGGCACGGATGCCGCGGAAATCAATAAGCTTCTGAAAATGCACCGCCAGATGGCCGACATGATGAAAATGATGGGCGGCAAGGGCAAGGGCGGCATGATGAAGCAGATGATGGGCGGCCTTGCCTCCAAGATGGGCCTCGGCGGTCTTGGTGGCCCAAGGGGAATGATGGGCGGCATGCCGGATCTTTCCAAGCTCGACCCGAAGCAGCTCGAGGCACTGCAGAAGCAGGCCGAAGCCGCTGGCCTGAAGCCTGGCGGCATGCCGGGGCTTCCGGGCGGCATGGGTGGTGTTCCGGGTCTTGGCGGCGGCAAGCTGCCGGGGCTGGGTGGTTTTCCGGGCCTTCCGGGCCTGCCCAAGAAGAAGTAAGGGAGAACATTCGTGGTTGATCCGCAAGTCAAGGCACAGCTGTCGAGCTACCGTCAGTCGATCGACAACATCGATGCGGCGCTCGTTCACATGCTGGCCGAGCGTTTTCGCTGCACGAAGGAAGTGGGCGTCCTGAAGGCCACCTACGAATTGCCGCCGGCGGACCCGGCGCGCGAGGAATACCAGATCGAGCGCCTCCGCCGCCTGGCGAAGGAAGCCAATCTGGATCCGGATTTCGCCGAGAAGTTCCTGAACTTCATCATCAAGGAAGTCATCCGGCACCATGAAGCCATTGCCGCCGAACACGGTGGCACGAAGCAATCCGCATAACCTGAAAAAACGGACCGTCTGACGGTCCAAACAACCCGGACCGCCGGAAGGCGGCCCAGAAACCCAAGGAGTGAATGACATGTCCCTGAAGATTCGTCTGGCCCGCGGTGGCTCGAAGAAGCGTCCTTACTACACGATCGTCGTTGCCGACGCTCGCAGCCCGCGTGACGGCCGCTTCCTCGAGAAGCTCGGCTCCTGGAACCCGATGCTCGCCAAGGACGACGCAAAGCGCGTCGAACTGAACGCAGAGCGCATCCAGGACTGGCTCGCCAAGGGCGCACAGCCGACCGACCGCGTTCTCCGCTTCCTGGCGGAAGCCGGCATTGCTCAGCGCGACGCCAAGAACAACCCGGAAAAGGCAAAGCCGGGCAAGAAGGCTCAGGAGCGTGCAAAGGAGCGCGCTGCCAAGGCTGCTGAAGCCGAATCCGCCGAAGCATAAGCTTCTGCCATCGCACTGCGATGGTCACGGGCAGCGCGGAAACGTGCTGCCCGTTTTGCTGTTTGCTTTTGGTTCCGCTTTGCTTAAATGACCCCACGGCAACAGAGATGTAAGACCCATGGCCAAGCTCGAAAATCCAGTTCTCATGGCGACGATCGGCGCAGCCCAGGGCCTGCGCGGCGAGGTGCGGGTCAAGTCCTATACCGCAGATCCGACCGCGCTTGGTGACTACGGCAACCTGCGCAGCGAAGACGGCCGCGTGTTCGAAGTGCTGGAAGTACGCGAGGCCAAGAACGTGGTGATCGTCCGCTTCCGCGGCATCAACGACCGCAACGCCGCCGAAGCGCTGGCGGGGCTGGACCTTTTCGTCGAGCGGGAAAACCTGCCGGATGAAGAACTGGACGACGACGAGTTTTATTACGCCGACCTCGAAGGTCTCGAAGCAGTCGGCAATGATGGCAAGAGCTACGGAACGGTGAGCGGCGTCTATGATTTTGGCGCAGGCGACCTGCTCGAGTTGAAAGGCCCGGGCCGCCGCCCGGCGCTGATCCCGTTTTCCGAAGCGGCCGTGCTCGAAATCGATCTCGAGGGTGGCAAGATCCTCATCGATCCGCAGGCGGCCGGCCTGATCGACGACCCGGACGAAGACGGCAAGGCGCCGCAGTTTCCCCACAAGGGTAAATAAGCGCGATGACCTTTCGCGCGACAATCCTGACGCTCTACCCGGAGATGTTTCCGGGCCACCTCGGCTTCTCGCTCGCCGGCAAGGCGATGGAGCGCGGCCAATGGGCGCTGGACGCCGTGCAGATCCGCGATTTTGCCACCGACAAGCATCGCACCGTCGATGATACGCCGGCCGGCGGTGGCGCCGGCATGGTGTTGCGCTCGGACATCCTCGCCAAGGCCATCGATCATGTCTCGACAGACGACAATCGCCCGCGGCTGCTGATGAGCCCGCGCGGCAAGCCCCTGACACAACAGAAGGTGCGCGAACTTGCGCTTGGCGAAGGCGTCATTATCGTCTGCGGCCGCTTCGAAGGTGTCGACCAGCGGGTCATCGATGCGCGTGGGCTGGAAGAGGTGTCAATCGGCGACTACGTTCTGTCCGGTGGTGAACCGGCAGCGCTGACGCTGCTCGATGCCGTTGTCCGCGTGCTGCCCGGGGTGATGGGCAACGCCCTTTCCGGGACCCATGAAAGCTTCGAGAACGGACTGCTCGAGCACCCGCAATATACCCGGCCACAGGTTTTCGAAGGGCGTGAAATCCCCGCGGTGCTCACCTCTGGCAACCATGCGGCGATCGACAAGTGGCGACGGGAAGAGGCAAGGGGCCTGACGGCCGAACGCCGTCCGGACCTGCTGAAATAACGCCTCAACCCGTGACGAAATAATAGATCGTCAAAGCAATACCGACGCCGACGACACACCAGCGAAGCACGACCTGCGGAACGCGCCGCGCCATCCAGACGCCGGAATAGCCGCCAAGCCCGCCGGCCGGGATCATCACCAGCGCTTCCGGCCAGGCAATGACGCCACCGCCGATGAAAACGACAATTGCGACCATGGCGATCAACGTCGCGAACATGTTCTTGAGCGCATTGAGATGGTGGTAGTTGCCGCCCATGGTGATGCCGAGCACGGCGAGCATCATGATCCCCATGCCGGCGCCAAAGAACCCGCCATAGATCGAGGTGAGGAACTGGCCGATGACGGTGGACGGCGAATTGGCCGTGCGTTCGGCGGTCGCCTTCGGTGTCAGCCACGGCCCGGCCGCGAAAACCGCGGTCGCCGCAGCGAGAAGCCAAGGGACGAGCGAACGGAAGGACGGGTTGTCGAGCGAGAGCAGGATGAGCGATCCGCCCAGGGCGCCGAGCACGGAAACGGCTGAAAGGAGCAGCGCACCCCGCCAGACCTTGGATATCTCGTCCTTGTAGGCGAGCGTCGACGTGATGTAGCCCGGCAGTTGCACGATCGACGACGTGGCATTGGCGGTGATCGGCGGAACCCCGGCGATGGTCATTGCACCGAAAGTCAGGAAAGTACCGCCGCCGGCAATCGCATTCACCGCGCCAGAAACGAACCCGGCGGCGGCCAGCAACACGATCATTGTTATTGTCATTGAAAGTTCCTCATCCCTGATTTGCGGAGATATCGCCTTCGCTCAGGTCCGGCAACAGCAGGTTTGACCGAAAAATTTGCACCCCAATGGGATGACAAGTGCTGCTCTTTGGTGTAATGGCGCACCCGGACGTGGGAGATACTCCCCTCGACCAGCAACAAAGAATGGCGAACCCGCTCAGCCGAATGGCAAGTTCCGAGGCATGGACCAAGGAATGAAGGAGCGCTCTGGCTGTTTCAGAAGAACCAAGGGTTTGAGACGATGAACATCATCCAGCAGCTTGAGGCCGAACAGGTCGCCAAGATCGAAGCCAAGCGTACGCTTCCCGAATTTTCCCCGGGCGACACCGTTCGCGTCAACGTCCGCGTGACGGAAGGTAACCGTACCCGCGTACAGGCCTACGAAGGCGTTTGCATTGCCCGTTCCGGTGGCGGCCTCAATGAAAGCTTCACGGTCCGCAAGATTTCCTACGGCGAAGGCGTTGAGCGCGTATTCCCGGTTTGCTCGCCGATGGTTGAAGGCGTTGAAGTCGTTCGCCGCGGTAAGGTCCGTCGTGCGAAGCTCTACTACCTGCGCAACCTGCGCGGCAAGTCGGCTCGTATCGTCGAGAACACCGGCGTTCGCGCTCGCAAGCTGAACGACGCCGAGCGTCAGGCCGTTGCCGAAGAAAAGGCACGCCTGGAAGCTGAAAAGGTAGCTGCAGCACAGGCTCTCGCCGCCGAAAAGGCAGCAGCAGAAGCCGCTGAAGCCAAGGCAGCTGAAGAAGCAAAGGCTGCAGAAGCAGCAGCTGAATAAGCTTCTCGATAGAATTGATCTGGAAAGGCGGCTCTCGGGCCGCCTTTTCTGTTTCTGGAGCGCGATCAGCACCCAGATCGCGCAAATCCGTTGCCGATTTCGCCGAAAACTGTTATCCCGGCAGCCATGGGATCAAAATTCAGATGCCTCGCGAACCAGATCATCGTGCTGCAGGACCACAAGCGTCTGCCGGCACGCTTCTTCGCGCGGGTATCCGGCGCGCTTTGCGACCGACTTAGCTGATCTTCTCAGCTTGGGCAGCCTGATGCTGCCATTCTTCCCGATACTCACTTCATTCAGCTGAACGGATAGCAGCCATGAGCGCACCACGTACCCTCTATGACAAGATCTGGGACGACCACGTTGTCTCGACCGACGAAAACGGCACCTGTCTTCTCTATATCGACCGTCACCTCGTCCACGAAGTGACGTCGCCACAGGCGTTTGAAGGTCTGCGCATGGCCGGCCGCAAGGTGCGCGCGCCGCAGAAGACGCTTGCCGTCGTTGACCACAACGTGCCGACCACCTCCGACCGCCACGAGGGCATCAAGAACGAGGAAAGCCGCATCCAGGTGGAAGCGCTGGCCCAGAACGCGCGTGACTTCGGCGTCGAATATTATTCGGAAAAGGATGTCCGGCAGGGCATCGTACATATTGTTGGCCCCGAACAGGGCTTCACGCTGCCGGGCATGACGATTGTCTGCGGCGACAGCCACACCTCGACCCACGGCGCTTTCGGCGCGCTCGCGCATGGCATCGGCACCTCCGAAGTGGAGCACGTGCTGGCCACCCAGACGCTGGTGCAGAAGAAGGCCAAGAACATGCTGGTGCGTGTTGACGGCCAGTTGCCGCCGGGCGTCACCGCCAAGGACATCATCCTCGCCATCATCGGCGAGATCGGCACCGCAGGCGGCACCGGCCACGTCATCGAGTTCGCCGGCGAAGCAATCCGTTCGCTGTCCATGGAAGGCCGCATGACGGTCTGCAACATGACGATCGAAGGCGGCGCCCGCGCCGGCCTCATCGCACCGGACGAGACGACCTTCGAATACATCAAGGACAAGCCGCGCGCCCCGAAGGGCACAGCCTGGGACATGGCGCTCGACTACTGGAAGACGCTTCACACCGACGAAGGCGCGCATTTCGACAAGGTTGTCGTGCTTGATGCCGCCAACCTGCCGCCGATCGTCTCCTGGGGTTCCTCGCCGGAAGACGTTGTGTCGGTTCAGGGCGTGGTTCCGAACCCGGATGAGATCCAGGACGAAACCAAGCGTGCCTCCAAGTGGCGCGCGCTTGACTACATGGGCCTGAAGCCGGGCACCAAGATGACGGATATCGCGATCGATCGCGTCTTCATCGGCTCCTGCACCAACGGCCGCATCGAAGACCTGCGCGCCGCCGCCAAGGTAGTGGAAGGCCGCACTGTTGCGCCGACGGTGTCAGCGATGATCGTTCCGGGCTCCGGCATCGTCAAGGAACAGGCGGAAGCTGAAGGCCTCGACGTGATCTTCAAGAACGCGGGCTTCGAGTGGCGCGAGCCGGGCTGCTCCATGTGCCTGGCCATGAACGATGACCGCCTGAAGCCGGGCGAACGTTGCGCATCGACCTCGAACCGCAACTTCGAAGGCCGCCAGGGCTACAAGGGCCGTACGCACCTCGTTTCTCCGGCCATGGCCGCAGCCGCAGCGATCGCCGGCCATTTCGTCGACATCCGCGAGTGGAAATAACCCGCTTCCGCTAAGTCATGCCTCGATGCCCGGCGACAACGCCGGGCATTTTTGTTTCAGCCGACCACCCTCACCAACGTTCCCTTCCGCAGGAACGGCAGCAAGCGCTTCATGTCGCGGAGGCTCACGGCAACACACCCGGCGGTCGGCTGGTAGCCGGGCTTGATCAGGTGGAAGAAGATCGCCGAGCCGCGGTGGCGCCGGCGCGAGGTAATGTTCCAGTCGAGCACAAGGCAGACGTCGTAGAGACCATCCGCCCGCTTCATCTCCTCATGGCTTGGCTTGAAGGGCGCCTTCACCAGTTGGTTATAGGAAGGATGGTCCGGCTGGTCGCACCACAGCATGTCTGCCTTGATGCGCTTCATCGGCAGCCCGGTCGGCGGCAGGCGCACCCGTTCTCCGCGTGTGAAGCCATAGAGAAGCCGCATGCTGGCGATTGGAGTCGCGCCATCGCCTTCCCGCTTCAGGCAGGTCGTGCCTGAACGCCCGAGCGCCGCCTGCATCGTGACCGGGCCAATCGAAACCAGGGCGCGCTGTCGGTTGCGCGGCGCCGTTCGCACCGTGATGATCGTCGGACGATCACGGTGCTGATGACGAGAATGCTGCATTTTTCTCACAAGGTTTTGCTTTGAATATGATTTCGTTTGAATTCATAGCACGTTGGGATTTAGATCGAACAACCTGAATGTGCATGAAAAGGCTTACGCCTGCACCGGGTGAACGAAAGGCATGACGCATGGCAGCACGTACGATACTTCTGGTGGATGACGACGATGATCTGCGCGAGACGCTTGTCGAGCAGCTGTCGTTCTACGAAGAATTCTCGATCCTCCAGGAAGCCAATGCCGCCAAGGCGATGAACACAGCCAAGGCGAGCCAGATCGACCTGTTGATCATGGACGTTGGCCTGCCGGACATGGATGGGCGCGAGGCTGTGAAGCTGCTGCGCAAGAACGGCTTCAAGGCGCCGATCATCATGCTGACGGGCCATGACACGGATTCCGACACGATCCTTGGCCTGGAAGCGGGCGCCAACGACTATGTCACCAAGCCCTTCCGCTTTGCGGTCCTGCTGGCGCGTATCCGTGCCCAGCTGCGCCAGTACGAGCAGAGCGAGGACGCGACGTTTACCGTCGGCCCTTACGTCTTCAAGCCGAGCCAGAAGCTCTTGACCACCGAAGACGGCAAGAAAATTCGCCTGACGGAAAAGGAAGCCGCGATCATCCGCTACCTTTACCGGGCCGGCCAGAAGGTTGTGACGCGCGATATCCTGCTTGAAGAAGTCTGGGGCTATAATTCCGGCGTGACCACGCATACACTGGAAACCCACGTCTACCGCCTGCGGCAGAAGATCGAGCGTGATCCTTCCAACGCCGAGATCCTCGTCACCGAGAACGGCGGCTACAAGATCGTTCCGTAAAGGCAGGCATCAGAACCACCCATGGCGCTTATCGAGGATATCCGGCTGCTGTCCCAGGTCCCGCTGTTCCGGGACATGACCGAGGACCAGCTTCGGCTTGTCGCCTTTGGCGCCGAGCGGCGCCAGGTGGAGCCGGGCAAGCAGCTGTTTCGCGAGAAGTCGCCGGCGGAATCGGCCTTCATCGTCGCGCGCGGCCATTTTGAGCTGCGGGTGACGGGCCGGGATGGCGAGCAACGGGTCGAGGCGGTGGTTGGCCCTGGCACGCTCCTGTCCGAGCTCGCGCTCGTGACGATGGTGGAGCGCAAGTTCACCGCCGTTGCGGTGGAAGACGGCGAAGCGATGAAGATCAGCCGCTCGCTGTTCCACCGCCTGCTGGAGGAATATCCGCAGGTTGGCCGCGTGGTCGAGGCACGCATCAAGGATAACATCGCGGGGCTGGCCAAGGCCGCTGCCGCAATGGAGCATCGGTTCCGATAGATCGACAAGGGCAGCCCGTCAGGCTGCCCTTCACCTACCCTAGAACTTGAACACAGCCGTCACCGGCACATGGTCGGACGGCTGGTTCCAGCCACGTGCTTCCTTCAGCACGTCGATCCGCTCCAGGAAGGGCCCAAGATCCGGCGACGACCAGATGTGGTCCAGGCGGCGCCCCTTGTCGGCCGCCAGCCAGTCCTTCGCGCGATAGCTCCACCAGGTATAAAGCTTTTCCGTTTCCGGCACGTGTTGGCGCATCAGGTCAAGCCAGCCGCCCTTCTGCATCACCTCGATCAAGCCGGAGGTCTCGACCGGCGTGTGGCTGACGATCTTCAGCATCTGCTTGTGCGACCAGACGTCATGCTCGAGCGGCGCGATGTTGAGGTCGCCGACGAGAATGGACGATATGCCGGGCATCGGGTCGGCCTTCAGCGCCTTCATCTCTTCCACGAAGTCGAGCTTGTGGCCGAACTTCGGGTTGATGCTGCGATCGGGTGCATCGCCGCCAGCCGGGACATAGAAGTTGTGCAGCCGGATGCGGCGCGAGCCGCGCTCGAAGATCGCCGAGATATGGCGCGCATCGCCGACATTGCAGTAGTTTTGGCGGTGATCTTCCAGAAGCGGCACCTTCGAGGCGATTGCAACGCCGTGATAGCCCTTCTGCCCGTGGATGATCACATGGGGGTAGCCAAGGTCCTTGAAGGGCTGGAGCGGGAATTCCGGCTCCTGGCACTTGATCTCCTGGAGGCACAGGATGTCCGGCTTGTGGCGGACGATGAACTGCTCGACGATCGGCATGCGCAGCCGGACCGAGTTGATATTCCAGGTGGTGATGGAAAACGTCATAAAAGAAAACCTCGCATTTCACCGCGAGGTTTAGGGAATTTGCGTCGCCGCGGAAAGCGAAAAGGCCGAGGATGCGGCTTAAAGCTTGCGGACTTCGTCGTAGGGGATCGTGAAGACCTTGTTGTCGAAGTTCACGCCGTTGCGGACGTTGTAGATCATCACCGAAGTGTCCTTGTTCTGGGCATCGGTGATCGTCCACTGGCGAAGGTCATAGGTCTTGGAATCGAACATCATGGTGATGGTCGAGTCGCCGAACACAGTCCTGTTGCCGAGCACGATGGTGGTGAGGTCGGATTCCTCGCGGACGTCGCGCACCATCTGGTTGCCAAGGTCGATGCGGTTCGCGAGCAGCAGGCTGAGCGGCGTCTTGGACAGCGGATAGATGTCCCAGGTCTTCAGCTTGAGATTGCCGATCACGACATTCTTGCCGTCTGCGATGACGCGGATCGGGGACGGATCCTCGAAATTGAAACGAAGCTTGCCGGGACGCTCGATAAAGAACTTGCCGCCGGTCTGCTCGCCGCGCGGGCCGAACTGCACGAATTCGCCCATCATCGTCTTAACCGACGAAAAGTGGTCGGCGATCTTCTGCGCGGCCGAGGATGACTGCGCGAAACCAAGCTGCGGGACCAGCGTCGTGGCTGCCAGGCTCAGGAGGCCAAGCGAGAACTGCCGGCGCCCGATATTCGAAAGGATCGATTTTTCTTCTGTCATTCTGGTCTCCTTCCCTGCTTCTCTCGGCGGCAAACACGGCGGCTTGAGGGCAGGCGCGCCGTGATCACGAAAGCCTTACCGATCGAGGATGTCGCTCTCGGTCGGCACCAGTATCTCGCGCTTGCCGGCATGGTTGGCGGGGCCGATGAGCCCCTCCTGCTCCATACGCTCGATCAGGGAGGCGGCACGGTTGTAGCCAATGCCGAGGCGGCGCTGGATATAGGAGGTGGATGCCTTGCCGTCACGCAGCACGATCGCCACCGCCTGATCATAGGGATCATCCGAGTCGGAGAGGTTGGAGGTGCCCGCTGGCCCGCCGCCTTCATCCTCTTCGTCGTCGTCCGCCGTGATCGCATCGAGATATTGGGGTGCGCCCTGCGTTTTCAAGTAGGCGACGATGTCCTCGACTTCCGTGTCGGACACGAAAGGCCCGTGGACACGCTGGATGCGTCCGCCGCCGGCCATGTAGAGCATGTCGCCCATGCCGAGCAGTTGTTCGGCTCCCTGCTCACCGAGAATGGTGCGGCTGTCGATCTTCGAGGTGACCTGGAAGGAGATGCGCGTCGGGAAGTTCGCCTTGATCGTACCGGTGATGACGTCGACCGATGGACGCTGGGTCGCCATGATGACATGGATGCCGGCTGCACGTGCCATCTGCGCCAGGCGCTGGACGGCGCCCTCGATATCCTTGCCGGCCACCATCATCAGGTCGGCCATTTCGTCGATGATGACGACGATGTAAGGCATCGGCTGCAGATCGAATTCCTCCGTCTCGTAGACGGCCTCGCCCGTCTGGCGGTCGAAGCCCGTCTGCACCGTCCGGGTCAGGACCTCGCCCTTTTCGATCGCCTGCTCGACGCGGCTGTTGAAGCCGTCGATGTTGCGCACGCCGATCTTCGACATCTTCTTGTAGCGCTCTTCCATCTCGCGGACGGTCCACTTGAGCGCGACAACGGCCTTCTTCGGGTCCGTGACAACGGGAGAGAGCAGATGCGGAATACCGTCATAGACGGAGAGTTCAAGCATCTTCGGGTCGATCATGATCAGGCGGCACTTTTCCGGCGTGTAGCGGTAAAGCAGCGACAGGATCATCGTATTGATAGCGACCGACTTACCCGAACCGGTGGTACCGGCGACAAGCAGATGCGGCATCTTGGCAAGGTCGGCCACGACGGGTTCGCCGCCGATCGTCTTGCCGAGCGCCATGGCGAGCTTCGCCTTGCTGCCCTCAAAATCCTTGGAGCCGATCATCTCGCGCAGGTAGACGGTTTCGCGCGTCCTGTTCGGCAGTTCGATACCAATTGCGTTTCGACCCGGAACAACGGCGACACGCGCGGCGATCGCACTCATCGAGCGGGCAATGTCATCGGCAAGACCGATCACGCGGGAAGACTTGATGCCTGGCGCAGGCTCGAGTTCATAAAGCGTCACGACCGGACCCGGCCGGACATGGATGATCTCACCCTTGACGCCAAAGTCCTCCAGCACGCCTTCGAGCAGGCGTGCATTCTGCTCCAGCGCATCGGCCGACAGCGAGGCATCGCGCGCAACGGCCTTCGGTTCGTTCAGAAGGTGGACAGACGGAAGCTGGAATCCGTCGGGGGAAATGAAGCTGGATTGTGCGTCACGGGCAACGCGGGCGCTCGGCTTCGGTGGCGTTGCGGCAGGGACAACGCGCGACGAGCTCCGCCCGCCCGCCTGCGAGGCGCGTGAGGCTGCAAAAGGCAGGTCATCGTCATCGGAAAGGATGCCGGCCGGACGCGGCGGCATGTCGTCCATGTCAAATGGTGGATCGTCATCATAGTTGTCATCCAGCGCGGCAATCGCTGGCGTCGACACAACGCGGCGCGGATTGGCGGCACGCGGAGCCGGACCATCCAGCGAAGGCTCCAGCCGCTGGCCCGCCGTCGCCGGCGTCACCTTGGCGCGCACCGGCTCGTTGAGCGTGCCGAACTCGTCTTCGTTGAAATCGTAAGGCTGGTCGAAGGCCACGCGCGGACGCGGCTTGATGCCGACGATCCGACGCAGCCGTGCCTGGGTGATGTACCAATAGTGAGCGATGGCGCCAAAGGCGAGGAAGTTCGACAGGCGCGTGAGAAGCCCGTCCTCATCATCTTCATCCTCGACTTCTTCGCGGCGCGGCCGCGCCCGTGCGACGACAACCGGCTGGTCATCATCGGCAAATTCCTCCTCGAAGGCTTCGCCCACGAGACCGGAGGCAAACAGCATCAGGTAGATGCAGGGGATGGTGAAGATGCAGCCGAGCACGGTTGCCACCATGCCGGTCGGGTAGGCACCGACGAAGAGCGCCGGAAAGCGCAGGATCATGTCACCGATGACACCACCGATACCGTTCGGGATCGGCCAGGTCGGCGGCGCCGGAAAGCAGCCGAGCGTCGCGGCGGCGAGCAATGTGCCGCCGCCCCAGGCAGCCAGCCGTGCAGGAATGCGGTCGTAACGGCGGCCGGAAATGAGCGCCAGCGCCACGGCAAGGATCGGCAACAGCGCGACGATGCTGGCAAGACCCAGGAACTGCATCATCAGGTCGGCAAAGGCAGCACCTGAATATCCGAGAATGTTGGTGGGCGGGTTGTCGGTGGCGTAGGAGAAACTCGGGTCGGACACGTTCCAGGTCGCCAGCGCTGCAACCGCAAGGCCGAGCCCCACGAAGACACAAAATCCGGCCAAGGCCAGTGCCTGTCGCAACACAAAAGCCGTGAGCACATAGCGCGTCGAGTGGTTCGCCATCGTCGCGGAACTGCTTCTGCCCATTTCCTGTACCGCCGTTCTTGCCACGTCCAGCCTGCGCGAGCCGGCAGATGCCTGCGACTCGCACGATTCCTTCCAACGATAGCGGGCGGATGGTTAAGACGGCTTTAACCTCAATGAATGGTGAAGATCAGCCGAAACGGCAAAAGGCCCGGACATTGTCCGGGCCTTCCGTGGTTCGTTTTCTGCGTGCTGCAGGCTTAGTTGTGGTAGGCGGCTTCGCCGTGGCTGGCGAGGTCGAGACCTTCGCGTTCGGCTTCGACCGGAACGCGCAGACCGACGATCACGTCAACGATCTTGTAGAGGATCGCCGAGCCAATGCCGCACCACAGGATCGTGACGATGACCGACTTGATCTGGACCCAGACCTGGGCCGCCATGGTCACGCCTTCGACATAACCGCCGCCACCGAGCGAGGTGCTGGCGAAGATGCCGGTGCCGATGGCCCCGACGATGCCGCCAACGCCGTGGACGCCAAAGACGTCTGCCGTGTCGTCGTAACCGAACTTGTTCTTCACGACCGAGACCGCAAAGTAGCAGAGGGCCGAAGCGATCGCGCCGAGGAAAATCGCGCCGATCGGGCCGACGGCACCAGCGGCCGGGGTGACGGCAACGAGGCCGGCGATGACGCCGGAAGCTGCACCCAGCATGGAAGCCTTGCCACGGGCAAAGGTTTCGATGACGCACCATGCGACGACGGCGCCGGCAGTTGCCGTGAAGGTGTTGATCATGGCGAGGCCAGCGGTGCCGTTCGCGGCAGCAGCAGAACCGGCGTTAAAGCCGAACCAGCCAACCCACAGCATAGAAGCGCCGACCATGGTGAGCGTCATGGAGTGCGGAGCCATCATGTCCTTGCCGAAGCCGGTACGCTTGCCGACCATGATCGCGCCAACGAGACCTGCGATACCAGCGTTGATGTGAACAACCGTGCCGCCGGCGAAGTCGAGCGCACCCCAGTCCCACATCAGGGCGCCGTCACCCGACCAGACCATGTGTGCCATCGGGAAATAGACGAAGGTCACCCAGAGGACGGTGAACAGGATCACCGCCGAGAACTTGATGCGCTCGGCGAAGGCACCGACGATCAGCGCCGGCGTGATGCAGGCAAACGTCATCTGGAAGGAAATGAAGACATATTCCGGAATGGTGCCGGAAATGCTGTCGGAGTTCACGCCTACCAGGAACAGCTTTTCGAAGCTGCCGATATAGGTGTTGAGGCCGCCACCGTTGGTGAAGGCAAGGCTGTAGCCGTACACGACCCAGATGATCATGACGGCCGAGGAAACAACCAGGCACTGCATGAGAACGGAAAGCATGTTCTTGGTGCGAACGAGACCACCGTAGAACAGCGCAAGGCCCGGCAGGATCATGAAGAGAACGAGCACGGTGGACATCAGCATCCAGGCGGTATCGCCGGCGTTGATGGTTTCGGGAGCAGCGGCGGCGGCAGCGTCCTGCGCAAACGCGCCAGCCGGAGCCATCAGGGCCGCAGCCGCGGCACCCAGGCGTCCCAGAGTAGAAATCTTGTTGGATAGCATAGCTTAAAAACTCCCCTGTCAGCCGTGCTTAGAGCGCTTCTGTGTTGGTTTCGCCGGTACGGATGCGCACGGCCTGCTCGATCGAGTAGACAAAAATCTTGCCGTCACCGATCTGGCCGGTCTTGGCGGCAGACGCGATCGCTTCGACGGCGCGATCAACGAGGTCCGTCGGGACGGCAATTTCGATTTTCAGCTTGGGCAGAAAACTTACGGCGTATTCGGTACCGCGGTAGATCTCGGTATGTCCCTTCTGGCGCCCGTAACCTTTGACTTCGGTGACGGTCAGGCCTTGGATCCCGACAGCCGTAAGGGCTTCGCGCACCTCATCCAGCTTGAACGGCTTGATAATGGCCATCACGATTTTCATCTGGCTTCCCATCCTTTGTTTGTCTCGGCGTTTCAGGCCGGATCCTGCTCATCGCGCCAACAAGTGACGGCGACTGAGCAGATACATTCAAAGGGCGTGCCAGATTCGAGGACGATAGGTAATTTACTGAAAGTAAAAGAGAGTTTTCATAAAGCCGCTCAAACAGGCAGTCGCGCGGCCGAATTTGGGCAAAAATATGGGCAGAGATTCAAATATGCATAATTATTGTGCGTCTGCCCGTTTGCGAATCAAACCTTCCTGGGCAACCGAGGCGATCAGCGTGCCGGACCGGGTATAGATGCTGCCTCTGGTCATTCCGCGGGCACCCGATGCACTCGGGCTATCCTGGCTGTAGAGCAACCAGTCATCGAACTGCACCGGACGATGGAACCACATGGCATGGTCAAGGCTCGCCGCCTGCATGGTCGGATCGAACAGTGAGATGCCATGCGGATATAGCGAGACGTCGAGCAGCGTCATGTCCGAGAGATAAGCGAGGACGGCCGCCTGGTAGTGGCGGTTATTTGGCACCTCGCCCACCGTCCGGACCCAGATGTCCTGGCGCGGCTCCAGCTTGTCCTTGCTGAGGTAATGGACGAGCGATGTCGGGCGAACCTCGATCGGCCGCTCCTGCTCCCAATACCGGCGCACGGTGGCCGGCGCCTTGGGCAGGAAGAGCTCCTTGAACTCCTTCTCACCCATCAACTGTTCCGGCGGCGTGACCTCCGGCATCGGAAACTGGTGGTCAAAGCCATCCTCCTCGATCTGGAAGGAGGCAGACAGAGAAAAGATCGCCTTGCCGTGCTGGATCGCCACCACGCGTCGCGTTGCGAAGCTCGATCCGTCGCGGATGCGCTCGACCTGGTAGAGGATCGGCACGGCCGGATCACCCGGTCGCATGAAATAGGCGTGCAGCGAATGAACGAACCGGTCGGCATCCACGGTTCTCTGCGCCGCCATCAGCGCCTGCGCGATCACCTGACCGCCGAAAACCCGCTGCCAGCCGATATCCGGGCTCGTACCGCGAAACAGGTTATGCTCCAGCGTTTCGAGATCCAGCGTCGCGATCAAAGTCTCCATGGCGGAAGGCATTTGGGTCTGGCGCGACATTATGACGATCTCCAACGGTAGGAAGCGGCTGGCCGATGATCTATATCTCGCTCAGAAGTTTCTCAAGTCGTACGGGAGTGGGCGCAAATGCTGGACATGCTGGTTGTGGGAGGCGGTTACGTAGGGCTTGCCGCGGCGGTCGCGGTCAAACAGGCGGCGCCGCATCTTGCCGTGGAAGTGGTTGAGGCCGTGCCCGAGCACGTCTGGCAAAAGGACGAACGCGCTTCGGCGATCATCGCGGCGGCGACGCGCATGCTGGAAGTACTTGGTGTGTGGAACGAGATCCTGCCCGACGCCCAGCCGATCAACCGCATGATCGTCACCGACAGCCGCACCTCGGACCCCGTGCGCCCCGTCTTCCTGACCTTCGATGGAGAGGTCGAGGAGGGCCGCCCGTTTGCCCATATGGTGCCGAATGTCAGCATGGTGCGTGCGCTGCGTGGCGCAGCCGAGCGGCTGGGCATCACCATCCGCCACGGGATCCGCGCCACCGGCTTCACGAACACCGGCAGCCAGTGCCAGGTATCCTTCTCGGACGGCTCGACCACCCAGACGCGGCTGCTCGTCGCCTGCGACGGCGTTCGCTCCAAGCTGCGCGACATGGCCGGCATCAAGACGGTCACCTGGGAATACGGCCAGTCGGGCATCGTCACGACCGTTTCCCACGAGCGCCCGCATGAAGGCGTGGCGGAAGAGCACTTCCTGCCCTCCGGCCCCTTCGCCATCCTGCCGCTCACCGGCAACCGCTCGTCGCTGGTATGGACAGAACGCACCGCCGATGCCGATCGGCTGGTCGAATCGGATGATCTCGTCTTCGAGGATGAACTGCAGCGCCGCTTCGGCCACAAGCTCGGCGAGATCCAGGTGGTGGGAGGCCGCAAGGCATTCCCGCTCGGCCTGACGCTGGCACGCTCCTTCGTTGCACCAAGACTGGCGCTGGCGGGCGACGCGGCGCATGGCATCCACCCGATCTCCGGCCAGGGCCTGAACCTCGGCTTCAAGGATGTCGCAGCGCTGGCGCAGACGGTCGTCGAAGCCGACAGGCTGGGACTGGATATCGGCGCGTTGGACGTGCTGGAGCGTTACCAGACCTGGCGGCGCTTCGATACCTTCCGCATGGGCGTCACTACCGATGTGTTGAATCGGCTGTTCTCCAACGACAACACGCCACTCAGGGTCGCCCGCGACTTCGGTCTCGGCATTGTCGAGCGCATGCCGAAGCTGAAGAATTTCTTCATCGACCAGGCGGCGGGTAAATCGAGCGAGGGTCCAAGCCTGCTGCGTGGCGAGGCGATCTGAGGCTGGCGATCAGTCTTCGATCTTGCGGGCTTCGGACACCAGCA
Source organism: Neorhizobium turbinariae (assembly GCF_023223505.1). NCBI lineage: Bacteria > Pseudomonadati > Pseudomonadota > Alphaproteobacteria > Hyphomicrobiales > Rhizobiaceae > Neorhizobium > Neorhizobium turbinariae. The sequence goes on from NZ_JALPRY010000016.1 coordinate 215,481, forward strand.
TGATCGGGATGCCATCCCGGATCGGGTAGGCGAGCTGCGCCCGCTCCGAAACGAGCTCGTTGCTGTCCCGCTTCAGCGACAGCCGCCCCTTTGTCAGCGGGCAGACGAGGAGGTCGAGAAGCTTCGGGTCGACCTTGCTGAGCTTTTCGTCCATGGCTCGCCTACTGAAGCACCGGCTCGGAATCGCTGAAGCCACGCGCCAGGAATATCTCGGTGATGGCGATCAGGGTTTCGGCGCGCGTTTTCAGGTCCGGCGCCTCCAGGAGCGCCTGCTTTTCAGCAGGCCCGAATGGCGACATCATCGACAGCGAGTTGACGAGCGTGCGGTTTCCGGCTCGCTCGACGCTTTCCCAGTCCGCTTCCAGCTTGTTGGCATCGAGGTACGCGCGGAACACCCGCAACAGTTCCATGCGATTGACGCTGCCCTCGTCATCTTCAGCCGAAAGGTCGGTCATGAAGGGCGCAAGCTTGAAAGTGCGGTACGGATGGCCGCCACCCACTTCCTCCAGCAGGCGCACGCGGCAGATGCCGCTGAGCGAGGTGATGTAGCGCCCGTCGCCGGTTTCGGCAAAGGAGGTGATGCGGCCGATGCAGCCGATGCTCGATAGCGGCGGCCGCACGCTTTCCACGGCACCCTCACCCTCGACAAGCGAAGGCTGCACCATGGTGACCAACCGATCGCCGGCCAGTGCCGCATCGAACATGGCCAGGTAACGCGGCTCAAAGATGTTGAGAGGCAGTTGGCCGCCCGGCAGAAGCAGAGCCCCCGTGAGAGGAAACACAGGTGCCGTTTCCGGCAGATCCTCACGCTTCAGATATCTCGCATTTCCCACATGCATGGGTCCGACACCTCCCGACCTATCGGCTCAGACCGGCGACAAGCTCGCCACCCGGAGAATGTGGGGCAGCTGTTTCAGATCGCAAGGCCAAGGAGCGGGAGGCGCTCCTGCTTGTTACGAAAAAAGAATGGACGACAGGCGTCGACGGGCAGCAATCGTGGCCGGATCCTTCGGACCCCATACCTCGAAGAACTGCAGAAGCTGGCGGCGGGCGCCGTCATCATCGAAGGTCCGGTCCTTGCGCATGATCGTCAGCAGGTGATCTGCCGCCTGCTCCCGCTCTCCCTGAACGTTGAGGATCTTCGCAAGCTTCAGCCGCGCCTCGTGATCGTCCGGGTTGGCGTCGAGCTGGCGCTGCAGCGCAACGGGGTCACCCAGCTTGCGAGCCTCCTCGATCTGCTCGAGTTTCTTGGCCACGGCCTGCACCGCCGGATCCTTCGCAAGATCCTCGGGAAGCGAGCCCAGCATCTGGCTTGCGCGATCAGTGTCTCCGAGCGCGATCAGGCATTGCATCATGCCGGCCGCCGCCTTGGCGTTTTCCTGGTCGGCCTGCAGCACGGCGCCATAAAGCTGTGCCGCACCCTGAACGTCTCCATTGCCGAGCAGCGTTTCGGCTTCCGCCAGGACCGCTTCGATCTCAGCGGCCTGGTCGGCACCCGGAGGGCCGGCGAGCTTTTCGATGAACTGGCGGATCTGGCTTTCCGGAACCGCGCCCATGAAGCCATCGACCGGACGCCCGTCAACAAAGGCGATGACCGCCGGGATGGACTGGATGCCGAGCTGCCCGGGGATCGACGGATGGTCGTCGATGTTCATCTTGACCAGCTTGACCTGGCCCCTGCTCTCGTTGACCACCTTTTCGATCACCGGTGTCAACTGCTTGCACGGACCGCACCACGGCGCCCAGAAATCAACCAACACCGGCTGGCGACGCGATTCCTCGAGAACATCCTTGGTGAAGCCGGCTGTCGTCGTGTCCTTGATATAGCCGGCTTCCGCAGCAGCCGCAGGCGCTCCGCCATAGCTGGCCGTGGCATTCATCTGCCCGCCATAGGAGCCCCCGTAGGGATTGTCTGTGCCGCTCATGAATGTTCTCCCGAAGCGCTTGCTGTCATTGGCAATCTTGCTTGCAAAGATCGTATGTCAGTCCGTGACTTTCAAGACAAGCGGACGATGGCCGGTCGCCTCGAGAAAACGGATGAGGTCATCGCGACCGATCGATGTCGTGGCATCGTTGGAAAGCGGATGCCCGTTGATGATGTCATGCTTCATCAGGTCTTCGTCCAGCACGAAGGTGACATTGTTGCCGGTATCGTTGAAGGCACCGAAGGCGGTGACAGAGCCCGGCACGACGCCAAGATATTCCATCAGCTTTTCCGGGCGACCGAAGGAGACGCGGCTCGACGCACCAATCACCTTGTGCACCGTCTTGAGGTCGACCGTGGCGCGCTCCTCGACGGTCAGCACGAAGTACTGGTCCTTCTTGTCCTTGACGAAGAGGTTCTTCGTGTGGCCGCCGGGAATTTCGTCGCGCAGGCTTTCTGATTCCGACACGGTGAAGACCGGCGGATGGTTCTTGGTCGAATGCCGGATGTTGAGGCTGTCGAGGAACTGGAAAAGATCGCTCGGCGTCTTGGGCAAAGAATCGGTCATGGGCAGTTCGGCTCTGGTTGAAGGCGTGCGGGACTATAGCCGGGCGCCCGGAACTGGCAAGCGAAGGCAATCCTGCCGGCATCAACAACAGCAAAATCCTTGCTTTGCAGGCGCTTTGCGAGGTCGCGAATTTTTCTTCGCATCAAACGCAATTTTCCTGTTGCATCTGAAAACGGTCTGGGCCATATAGCGCCCGTCGCCGGCAACGAGCCGACGGCGCCACGGTCTAGCGAACTACCCCAGACCGATGGATTGATGAGCGGGCGTAGCTCAGGGGTAGAGCACAACCTTGCCAAGGTTGGGGTCGGGCGTTCGAATCGCCTCGCCCGCTCCAGTTTTCTCCCAGACAGAAAAACTGACAGAGCGACGACGAAGCGTCCTTTCGCGAACGCACGGCGCAACATTTCCCACCACCCCCAATCGCCTAGAGACGCCCGCGTAAGCGAGCGCCCTGTCGATCAGCCCTCATGACAGGAAGACGCCAGGCGCCTCCCTCAGCTCTTCGAAAAGACGTAGTCAGTGTCCTGAACCAGCGTTTCGCCGGGGCGCAGCACGACGTTCGGGAAGCCTTCGTGGTTGATGGCATCCGGCCAGATCTGCGTTTCGAGGCAGAAGCCTGCGAATGGCCCGTAGCGACGTCCCTCGAGCCCCGGCACGGGGATCTGCGGGATCTTGAAGCCGGCATAAAACTGGATGCCGGGCTCCGTCGTGCGCACTTCCATCGAGACGCCGGAATAGATGCTGCGCACCAGCGCCACCGAACGCTTCGGGACCCGGTTCTCCGACAGGCAATAATTGTGGTCGAACAGCACCTGGCTGCCGCCATCCTGGCGGTTCATCGGGCCCATTTCGCGCAGGTCGTAAGCCGTGCCCGCGACCGGCGTCAGTTTGCCGGTTGGCAACTGCTTCTCATCGACCTCGACCAGATGGTCGGCGGCGATCATGATGTCGTGGGCGAGCGCATCCTCGCGACCGTCGAGGTTGAAATACGAGTGCTGGCAGATATTGGCGAGCGTCGGCTGGTCGGTCGTCGTCTCGTAGCGCACCGACAACGCGCCCTCGTCCTTCAGTTGGTAGGTCGCCGTCACCGTGCAATTGCCGGGATAACCGGCGCGGCCGTCCGGATCGGTGATGCGCAGCACGACCTTGTCAGCGCCATGCTCGACAATTGTCCAGTTGCTGCGCCCAAGCCCATCCGTGCCGCCATGCAGGTGTCCGATGCCCGGCTGGTTCATCTCCAGCTGGTACTGCTTGCCGTCCAGCGTGAAGCGCCCGCCGGAGATGCGGTTGGCGCAACGGCCCGGGGTGGCGCCGAAATACTGCGAATGCACCGGATAGTCGTCGAAGTTCTCGAAGCCAAGCACCAGCGGCGGCTCATGGCCTTCGAGCCGCAGGTCCTGGATCACCGCACCCCAGGTGATGACATTGGCCGTTAGCCCGCCACCGGTGAGCCTGACGCGATAGACCGGCTCGCCCGTTTCCGTTTTGCCGAATAGCTCAAGATCCTCACCGATCATCACATGCCCTCCACCCGTGTTTTCGCGGCCAAACTGCGCGATTTGCGGAAAACCCGCAACGTCAGCGCCGCTTAATTTTTGTCATGTCAGCGGGTCAGCACCCGCGTCGCCTGTTCCAGCCCGCCGAGCGTCAGCGGATACATGCGCTCGTCCATCAACTGCCGCATCAGCCCGATCGAGGTCGTGTAGCGCCAATGCTCATCCGGCACCGGATTGAGCCAGGCGCAGCGGCGGAAGTGATCCGTGACACGGCGCATCCACGCCGCTCCCGGCTCCTTGTTCCAGTGCTCCACAGACCCGCCGGGATGAGTGATCTCGTAGGGGCTCATCGAGGCGTCGCCGACGAAGATCACCCGGTAGTCGCTGCCATAGCTGCGGATCAGGTCCGTCGTCGCGATGCGCTCGGACCGGCGCCGGTTCTCCTTCCAGACCCCTTCATATAGACAATTGTGGAAGTAGAAATGCTCCATGTGCCGGAACTCGGCGCGCGCGGCGGAAAACAGTTCCTCGACGATGCGGATGTGGTCATCCATCGAGCCGCCGACATCAAAGAACATCAGCAACTTCACGGCATTGCGCCGTTCCGGCCGTGTCTGGACGTCGAGATAACCATGCTCCGCGGTGGAGCGGATGGTGCCAGGCAGGTCGAACTCGTCAGCCGCACCTTCTCGCACCCAGCGACGCAGGCGCTTCAGGGCGATCTTGATGTTGCGCGTGCCAAGCTCGACCGTATCGTCGAAATCGCGAAACTCGCGCTTGTCCCAAACCTTCACCGCCCGCCGATGGCGCGACGTGTCCTGGCCGATCCGCACGCCTTCCGGATTGTAGCCATAGGCGCCGAAGGGCGAAGTGCCGCCCGTGCCAATCCATTTGGAGCCGCCCTGGTGGCGCCCCTTCTGCTCTTCGAGCCGCTTCTTCAGCGTCTCCATGAGCTTCTCGAACCCGCCAAGTGATTCGACGAGCTTCTTTTCCTCGTCCGTCAGGTGCTTTTCGACAAGCTTGCGCAGCCATTCCTCCGGAAGCTCGGCCACATCGACACCCGGCGCTCCGGACACGGCTTCGACGCCGCGAAAATAGGAGGAGAACACCTGATCGAACCTGTCGATATGCCGCTCGTCCTTCACCAGCGCGGAGCGGGCGAGGAAATAGAAGGCTTCGACATCAAAATCTGCCAGTCCCTCTTCCAGCCCTTCGAGGAGCGCCAGGAATTCCCGCAGCGTCACGGGTATCTTCGCATCCCGAAGCTGAAGGAAAAACGGAATGAACATGCGGCCGCCTTACTCCGTGCCGATCTTCTCCAGATCGTATGGCGTGGTTTGGTAGATCTCGTTGATCCAGTTGCCGAACAGAAGATGCGCATGGCTGCGCCAGCGGTTCAAGGGCGTCAGCGTGTCATCGTTATGCGGGAAATAGTCATGCGGCATCTTGATCGGGATGCCGGCATTGACGTCGCGGAAATATTCGTCGGCGAGCGAGGTGGAGTCGTATTCGACGTGGTTGAACATGTAGAGGCGTTTGCCGGCCTTCTCATGCACGAGGCAGATGCCCATCTCGTCGGATTCCATCAGGATCTCGAGGTCGGGCACCTTTTCGACATCAGCGCGACGCACCTCGGTCCAGCGCGAAACGGGCACCTGGAAGTCGTCCGAAAAGCCGTTGAGATAGACGGATGACGGAGCAAGATTGCGGTGGCGGTACACGCCAAACGCCTTTTCCTTCAACTCATATTTCGGCACGCCGTGGAAGTGGTAGATCGCCGCCATCGCGCCCCAACAGACATTCATGGTCGAATGCACGTTGGTGACGGTCCAGTCGAAGATCTGCTTCATCTCATCCCAATAGGTGACCTCTTCGAAGGGAAGCGTCTCGATCGGCGCGCCAGTGATGATGAAGCCATCGAACTTGCGGTGCTTGACCTCGTCCCAGGTCTCATAGAACGACAGCAGATGCTCTTCCGACGTGTTCTTGGCCTTGTGGCCGCCGACACGGACGAGCGACAGCTCCACCTGCAGCGGCGATGCTCCGACCAAACGCGCGATCTGGATCTCGGTCTTGATCTTGTTGGGCATGAGATTGAGAAGCCCGATCTGCAACGGACGGATATCCTGCCGCACGGCGACGGTTTCGGTCATCACCCGCACCCCTTCCGAAACAAGGGTGCTGAAGGCGGGAAGCGTATCTGGAATCTTGATCGGCATGGCTGAACCCAACAAAAAATAAAACCGGCGGCGACGAAATCGCGACCGGTCCGGAAAAGGATGTACTGGGTGTCATCTTCTCGCGGCCCTTTAGCGACTTTTTTAACGTGGCTGCAAGCCGGCCGGCCAAATCACCACAAAACACAGTTGCTCAAATAAGCCTTGCTATCGCGCGCGTCAATGGCAGCGAAATCTTCCAAAGAGCCGAAACTGGCTACTCAGATCCAGAGCGGATGGGCCGATACCGCCATGGTCATTCAAAGCAAAGCCTTTCGCGCCCGAGGTCCTCTCTCTACTGGCCCTCCAATCCTTGTTACCCACACCCTAACGCCGTTCAGAGGAATTTAATATCTGCACTCTTAAAGGTTGCATACATTGTTCTGTTGTTGGGGGGCGGCGTCTACGATGGAGACGGGCAATATCATTATTTTTATCCCTCCAGCCCTCTTCACAATCGTCTCGCTCGCCTTTCTTTTGCTTTGGCAGCTGAAGATCACACCCTCGTGGCAGTGGAGCGCTGGGTTCGCCCAAACTGCCTTAGGCTTCGTTTTATCAACATTCTCGATCGAGCCATCATTCGATGCGTTCTCGTCCGGCCTTGTCTTTATCGGGGCAGCCTACTGTTACGCCGGTGGGCTGCTAACCCATTTCGCCGCCCCTCAATCCCGGCGGGAACGTTTGGCATTCGTAGTCGCATACACAATCGTCTTGGCGTATTCTGTCTTCACCTTGGGAAGCCTGAAGGCACAGCTATTCGTGACCGATGTGGGCTTCGCTCTCCTCCTAGTACACGCTGTTTGGGCGGCTATCACCCGAGCGACCCGGCCTGTTGATATCGCGCTCTTAGTTTCGACTGTCCTTGTGATATTCGATTCCGTGCTGCGGGCGGTGTTTTTCACGTTCTTCACCGATCTGAGCGATGATTTAGGTGACTTCGCCCACTCTGCCTATAATCTCGCGGTGCATGTTACCACGATCACCGTTTGCATGTTCTTCCCGTTCACCGCTTTGGCGGCTACCGCATCGTCAGCGATTGAAAGATACCGTGACGATGCTAGCCGGGACCCATTAACGGGTCTTCTAAATCGCCGAGGCTTCGAACAGGTTATCGCCAGCCGCCGCAGGTCTGCCGCGATCGGTGGCGCGGTCGTCACCTGTGACATCGATCACTTTAAGCAGATCAATGACAGTTACGGACATGCGGCAGGTGACAAGGTAATTGCTGGGCTTGCGCACGATCTCGATTGCGCGGTCACGCAGTGCGGATATGCAGCGCGCATTGGCGGCGAAGAATTCATCCTCTTCATTCCCAATGCCACAGAACGCGAAGCGATCGCGATGGCCCAACTCGTGCGAGTATCTTTTGCGGGACGAAATTGGGATCAATTTGGCATCGTGACCCCGGTTACCGTAAGTTGTGGCGTCTCTACAACCAATGATCGTGAGCCAACGCTTGATCCTGCTATTGAACGCGCCGATCGGGCGCTGTACGCGGCCAAGACAGCAGGCCGCAACAGGGTCATTGGCGAAGCCGACATGGCCAGCTTTATCTATAGGGCTAAGACAGCCTGACACGCTTCCGAACTTACCTCTCGCGCCTTGCCATGAAGGCCATGCGCTCGAAAAGATGCACGTCCTGCTCGTTCTTCAACAGTGCGCCGTGCAGCTTGGGCAGGGCGTTCTTCGGGTCGGCGCGCAGGTCCGCGGGATCGACATCATCGGCGACGAGCAGCCGGATCCAGTCGAGCGCTTCGGAGGTGGACGGCTTTTTCTTCAGCCCCGGCACCTCGCGGATCTCGTAGAACTGGTTGAGCGCGTTGCGCACGAGCGCCTGCTTGATGCCCGGGTAATGCACCTCAACGATGCGCGCCAGCGTCTCGGCGTCGGGAAAGCGGATGTAGTGGAAGAAGCAGCGCCGCAGGAAGGCGTCCGGCAGTTCCTTCTCGTTGTTGGAGGTGATGATCACGATTGGCCGCACCTTGGCCTTCACCGTCTCGCCCGTTTCATAGACGTGGAACTCCATGCGATCGAGCTCCTGCAACAGATCGTTCGGGAACTCGATGTCGGCCTTGTCGATCTCGTCGATCAGCAGCACGACCTTCTTGTCGGCGGCAAAGGCCTGCCACAGCTTGCCGCGGCGAATGTAGTTGGCGACATCATGGACGCGTTCATCGCCGAGCTGGCTGTCACGCAAGCGCGAAACGGCATCATATTCGTAAAGCCCCTGCTGCGCCTTGGTGGTGGACTTGACGTTCCATTCGATGAGATCGAGGCCGAGCGCTGCCGCCACCTGCCGCGCCAGTTCGGTCTTGCCCGTGCCCGGCTCGCCCTTGACGAGCAGCGGCCGCTCCAGCCGGATCCCGGCATTGACCGCGACCATCAGGTCCTTGTCGGCGATATAGTCGGCTGTACCTTCGAAATGCATGCGTGTGTCCTGCCATCCAAAAACTCGCTGCTAACTAGGGACTCGATTCTTCAGAGGCAAGCGCAAGCCGCTTTCCCTCCGCCCCCGCTTTACGCTATGGGCATGGCCATGATCGCATCCACCTTCACCATCCTGCTGGGCGGCAATCTCACCGTCACCGACCGCGTCAAAGCCGCGGTCGCAAGCAGCCGCTTCATCGCGGCAGACAGCGGCATGCGGCATGCGCCGGCGCTGGGGGTGATGCCTGAACTGTGGGTCGGCGACTTCGATTCTACCGACGATGATATGATCCATCGGTTCCCGCAGGTGGAGCGCAAGACCTATCCGCCCGCCAAGTCTGAAACAGATGGCGAGATCGCGACGGCGGAAGCGGTCGAAAGAGGCGCCCGCAAGCTCGTGTTCCTCGGCGCGCTTGGCGGCGAACGGAGCGACCACGCGCTCCAGCATCTGCTGCATGCAGTAAGCCTGGCCGAGCAGGGCTTCGAGATTTCCCTTTCATCCGGCGAGGAGGAGGCCCTGCCCCTGATCGCCGGTGAACGCCGCACGCTCGACCTGCCGGCCGGCGCCCTGTTCTCGGTCATCGGCTTCTCCAGGCTCGAAGGCCTCGACATCCGGGGAGCCCGCTATCCCCTTCAAGACTTCACGCTTCCCTTCGGCTCCTCGCGCACCGTTTCCAATGTTGCGGAAGGCCGGGTGGAACTCCATCTACGCAGCGGCAAGGCGATGATCCTCGCCCGCCCTTTTGATTTTACAGGAGCCTGATTTGGCGCCCCCAATCCTCAAACTCGATGACATATTCCTGAGCTTCGGCGGCGCGCCCCTTCTTGCAGGCGCCGGCCTGCAGGTCGAGCCGGGTGACCGTATCTGCCTTGTCGGTCGCAACGGCTCGGGCAAGTCGACCCTGATGAAGATCGCCGCCGGCATGGTCGAGCCGCAGTCGGGCGAGGTATTTCGCCATCCCTCCTCGACGATCCGCTATCTGGAGCAGGCGCCGGATTTCAGCGGTTACGATACCGTACAGGCCTATGCCGAAGCAGGGCTCGGGCCTGGCGATGACCCATACCGCGTCACCTATCTACTGGAGCATCTCGGGCTGACAGGCCAGGAAGATCCCAAGACGCTATCCGGAGGAGAATCGCGGCGCGCGGCGCTGGCGCGCGTCATGGCTCCGCAGCCGGATATCCTGATGCTCGACGAGCCAACCAACCACCTCGACCTGCCGACGATCGAGTGGCTGGAAGAGGAACTGCGCAAGACGCGGAGCGCCCTCGTCCTCATCTCGCACGACCGGCGTTTCCTCGAGAAGGTATCGACCGCCACCGTCTGGCTCGATCGCGGCACATCACGGCGCCTCGATCGCGGCTTTGCGCATTTCGAGGCTTGGCGCGACGAGGTTCTGGAAGCCGAGGAACTGGAACAGCACAAGCTCGGCAAGGCGATCGAGCGCGAGGAGCACTGGCTGCGCTACGGCGTGACCGCGCGGCGCAAGCGCAACATGCGCCGGCTTGGTGAACTCCAGACGATGCGCGCCAACTACCGCGGCCACAAGGGTCCGCAAGGCACCGTGCAGGCACAGATCACCGAAGGCCGTGAGTCCGGCAAGCTGGTGATCGAGGCGGAAAACATCACCAAGAGCTACGACCGACCGATCGTGGCGCCTTTCTCCATTCGCGTGCATCGCGGCGATTGCATCGGTCTCGTCGGGCCGAACGGCGCCGGCAAGACCACGCTCCTGAAGATGCTGACCGGGCAGCTGGCGCCGGACACGGGCACCGTGAAGCTCGGTACCAACCTGGAGATCGCCACGCTCGACCAGAAACGTGAAGACCTCAATCCGGAAGACACCCTGTCCCATTATCTGACGGACGGGCGCGGAGAGACCTTGCTGGTGAACGGCGAGCAGCGTCATGTCGCGGGTTACATGAAGGACTTCCTGTTCCAGCCCGAGCAGATCAGGACGCCGATCAAGAACCTCTCCGGTGGCGAGCGCGCCCGCCTCATGCTGGCGCGGATCATGGCCAAGCCCTCGAACCTGCTGATCCTCGACGAGCCGACAAACGACCTCGATATCGAAACCCTCGACCTGCTGCAGGAGATTGTCGCGGGTTACAGCGGCACCGTCATCCTCGTCAGCCACGATCGCGACTTCCTCGACCGCACCGTCACCTCGACGATTGCGCCCGCCAACCCGGATGCGCCCGATGGCCGCTGGATCGAATATGCCGGCGGTTACACCGACATGCTGGCGCAGCGCCGCGGCGCGCTGGAGGAAAAACGGCGGGTGGAGAAGGCCGAAAAGGCGAAGTCTGATTCCGCCGCGCCGGCTCCGGAAACACCAAAGGCCAAGGGCAAGCTTTCCTACAAGCAGAAGTTTGCGCTCGAAAACCTGCCGAAGGAGATGGAGAAGGCGGAAGCAGAGATCGCAGCCCGCGAACAGAAGATGGCCGACCCCAACCTCTTTACCAAGAATCCCGCTACCTTCAACCGTCTGGCAGCCGAGATGGAAAAGCTGCGGGAAAAGTTGGTGAAAATGGAAGAGGAATGGCTGGAGCTTGAGATGCTGCGCGAGGAGCTGGAAGGCTAGATTAAGATTTCGTTAGGCTTAACAAATAGTTACGCACAGAAATATTTGTCACAAGCCGGAACAACTCTGTCCCACACGCCGTTCGATGTGCAGGAAAAGGCCGAAACATCACGTTGAGACTTCGGCAGTTTCACAACCCTGAACGGATGGGGACGTCTCATGCTGACAAATGTAATGCGTAGTCGGCTGGCCAGTGAAGCGATGAACCAGCGCGTATTGATCGTCGAGGACGAGTTCCTGATTGCCCTCGATGTCGCTGAAACGGTTGAGGGCATGGGCCTGCAGGTCGCAGGTTTCGCAAGCGGACGCAAACATGCCATGACCCTCGGCGCCCATGCGGATATTGCCCTTGTCGACGTCAACCTTTCCGACGGTCGCACCGGGCCGGAGATCGGTCGCGAACTGGCGCAGGAATATGGCGTCACCGTCATCTTCATGACAGGCAACCCGGAAGACGTTGAGGATGGCGTCGATGGTCCGCTCGGCGTGCTGACCAAACCGGTCATGCCCGAGGTGGTGGAACGGACGATCGATTATGCGATTGCCAACCGCCTGGGCGGCATGGCCGTCGTGCCACGCGAACTTCGGGTCTTCCCGCAGAGCAGGCACTGATCGTCCGCAAACGTCGAAAATAAATCGGCGACCGCTGTCGGCTGGGCCACGCCGCGCCCGTCCTTGGGCCATGCACCAAACGCATCATCCAAGGACGAGGAGACTGACATGCGGATGATTTTCGTAAACCTGCCGGTTGCCGATCTTGAAGGCGCCACGCGTTTCTACACGGCGCTCGGCTTCACCCGGAACCCGGACTTCTCCGACGATACGGCAAGCTGCATGATCGTCAGCGAGCAGATCTACGTGATGCTGCTGACCCACGAGAAGTTCAAGGGCTTCATCAATGGTGAGATCAGCGACGCCAGGACATCCACGCAGGTGCTGAACTGCCTTTCCGCCGGCAGCCGAGCTGAAGTCGACGACTTCAAGAAGAAGGCGCTCGCCGCCGGCGGCAGCGAATGGAAGCCGAACATGGAGTTCGGTCCCATGTACGGCTGCTCCTTCCAGGATCCCGATGGCCACGTCTGGGAGATCATGTACATGGACATGGGTGCGGCGGCCTGAGCCGCCCATCTCGCTCTTGCCAGTTTCTCCCTCTGCCAGTAAATCTTGTTCCGCTCTAACGGGGTGCCGCTGATCGCGGCTGAGAGGCTTGGCCAACCCGCGGAACCTGATCCGGTTAACACCGGCGGAGGGATTAGACGGCTCTTGATCAGCGCCTATTCCCGTCACTTGAAACTGGAGGCGCCGATGCGCGGGTTTATCATTTCCCTTCTTGCGGCAGCGGCCGCATTTTCCGTCGCCACCCATGCGCTGGCGCAGGAAAAGACGCTCACCGTCTACACCTATGAAAGCTTCACGGCCGAATGGGGTCCGGGACCCAAGGTCAAGGAAGCCTTCGAGAAGACCTGCGCCTGCCGGGTCGACTTCGTCAGCGTCTCGGACGGCGTTGCCCTGCTGACCCGACTGCGGCTCGAAGGCGAAAATTCAAAGGCCGATCTGGTTCTTGGCCTCGACACCAACCTGATCTCGGAAGCCAAGGCCACCGGCCTGTTCGAGCCTCATGGGCTGGACATGGCGGCAGTGGACGTGCCGGGTGATTATTCCGACGACACCTTCATCCCTTATGACTATGGCCATTTCGGCGTCGTCTACGACACCAAGGCTATCAAGACCCCCCCAAAGAGCCTGAAGGAACTGGTCGAGGGCGACCCATCACAGAAGATCGTCATCCAGGATCCGCGCACTTCGACGCCCGGACTCGGCCTGCTGCTCTGGATTCGCTCAGTTTACGGCGACGAGGCACCGGAAGCATGGGCCAAGCTCAAGAAGCGCGTGCTCACCGTCACCCCCGGCTGGTCTGAAGCCTATGGCCTGTTCACCAAGGGCGAGGTACCGATGGTCCTCTCCTACACGACCTCGCCGGCCTACCATATGGTGGAGGAGAAGTCGGACCAGTATCAAGCCGCCGCCTTTTCCGAAGGCCATTACATCCAGATCGAGGTTGCAGGACTGCTGAAGGGTGCAAAGGACAAGGACCTTGCGAAGGATTTCCTGCGTTTCATGGTCTCGCCCGCTTTTCAGGACGTCATCCCGACGACCAACTGGATGATGCCGGTGACCAAGACCTCCGAATCCCTGCCGGAAGCGTTCAACAAGCTCGTGCAGCCGAAGAAGACCTTCCTGATGGGATCCGACGAGGTGGCCAAGAACCGCCAGGCCTGGATCAATGAATGGCTGGCAGCGATGAGCCTCAACTAGCGCATGCTGACAGCCGCTCAGCGAAAATGGAGCCTGGGTTGGGGCTTTGCCGCCTTTGGCGGCATCGCCTTCTTCGTTGGTGCGGCAATTGCCGCGCTGCTCCTGTGGGATAGCGGCGCCGCCGGCGGCCAGTTCTTCACACCCTATACCTGGCAGATCCTGCGCTTCACGCTCTGGCAGGCGGCGCTTTCTACGATCCTATCGATCCTGTCCGGCCTGCCCGTGGCGCTCGCGCTGGCGCGGCGACCGAAATTCCTCGGCAGGATCTGGATCGTTCGCCTGATGGCGCTGCCGATGGGCCTGCCGGTGCTGATCGGCGCGCTTGGGCTGATCGGCATCTGGGGTCGCCAGGGCATCATCAACAACACGCTGCTGACACTGGGTGTTGAACAGCCGATCAGCATCTATGGGCTGTCCGGCATCCTCATCGCGCATGTCTTCTTCAACATGCCGCTGGCGGCCCGGCTGCTGCTGGCAGCGCTGGAACGGCTACCGGCGGAGTACTGGCTGCTATCCTCGAGCCTCGGCATGAAGCCGCTTTCGGTCTTCCGCTTCGTGGAGGGCCCGGCGACGCTGCGCGTTCTTCCGGGCGTGGCGGGTCTCATCTTCATGCTGTGCGCGACGAGCTTCACGCTTGTCCTGGTCCTGGGCGGCGGACCCGCGGCCACCACGCTGGAAGTCGCCATCTACCAATCGCTGCGCTTCGATTTCGATCCGCCGCGGGCAATCGCGCTCTCCTTCCTGCAGATCGGCATCACCGCGATCATCCTCGCCGTCATCTCCACCCTGCCGAAACCTGATGACGATGAGAACCTGCACGGTCGCGCATCGCGCCGCTTCGACGGCAGGACGGCAGGTGCCAGATCCTGGGATGCCGTCATCATCCTTTTTGCCACGGCCTTCCTGGTGCTGCCGCTCGCATCGATCGTCGCCTCCGGCATCCAGGCGGATCTCTGGCGGCTCTTCAAAAGCCCGGCCTTCCACCAGGCGGCGCTGACAAGTTTCGCCATTGCCGTGGCCGCGGGCCTGCTTTCGGTCGCGACATCGGTTGCGATCGTCGTGGCACAGGAAGCAATCGACGACATGAAGCGGCCGGGCGCCGGCGCAAGAGCCTTCGCGGCGACACTCGGCGGCATGGGTTCGCTGGTGCTTCTGGTGCCCCCCGTCGTGCTTGGCACCGGCTGGTTCCTGACACTGCGCTCGCTCGGCGACGTCAACCGGTTTGCGCCGGTCCTGATCGTCATCATCAACGCACTGATGGCACTGCCGTTCGTGATGCGCGTCCTGTCGCCGGCAATGGCAACCCACAGGCGGCGCACGGCGCGCCTTTCCGCCAGCCTGGGCCTCTCAGGCATCTCCAAACTCATGCGCATCGACCTTCCGCCGCTTGCAAAGCCGCTGCTGACATCGCTCTCCTTCGCGATGGCGCTGTCGCTTGGCGACCTTGGTGCGGTCGCGCTGTTCGGCTCGAGCGAACTCACCACCCTGCCATGGCTGGTCTATAGCCGCCTCTCAAGCTACAGGACCAATGATGCAGATGGGCTGGCACTGCTGCTCGGGCTTTTTTGCCTGCTGCTGACAATGCTCGGGACGGCAGGACGCGAAAGGCACCATCAGGATGAGTGAGAGCGTCGTGCTCGACAATGTGGAGCTTGGGGTCGGGGCCAAGACGTTCCGCTTCAACTGCGCGATCAAGCCGGGCTCCATCACGGCGGTCACCGGCCCGTCCGGCTCGGGCAAATCCACGCTTTTGAACCTGATTGCCGGCTTCGAGACAGCCGACAGTGGCCGCATCCTGATCGGCGGCCGGGACGCCACGCTTCGGCATCCGTCGGAGCGACCCGTATCGCTCGTCTTCCAGGACAACAATCTTTTTGCCCATCTCGACCTCTTCACCAATGTCGGCCTGGGCATCCACCCGGCCCTGAAGCTTTCAGGTGAGTATCGGCAGGCCGTTTCGGATGCGTTGAGCTGGGTCGGGCTTGATGGCTTCGAGAAGCGTCTGCCCGGAACCCTGTCGGGCGGTGAGCGTCAGCGCGTCGCCTTCGCCCGGGCGCTGGTGAGGCGCAAGCCGGTTCTCCTGCTGGACGAACCCTTTGCTGCGCTCGATCCCGGTCTGCGCCAGTCCATGGCGCAATTGCTCCTCGACCTGCATGGGCAGACGGGAAACACGGTGCTGATCGTCACGCATGATCCGAACGAGGTTCGGCGGCTGGCGGACGAGGCCATCTTTGTCGACCGCGAAACCATCCTTCTTCACGCCCCGGTGGATGAATTTGTGCAGCGCGACGACCTGCCGTCGCTGGCGCAATTCCTCGAAGGCTGAGGCAGGTCGCTGCGGTCGAACAACGGCGGCTCACCCGACTGTTATTGCACTGCCACAATTTGACCGTCACACGATGGCATGCGGCTTGCAGGGCGATATCTATTTGCAAAAGCACGGGCACGACTTATTTCAGCAAGACGATCTGTGCAGGCGAGATGAAAATCGCTAAGCGGAAGTCAGCGGCGGGGGAACATCTTGCCGCTGACAGAACCCTTGGTTTGGAAGAGGCAGAAGCAAACGACGATGAGGCGCGACACGGCTCCACCCGCTGTATTGCAAACGGCCCGTCCCCGTTCGAGCCTCAGGAAGCTTTGCGTCCTGCTGGGCACAAGCCTGCTGCTGTCCGCCTGCCAGTCGGTGTTCGACCAGGCCTATACCCCCAATGTTGCGCCGTCCGATAAGCCGCAGATCGTCGACGAGGTGCAGAAGAACGACCCCCGGGCACAGATGGGTGCGCGCGAGCATCCGCGTATCGTCGCGAGCTACGGCGGTGAATATCGCGACGCCAAGACCGAACGTCTGGTGGCGCGCATCGCCGGTGCCCTCACGGCCGTCTCGGAAAACCCGAACCAGTCGTTCCGCATCACCATCCTGAACTCGCCTGCCATCAACGCCTTCGCGCTGCCGGGCGGCTATCTTTATGTGACCCGCGGCCTGCTGGCGCTTGCCAACGATGCCTCGGAAGTCGCAGCCGTGCTCTCCCACGAGATGGGCCACGTGACGGCCAACCATGGCATCGAGCGGCAGCGCCGCGAAGAGGCGGAAGTCATCGCCAGCCGTGTGGTGGCGGAGGTGCTGTCCAGCGATCTGGCCGGCAAGCAGGCCCTGGCGCGCGGCAAGCTGCGGCTTGCAGCCTTCTCCCGCCAGCAGGAACTGCAGGCGGACGTGATTGGCGTGCGGATGTTGGGTGAAGCGGGCTATGACCCCTATGCGGCAGCCCGGTTCCTCGATTCCATGGCGGCGTATGCGCGTTATTCCGCCGTCGACCCCGACAGCGACCAGAGCCTCGACTTCCTGTCGAGCCACCCGAACTCGCTGCAGCGCGTCGACCTTGCCCGCCGCCATGCCCGCAACTTTGGCCAGGAAGGCACCGTGGGTGACCGTGGGCGCGACTATTACATCGCCGGCATCGACGGCCTGCTCTATGGCGATAGCCCACAGGAAGGTTATGTGCGCGGCCAGACTTTCCTGCATGGCACGCTCGGCATCCGCTTTGACGTGCCGCCGGAATTCCGGATCGACAACAAGGTCGAGGCGGTTCTGGCGACCGGCCCCGGTGAAACGGCCATCCGCTTCGATGGCGTGGCTGCGGGTGATACGACGAGCCTCAGGAATTACCTGACGAGCGGATGGGTGGCCGGGCTTCAGCAGTCGACGGTGCGCGAGTTGCAGATCAATGGCCTGCCGGCCGCGACCGCCCGCGCCTCTGCCGATCGCTGGGATTTCGATGTGACGGTGATCCGGGTCAACGACCAGATCTTCCGCTTCCTGACGGCTGTACCGAAGGGCAGCACCACTCTGGTTTCAACGGCCGAGACTTTGCGCTCCACCTTCCGACGGATGACGCCAGAGGAGATCGCATCGCTGAAGCCACTCAGGATCCGTATCTTCACCGTTACAGCCAACGATACGCTGGCGTCGCTCTCGGCGCGCATGATGGGCACCGACCGCAAGCTTGATCTCTTCAAGCTCATCAACGCGCTGCCAGCCGGCGCGACGGTGTCGCCCGGCCAGAAGGTCAAGATTATCTCGGAATAAGCCGCCTGCTCAGCAGACGGCCGCCATCTGCGGGTTGGCCGAAACGAGCGCCGACTTCAGCTTTTCGATGGCACGGCTTTCGATCTGGCGAACGCGCTCCTTCGAAATACCGAGTTCGGCACCAAGCGCCTCGAGCGTGGCGCCCTCGTCCGTCAGCCGGCGCGCGCGGATGATCTTCTTTTCGCGATCGTTGAGTTTGGTCAGCGCGCCCTGCAGCCACTTGAGGCGACGTTCGCCGTCGATCATGCCGGAAACCTGCTCGTCCGGCAGCGGCTCGACGCTGGCGAGCATGTCGAGGCGCTCGCCGCTGTCTGAGTCACCGGCGATGGATGGCGCCTGCAGCGATGCGTCATTGCCGGAAAGTCGGGCGTCCATGGTCTGCACGTCGGCAACGCTGACGCCGAGCGCGGCGGCAATTTCTTCATGGATGGCGCGGGCGGTGAGGTTGGAGTCACCGCGGGCAAGCTTGGCGCGCAGGCGACGAAGGTTGAAGAACAGTGCCTTCTGGGCAGAGCTCGTTCCGCCACGCACGATCGACCAGTTGCGCAGGATGTAATCCTGCATGGAAGCGCGGATCCACCAGCTGGCATAGGTCGAAAAACGGACATCACGTGCCGGCTCGAACCTTGCCGCCGCTTCAAGCAGCCCTACATAGCCTTCTTGTACGAGGTCGCTCATCGGCAAACCGAAGCCACGGAATTTCGAAGCCATGGCGATGACGAGACGCATATGCGCCAGCGCGATCTGGTTGCGCGCGTCCTGGTCTTTGTCGTCCTTCCAGCGGACCGCGAGATCGCGCTCCTCTTCTCGGGCGAGATAGGGAGCGGACATTGCTATCTTGATCATGGTGCGGTCTGCGGACATGGCAGTCATCGTGTTCTCCGTGAACGATCTGATCCGACAAAAGCCAGCATTCCGGAAACACCAACGGCCGCGTCATTCTCTAAACAATGACCGGCACCTAAGCATTCCAACGCGCTGCTTTTGCTCCCCTCGTTGAACTGAACGGAGAACTCCATCGGGCCCAAGCCCGACATCGCCCCCGCCTTCACAAATGGAGGCGGCCCGACAGCTATCGGTTCGCCTTCCGGCGGGTAAACGCGGCGTCCGGACAAAAGTTCCAATAAAAAACCCGGCTTTAAGCCGGGTTCTTTTGGAAAGTATCTGAAGGAAGCAATTACGCTGCTTCTTCCTGTGCTTCGTCTTCGTCAACAGTCTTGCCGCGCTTGGGACCCTTGGCAAGGTTGACTTCAACCAGACGAACGGCTTCCGTTTCCGACATCTTGTTCACAGCGGCGATTTCACGCGCCATGCGATCCAGTGCCGCTTCATAAAGCTGGCGCTCGGAATAGGACTGCTCAGGCTGGTTTTCGGCGCGATAAAGATCGCGAACCACTTCAGCGATGGAGATAAGGTCGCCGGAATTGATCTTGGCATCATATTCCTGGGCGCGGCGCGACCACATGGTGCGCTTCACGCGAGCCTTGCCCTGCACAACCTTGAGAGCGCGCTCGACAAAATCCGTTTCCGAAAGCTTGCGCATGCCGATGCTCACGGCCTTTGCGACCGGCACCTTGAGGCGCATCTTGTCCTTCTCGAAATCAATCACAAAAAGTTCGAGCTTCATGCCCGCAACTTCTTGCTCTTCGATCGCTGTAATCGTACCTACACCGTGTGCAGGATAAACAATTGCTTCGCCGGTCTTGAAGCCCTGGCGTGCAGGCGAATTCTTTTTCTGCTGGGTCGTCATTCGATTCACAAACTCCCTGTTACTCACCCGTTTATCGGGTCGGGGAAACCGGGTCTGTCAGGCCCGGATGAGACGGGGGAAACCGTCGGGTCACTCCATACTGGTCCGACCAACGCGCGCGAAAAACAAACTCCATCGCGAAGTGCGACCGACAACAGCGAGACGTAGCAATGTCACGAGAACTGCGTTCGGGATGATCTGTTGCTTTCGTGATGTTTTTTGGGCACGCGAGTGCCGTCTTGTGGAACAGTAGTTTTCATCTACCACAAAAAAGCGCGGAAATCAATAATTTGCTTTTGGGGGTGTGCAAAACGTCACACCCGCCTTTGCCCAACATTGAGGCAAAGCGGCCATATGGAGGCCAGCAGTGATTCGCGGCAGAAGGGAGCCCTCAGTCCC
The DNA here is from genome assembly GCF_023223505.1 of Neorhizobium turbinariae. Lineage (NCBI taxonomy): Bacteria > Pseudomonadati > Pseudomonadota > Alphaproteobacteria > Hyphomicrobiales > Rhizobiaceae > Neorhizobium > Neorhizobium turbinariae. The sequence goes on from NZ_JALPRY010000016.1 coordinate 235,246, forward strand.
CCTTGCCCGGCTCCGGCGAGAAGAACTGGTCGAACTTGTTGTCGACGCCGTCCATTTCCTTTGCTTCAGGAAGCGGGTCGCGCTTCACCGTGATGTTCGGCCAGATCTGCGCGAACTCGGCATTCACCTTGAGCCACTTGTCGAGCCCCGGCTCGGTATCCGGCTTGATCGCCTCGGCAGGGCATTCCGGTTCGCAGACGCCACAGTCGATGCATTCATCAGGATGGATGACGAGGAAGTTCTCGCCCTCGTAGAAACAGTCGACCGGGCATACCTCGACACAATCGGTATATTTGCAGCGAACACAATTGTCGGTCACGACATACGTCATGGGAAAACTCCAGACCATCGAGGATGCGCGGCAAGCAGGCGAAGGGCCGGCTCATCGCAGCCGGAAGATGCCTTGGGAAGGGAATGGGGTCCGGCTTTCGACAGTCAGGTAAAGCGTTTGGCCCGCGTTATCAAGGAGAAAGCTTGCAGAAAAACACGGCCTTCCAGATCGCTTTTTCTAATCGCCGTCGACATCCGGAAAGAGCCGGTCGATCTCGCGCCGTTCCTTCTTGGTCGGGCGCCCGCTGCCCGGCGCCCGTTGCGCCTGCTCAAACAAGCTCAGGCGTTTTTGCTCCTCCGGCGGAGGCGTCAGGTCGTCATAAAGCAGTCGCGCTTCCTCGAACGGTCCGCGACGCTCGCCGCCTGACTTGACGACGAGCACAAGGTCGCGGCGCTCAAGCGCTAGGTTGATCCGGTCGCCGGGCTTCACAAGGAAGCTCGGCTGCGTGACGAGGTCACCGTTCACCCGGACGTTGTTGGAAGCGATGAAGGTCTGCGCCAGCGAACGCGATTTCACCATGCGCGCGAAGAACAGCCATTTGTCGATGCGCTGACGCGGACCGGGTTGTGACTGTTTCTCCGCCATCGCCCTACTTCTTCATCTGCTCCTTGAGAGCAGCCAGCTTTGCAAAGGGTGAATCCGGATCGATCGGCTTTTCCTTGCGTGGTGGCTTGGCCTCGAAGCGCGAGGGCTGCGACCCTTTGCCGCGGTCACCCCGATCGGGCCGTCCGCCGCCCTCGTGGCGGTCCGCACGGTTGTTGTTGTCCGGACGACGATTGTTGTCGCGGTTCGGCTTCCCACCTTCGCGGCGCTCACCGTTCTGGCGACCTTCGCGACGGTCACCACCACGGCGATCATCCTGGCGACCAGTCGCCTGCCCTGCTTCGCCACCCGCATTGCGGGGGCCGGAGCCGCGACGCTCGCCATGACGGGGACGGCCACCGCGCTGGTCGTTGTCACGACCGGTGCCCGGGCGCCAAAGCAGAACTGGCTTCGGCTCTTCAGCTTCGGCAGGTGCCGTCGCCGGTGCTTCTGCCGCCGGTGCTTCTGCCGTAGCGGCTTCTGCGACTGTGGGTTCGGCAGCCTCAACGGCTTCAGCAGGCTGGGCCGCTGCAGTTTCTTCCGTTGCCGTAGCTTCTGAAGCTGTTTCAGTCGCTTCAGAAGCTGTAGCCTCAGCCGGCGCGTCGGCGGCCCGGGCGCTTGCAGCGGCGCTGCCGTCCTGGCTGGCGAGGAATGCCTGGGCTTCTTCAGCCTTCACGACATCGGCGCGATAACCGAGGCCCTTGAGGATTTCTTCCATGTCGTCCGGCGTTGCGCCAAGGATCGACAGCATGGAGGTGGTCGTCGTGAACCGACGGCCGTCATAAGCACCCTCCGGACGCGGCGTCGTGCCCGGCTTCCACTGCAAAAGCGGACGGATGAGGTCGGCAAGACGCTCGAGGATGTCGATGCGCACCGCACGCTTGCCGAGGAAACGGAAACCGGCGAGCTTGTAGAACATCCGCTCGAAAGACGGATCAGCAACAACCGAAGTACGGCCGGCAGCAAGTGCGGGAATGAGGTCGCCGTAGCCCGGCTTGTCGAGACCGTCGTTCTTCAGCGCCCAAAGAAGCGTGATGAGTTCGGCCGGCGCCGGCTTCAACAGGGCCGGCATGAAGACATGGTAGGCACCGAAGCGGATGCCGTAGCGGCGCATGGAAGCGCGCGCATCCTGGTCCAGCGCCTTGACGTCTTCCGCGACATCGCGACGGAACAGAACGCCAAGGTTTTCGACGAGCTGGAAGGCCAGGCCCTTGGCAAGGCCCTGCAGGTCTTCAGCGCGCGACAGGTCGTCAAGCGGCTTCAGGACCGTTGCAATGTGATGGTTCACGAAGCGCTCGATGCGCGCCACGACATGCTCGCGGGCATTGCCCGTCAGCTGCTCGTCGGCAAGCAGGATCACCCGCGGGCGCATGATGTGGTCGCTGGAAGACAGGCGGGCAACCGGATCGCCCAGCCAGCGCACGAAGCCGTCCGAACCGACAGCCAGGTCGCCATTGCCGGAAGCGTAAAGCCGCGCGGCACGGGCTTCGAATTCCAAAGCCAGAGCCTTCTGGGCGGCGGCCTGCACGGCCTTGGCATCGGGGCCCTCTGCACCCGCGACAGGCGTGAACCGGAATCCGGCCAACTGCCCGACGTGATGTCCTTCAACGAAGACATCGCCATTTACACTGATTTCAGCTTCCAGCATCGCATTCTCTCTTAGGCGCCTCATGAGCACAGATGTCCTGCGATCAACAAAGCGTTTCGTCAACCTTTCATGTAGCGCGTCCGACAGCCTATCCTCGATTTCCCGAGTCTTTTCTTGCCAGTGTGTCGGATCAGCCAGCCAGCCGGGGCGGTTCGACACATAGGTCCAAGTGCGAATCTGGGCAATGCGGGCGGATAAGGTGTCGATCTCGCCATCAGTCCGGTCAGCGCGGCGGACCTGCTCCGCCATGAAATCCTCGTTGACCGTTCCGTGACGCACAAGATCGAAGAAAAGAGTCGAAATAAGGTCCGCGTGCTGCGCGGGCGCAATCCGGCGATAATCCGGCAGGGCGCAGGCTTCCCACAAGCGCTCGACGCGCTGCGGGCTGTTGGCCGCGTCGCGGATCTCCGGATAACGCGAAAGATGATCAAGCGCCTGACTGTCAGTCGCCGGCAAGGCGCGGGAAAGACCAGCGATCGTCGGCGCCGCATCGAGGCTGTCGCGCAAGCTGCGCAGCGACGAGAAGTCGAGGTTCTTGGAGCGCCATTGCAGCACCTTCACCTGGTCGAATTCGTGGCTCTCGATCCGCTCGACCAGTTCGTCGTCGAACGGCGCCACCTGCCCCGTCACGCCAAAAGTCCCGTCGCGCACGTGGCGGCCGGCACGGCCGGCGATCTGCCCAAGCTCGCCCGGGTTCAGGTTGCGGAACTGGTAGCCATCAAACTTGCGGTCCTGGGCGAAGGCGACATGGTCGACGTCGAGGTTGAGGCCCATGCCGATCGCGTCCGTCGCCACCAGATACTCGACATCGCCGGACTGGTAGAGCCCGACCTGGGCATTGCGCGTGCGCGGGCTCAGCGCCCCAAGCACCACGGCCGCACCACCACGCTGGCGGCGGATGAGTTCGGCAATCGCGTAAACCTCGTCGGCGGAAAACGCGACAATGGCGGAGCGCTGCGGAAGGCGGGTGATCTTCTTCTGTCCGGCGTAGAAGAGCTGCGACAGGCGCGGACGTTCGATCACGGTGATGCCGGGCAGCAGCTTTTCCAGGATCGGCCGCATTGTGCCGGCACCAAGCAGCAGCGTTTCGTCGCGGCCGCGCAGATGCAGGATACGATCGGTGAAGATGTGGCCGCGTTCGAGATCGCCCGCGAGCTGCACTTCATCGATGGCAACAAAGGAGGCGCGCGTCTCGCGCGGCATCGCCTCGACGGTGCAGACCGAAAAACGCGCGTTCGGCGGCGAAATCTTTTCCTCGCCGGTCACAAGCGCGACCTGCGTCACGCCGACCTTTTCCACCAGCCGCGTATAAACCTCGCGCGCCAGAAGACGCAGCGGCAGGCCAATGACGCCGGTGCCGTGGGCGACCATGCGTTCAATGGCATAATGCGTCTTGCCGGTATTGGTGGGACCGAGGACGGCGGTTACGCCGCGCCCGCTAAGCATCATAGGCTGAAAGTTCAAAGCCGAGTTCCGCAAGTTCAATGGCCAAGTCGGTAAGCAAGTCTCGGCCACCGAACACATGGCAATCCTGCCCGTCAAACGCAAGCCCAGCCGCCGAAAAGCAACGAGATAAACTGCAGATGCGCCCGAAGAAGGGCCGAAACGCGAGTCACATCAAGGCGTTAAGGAACAGATGCGAACGAATCGACGACGAATCGATGACTCGAGCGGATTCAACTTTTGTTCTCGCAAGATCTAGTTGCGGCGGTTCTCGAGTCCCACGAGATCCTGAATCTGCCGATTAACACTTCTTCCAGCCTCCTCAACCCGGCACGACAGGGCGCGATTGCAGAGTCAAGAGCCCCAAATGGGCGGCTGTCTTAACCCGCGCTTAAGCACGAGCCTGAGCCTCTGGAACAATTTCCCGTAGACGACGTTGACCCGCCGATTCCATCAGGATCATCTATCGGAGTGGAAAGTCATGCTCGGAACCGTACTGCTCATCATCCTCATTCTCCTGCTTATTGGCGCGTTGCCGAATTGGGGCTATAGCCGAGGCTGGGGTTATGGGCCGTCCGGAGGATTGGGGCTTGTGGTCCTTATCGTCATCATCCTGCTCTTGATGGGCAGGATCTAAAACGGCGCGGCCGTCGGTAAAACAGGGAAGGGAAAACGGATATGAAAAAGATTGTACTTGTATGCAGCATGGTTGGCGCCCTCGCATCTTGCACGGCAACTGAACGTGGCACCGCAATCGGTGCAGGCACCGGCGCGGTTATCGGTGGCGCAGTGACCAACAGCTGGGGCGGCGCCGCAGTTGGCGCAGTTGCCGGCGGTCTCGTTGGTGCCGCTGTTGGCCAGTCCACGGAACGCCGTGGTTACTGCGTCTATCGCGACCGCTACGGCCGCACCTACGAAGCACGTTGCCGCTAATCAACGTCTTCGCATGAATGAACCGGTGTCGAGCAATCGACGCCGGTTTTTCTTTGCGGGTCTTGCCTATTGCGGCTCAGCCCGCGAAGAACTGGCCGCCATTGGCCGAGATCGTCGAGCCGGTAATGAACCCGGCATCGTCCGAGGCAAGAAACACCACGCAGCGCGCAATCTCCTCAGGTTCCCCAAGCCGTCCGACCGGGATCTGCGTAATGATCTTTTCGGCGAGTACCTTTTCCGGAATCGCCCGCACCATCTCTGTGCCGATATAACCCGGGCAGATCGCATTGACGGTGATGTTCTTGGCAGCACCTTCCTGCGCCAACGCCTTGGTGAAGCCGAGATCGCCCGCCTTGGCGGCCGAATAGTTCACCTGCCCCATCTGGCCTCGCTGCCCGTTGATCGAGGAGATGTTGATGATGCGCCCGAAATTCCGGTCGCGCATCCCGCTCCAGACCGGATGCGTCATGTTGAAGAGGCCGTTGAGGTTGGTGCCGATCACCTCGGTCCACTGATCCGGTGTCATCTTGTGGAACATGCCGTCGCGTGTGATGCCGGCATTGTTGACCAGCACCTCGACCGGACCGAATTCAGCCTCGACCTTGGCAATGCCCTCGACACAGGCGTCGTAGCTCGAGACATCCCACTTGAAGATCGGGATGCCGGTTTCCTTGTTGAAGGCCTGGGCCTTTTCCTCGTTGCCGGCATAGTTTGCGGCAACTCTATACCCGGCCTTCGTCAGGGCCACCGATATGGCAGCCCCGATACCCCGCGTCCCTCCCGTGACAAGTGCGACCCTGCTCATCCAGTCTTTCCCTCTGTTGATCCGGCTCTTGGGTAACCGGACATTCTCATGCGGGCATTCGGCGGGACGAGTCTGGCAGCAGGTGATGCGCCAGACTAATGCAACATCACCGTGTCTTCATCACATCGCTTCCAGGCACATGGCGACGCCCATGCCGCCACCGATGCAGAGCGTGGCAAGACCCTTCTTGGCGCCGCGACGCTTCATTTCGAACAGCAGCGTGTTGAGGATGCGCGCGCCCGATGCACCGATCGGGTGGCCGATGGCGATCGCACCACCGTTGACGTTGACGATCGACGGGTCGAGCCCGAGATCGCGGGTGACGGCGCAGGACTGGGCCGCGAAGGCTTCGTTGGCCTCGACGAGGTCGAGGTCGCCGACCCGCCAGCCGGCCTTTTCCAGTGCCTTGCGCGACGCCGGGATAGGCCCGGCGCCCATGATCTGCGGATCAACACCGGCGGTTGCCCAGGACACGATGCGTGCCAGCGGGCTGATGCCGCGACGCGATGCTTCTTCCTCGCTCATCAGCACGGCGGCGGCAGCGCCGTCGTTGAGGCCAGACGCGTTGCCGGCAGTTACCGTGCCTTCCTTGTCGAAGGCCGGGCGCAGCTTGGCCATGGCGTCGAGCGTGGAGCCGGCGCGGATATATTCGTCGTTGTCGACGATGATGTCGCCCTTGCGGGTCTGGATCGTGAACGGGATGATCTCGTCCTTGAAGCGGCCGGCCGCCTGGGCAGCTTCCGCCTTGTTCTGCGAGGCGACCGCAAACTGGTCCTGCTCCTCGCGCGACAGCTGCCACTGACGAGCAATGTTCTCGGCGGTGATGCCCATGTGGTAACCGTAGAAGGCGTCCGTCAGGCCGTCCTTGATCATCGTGTCGATCATCTTGAAGTCGCCCATCTTCACGCCGCCGCGCAGGTGCGCGCAGTGCGGCGCCATCGACATCGACTCCTGGCCACCGGCCACGATGATCTTGGCGTCGCCCAAGGCGATCTGCTGCATGCCGAGCGCCACGGCGCGCAGGCCAGAACCGCACAGCTGGTTCACGCCCCAGCCCGTCGCTTCCTTCGGGACGCCCGCCTTCATCGCCGCCTGGCGCGCCGGGTTCTGCCCCTCGCCGGCCGGAAGAACCTGGCCGAGGATCACTTCATCGACTTCCGCGGCATCCACGCTGGCCCGCGACAGGGCACCCCTGATGACGGCAGCGCCAAGCTCATGAGCCGGAGTGTTGGCGAAGGAGCCGTTGAATGAACCCACTGCCGTACGGGTGGCAGATGCGATCACGATGGATGGGGTGGCCATGGGATGTGTCCTTGTATTTCATGAATTGGCGCGAGACTGGCAAAGCTTCGACGCCGTGTCAAACCGTGGTTTGGGCGTCTCGGCAAGGCCGCTCAACCTCATTTTGTTTTTGCATCGTTGCTGCGCAACATGACAATCATCGCGCCGCACAAAACATTTGTAACTGCTCCGACTTTCGGCTTACACTTGTAACGGGAGAACAGTGCCATCGATAAAAATCAGCACCATGTTTTGACGGGAGCAGGAGGCAAGTATGGCGAAGACCGACGGCGAAATCACGATCAAGAAATACGCCAACCGACGCCTCTATAACACGGGGACCAGCACCTATGTGACGCTGGAAGACCTGGCCAAGATGGTGAAGAAGGGCGAGGAATTCGTCGTCCAGGATGCCAAGACGGGGGAAGACATCACCCACTCGGTGCTGACCCAGATCATTTTCGAGCAGGAGTCCAAGACCGGCAATACGCTGCTGCCGATCTCCTTCCTGCGCCAGCTGATCTCCTATTACGGCGACCAGATGCAGATGGTTGTGCCGACCTTCCTCGAGCAGTCCATGAAGGCGTTTACCGACCAGCAGGTGCAGATGCGCGAGCAGATGACGAAGGCGCTCGGCGACACGCCGATGGCCAAGAACCTGCAGGTACCGATGCAACTGATGGAAGAGCAGGTGCGCCGCAACACCGAGATGTTCCGGCAGGCGGTGCAGATGTTCACGCCGTTCAACGGCCAGGCAACGCAACCGGCTGCAAAAAAGGCCGACTCCAAGGACATCGACGAGTTGAAAGAACAGCTGCGCAACCTCCAGAGCCGCCTCGACAACCTCTGAGGCAACAGGGCCGGCGCGCTGATCGCCAGCAGGTCCTTGGCGAATTTAGCGCGGGCCACAAACGAAAAAAGGCCGGCAAAGCCGGCCCTTCATCAAAGTCCAACAAGAAAAGCTTATGCGCTTTCCTTCGGCGTCAGAACCTGACGACCGCGATACATGCCGGTCTTCAGATCGACATGGTGCGGACGGCGCAGTTCGCCGGAGTTCTTGTCTTCAACATAGGTCGGAGCCTTGAGTGCGTCTGCGGAGCGGCGCATACCGCGCTTCGACGGGCTCGTTTTTCTCTTCGGTACAGCCATTTTGGTTACTCCACTTCGTGCAAAACATGATTCCCGGCCGGAACTGAGGCCGAACTCATCATGTCTCGATCTCGGAAATTTGGGCGGCTTATACATGCCATGCAGGGCTTTGACCAGTACCTGCCGGCATTTTTTCGAAATAAGCGCTAAGCTTCGTCTTCCGGCACGATCCAGGTCTCCTGCAGCGCCGCTTCCTGCCACTTCAGCCAAGCCGGATGCGCCTTCACGGCGTTCATGTAGGCGAGCGTCTCTTCGTCGCGCACAAGGTCATAGACATCGAAGCGGTTGACCACCGGCGCGAACATCGCGTCTGCGCCCGAGAACTGGCCGAACAGGAACGGGCCGCCGGACTTCTGCCTGAGCTCGCGCCAGATCGTCTCGATGCGTGCTACGTCATCCATGACACCGGCCGGAAGGTCGATCACCCTCTTTGGCCGCCTTATGTTCATCGGGCAGGCGCCACGCAGCGCCCGGAAGCCCGACAGCATTTCCATCGACACCGCGCGAGCCACCGCACGGTCCGCGGCGGCAGAGGGCCAGATGCCCTTGTCCGGGAACAGTTCGGCCACGTACTCGATGATCGCGAGCGACTCCCACACCCGCACGTCGCCATGGTGCAGGACCGGCACGCGCGCGGTTGGCGAAATATCCTCGAAACGCGGATTGCCGGCCGGAAAATCAAACGGGATCAGCACCTCCTCGAAAGGGATGCCCGCCGCCGTCATGGCGATCCAGGGGCGGAAGGACCAGGACGAGTAGTTCTTGTTGCCGATGTAGAGAGTAAGCTTTTCCATGCGCGTGTCTCCGTGTGCCCATCAGCTTGTAATCAGCGGAATGGACGGCGACCAATGAATTCGCGCGAAGTCAGGGATAAATGCATTTGATATAGGCGCCGGAAGCACGTGCCCGCCGCTCCACCACGCCCGCCAGCCGCGTCATGCCGCGCCCCGGCTTGCTGGCCACGCGGGTAAACGGGTTCGGCAGCGCCACCGCCAGCAGCGCCGCCTGTTTGGTACTGAGCTTCGAGGCAGAGGTCTTGAAGTGACGCTGTGCGGCGGCCTCCGCACCATAGATGCCCGGCCCCCATTCGGCGATATTGAGGTAGATCTCCATCATCCGCGGTTTCGACCAGACGAAATCGGCGCCGAGCGCCAGCGGCAGTTCCAGGGCCTTGCGAATGAAAGAGCGGCCATTCCACAAGAACAGGTTCTTGGCCGTCTGCATCGGAATGGTGCTGGCGCCGCGTGTTGCTTCTCCGTCCAGCGCGTCCTCCACCACGCTGCGCATCTGGTTCCAGTCGACGCCGCCATGCAGGCAGAAGCGTGCGTCCTCAGACATCATCACGGCGCGCACGAGGTTCGGCGAGATGTCGTCCAGGCTCATCCACTGGCGATCATAGCCACGCATCAGCGCCAGTTCCGAAAGCATCAGGGTCGAAACCGGGCGGGTGAAGGGCAGCGCGTAAACGAGGATCAACAGGTAGGGCAGCACAAGCACCGCAAGCACGGCCAACAGAATTCGCCGGATCATCCTGCGCCACCCTCCCCGTCGCTCGACGGCGGGCTCTTCTGCTCCATTGTCTTCCGGCGCAATATCCAAGCTCTTCGTCCCTGCCTGCCCGTTTCATAACCGCACATGCCGGCGATGGCGAGTCCGCCAAGGCAAACTTCACCACCCGTGGTGAATCCGCATTGTCAGCCATCAGGCGCCGTGCCAAACAGCAGCCATGACGGATGCGACAGACCAATTCGAAACACGCCTGCGGCAGAGTGCAACCGAGACGGAAGCGCTGCTGACATCGCTGCTTTCCGAGGCGCCCCTGCCCGATGAAATCGGCCGCCCGCAAAACCTCATGGCGGCGATGCGGCACGGCTCGCTCAACGGCGGCAAGCGGCTGCGGCCCTTCCTGCTGCGGCAGGCGGCCGAGATGCTGGGCGGACCGAAAGACGCTGCCCTCCGGGTTGGCGTCGCCCTCGAATGCATCCACTGTTATTCGCTGATCCACGATGACCTGCCGGCGATGGACGACGACGACCTACGTCGCGGCCAGCCGACCGTGCACAAGGCCTTTGACGAGGCAACCGCGATCCTTGCCGGCGACAGCCTCCTCACCTTCGCCTTCGACATCATCGCCGCACCGGAAACCGAACTTGCCGACCGGTTGAAGACGGAGCTCGTGCTGACGCTTGCCCGCGCCGCCGGCGCCGGCGGCATGGCCGGCGGACAGGCGCTGGATCTCGCCGCCGAGAAGGTGACGCCGGACGAAGCCGGCATCGTCACCCTGCAGGCAATGAAGACCGGGGCGCTGTTGCGGTTCGCCTGCGAAGGCGGCGCGATCGTTGCCGGCGCTACTGCAGACGACCGGCAGCGCCTGCGCGCCTTTGGCGAGAAGATCGGCCTCGCCTTCCAGCTCGCCGACGATCTCCTGGACGTCACCTCGGATGCCGCCACCATGGGCAAGGCAACCGGTAAGGATGCTGCGCGCGGCAAGGGGACGCTCGTTTCGCTCCACGGTACCGCCTGGGCCGAGCAGCAGCTCGACACGCTGGCGAAGGAAGCTTCCGCACTCCTTGAGCCATACGGGACAAAGGCTGCTATCCTCCAGCAGGCAGCCCGGTTCATCGCCGATCGCACCAGCTGACGGACAAGCGCAAGCGGCGCGCATGGGAGGTTTGGAATGCCGGACGTGTTCGTTTACCTGCCGCACATCTGGCCGGCTTATGTCGCGTTCCTCATCGCGGTCTTGAGCCCCGGCCCCGCCAACTTCGCCATCATGGGCACGGCGATCTCGGAAGGACGCCGCGCCGGCCTCATCATCGCGCTCGGCATCTTCTGTGGCTCGCTCACCTGGGCGATCTCGGCCGCACTCGGCCTTGCCGCCATCCTGCGCACCTATGCCGTCGCGCTCGAGGTGATGAAGGTCCTCGGTGGGCTTTACCTGATCTATCTTGCCTGGAAAGCCTACAAGTCGGCACGCCGCAGCGACGCGCTGCAGGCGGTGGCTGAAACCCGGGCAGCGCCGCGCACCGCCCGTCAGCTCTGGCTGCGCGGTTACGCCATCCACGTCACCAATCCGAAGGCAATCTTCGGCTGGCTTGCGATCATTTCACTGGGTCTTCCGGCCAATCCGCCGACCTCGGCGATCGTCTTGATCGTCGGAATGTGCAGCACGACGAGCCTGCTCGTCTTCACCGGATATGCGATGCTGTTTTCAACGCAGCGCGCGTTGCGGGTCTACAAGTCGGCAAGACGCTCGATTGAGGCGACGATGGCCGTGGTCTACAGCCTCGCCGGCTTCAAGCTGTTGACGAGCCGCATCTAGCACGGCTCGCCACTTCACGAGGATCAGCCCTGGGTGATCGGCGCGATCGCCACTTCGACGCGGCGGTTCTGGGCGCGACCTTCCGCCGTCGCGTTGGATGCGATCGGCTGCGACGGGCCAAAGCCCATGGTCGAAATGCGGCGCTGGTCGACGCCACGGCTGCCAAGATAGTTCGCAACCGAAGCCGCACGACGCTCCGACAGGCCCTGGTTGTGCTGCAGGCTGCCGGTCGAATCGGTGTGGCCGTTCACGTCGATGAAGGTACGATTGAACTTGTTGAGCACGATCGCAACGGAATCCAGCGTCCGGTAGAACGGCGGGATCACCTGGTCCTGATCGGTTGCAAAGGTGATGTTGGACGGCATGTTGAGGATGATCCGGTCGCCCATGCGGGTTACCGATACGCCCGTGCCCTGCAGTTCGGCACGAAGCTCGGCTTCCTGGTTGTCCATGTAGGCGCCGATGCCGCCGCCTGCGAGCGCACCGATGCCGGCGCCGATCAGCGCGTTGCGGCCAGCATGGCGGCCACCCGTTAGCGCGCCGGCAAGTGCGCCGACGCCGGCGCCGATCGCAGCACCGCCCGCAGTGTTGGATACCTTCTGTTCCCCGGTATAGGGGTCGGTCGTGGTGCAGGCAGAAAGATAGGTCGCGCTCAGCGCGACGATCGCAATTTTCTTGAGCATGTAATCGAGGTCCCCGTCGTCAGTGGTGACCCGTCATTTACCATAGATTGCGGCATTTGCGAGGAGGCCGCGCGACCACATGCACGCGAGCACCGGCCTGTGTTTTCCCTGCATCAATTATTCGGGCGCACTGCCCGCCAATCGCAGCAAAAACGGCTTATTCCGCGGCACTCTTCCGGCCGAAGCGGTTCTCGATATAGTCCGCCACGAGCTTCTCGAAGTCGCTCGCAATATTCGGGCCGCGCAGCGTCATGGCCTTCTTGCCGTCGATGAACACCGGTGCGGCCGGCGTTTCCCCCGTACCCGGCAGAGAAATGCCGATATCGGCATGCTTGCTTTCACCCGGCCCGTTGACGATGCAGCCCATGACCGCAACGTTCAGCGCTTCGACGCCCGGATATTTTTCGCGCCAGACCGGCATGTTCTTGCGGATGTCGTCCTGGATGTTCTGCGCCAGTTCCTGGAAAACGGTCGAGGTGGTGCGGCCGCAACCGGGGCAAGCGGCAACCACGGGAATGAACTGCCGGAAGCCCATGACCTGCAGCAGTTCCTGCGCCACCTGAACCTCACGGGTCCGATCGCCGTTCGGCTCCGGCGTCAGCGAAACGCGGATGGTGTCTCCGATCCCGTGCTGCAACACGTAACCCATGGCGGCAGAAGAGGCGACGATGCCCTTGGACCCCATGCCGGCTTCCGTCAGGCCAAGGTGGAGGGCGTGGTTGGAGCGCTCGGCGAGCATGGAATAAACGGCAATCAGGTCCTGTACCTGGCTGACCTTTGCCGACAGGATGATACGGTTGCGCGGCAGGCCGATGCTTTCCGCCAGTTCAGCCGAGATCAGCGCCGACTGGACGATCGCCTCATGCATCACCTGGCGGGCCGAAAGCGGTGAACCTTCCGCGGCATTGCGGTCCATCAGCGTGGTCAGCAGGTCCTGGTCGAGCGAACCCCAGTTGACGCCGATGCGGACCGGCTTGTCGTAGCGGATCGCCATCTCGATGATGTCGGCGAACTGCTTGTCCTTCTTGTCCTTGAAGCCGACATTCCCGGGATTGATGCGGTATTTTGCCAGAGCCTCGGCGCAGGCCGGATGATCGGCGAGAAGCTTGTGACCGATGTAATGGAAATCGCCAACCAGCGGCACATCCATGCCGAGCCGCAGCAGGCGCTCGCGGATCTTCGGCACGGCCGCAGCACTCTCGTCACGGTCCACCGTGATGCGCACGATCTCCGAACCCGCGCGATGCAGGGCCGCCACCTGGGCAACCGTTGCATCGATGTCGGCGGTGTCGGTATTCGTCATCGACTGCACAACGACCGGCGCCCCTCCCCCCACGATGACGCCGCCGACATCAACGGCAACGGTGGAACGGCGTGGCTTGGGATCGTAGTCAATCGGTGACGGCATGGGTTGCTCACTGCCTTCGAAGGAGGAAATGCAAGAAAAAGTTGCTTCTCAGGTGGCGTATGCCTGCCGCCTTGTCAACGGGCGGTGCGCAGGCAGCAGTCAACCGGGACGCTCCTCTTCCTACCAAAGCCTCATTGCGACTTTTTAGTGGTGCGCGTTGTCCGCATGGCGCGCAAGCGACGACAGGAACAGCACCACCACCAAGAGGGCCGAGAGACCGGCAAAGATCGATGCGAGACCGGTATGCTCGGCGATGAAGCCGATGCCGGACGGCGCCACCAGGATGCCGGAATAGCCCATCGTCGTGACCACGGACAAGCCGACGCCGGCGGCCATTCCAGGGAGATTGCCGGCGGCGGAGAAGCAGATCGGCACGATATTGGAGATGCCGATGCCCGCCAGCGCAAAGCCTGCAATGGCGACCGAGGTGTTCTCCGCGAAGCCGATCAGAAGCATGCCGAAGATGGCGATGACGACGCAGGCGCGCAGCGTCATGACCGCACCGAACCGGTCGCGGATCAGGTCACCGGCGAAACGCATCACCGCCATGGTGAGCGAAAATGCCGCATAAGCGAGACCCGACAACGTTACCGATGCACCGAGTTCGCTTCGCATGTAGAGCGCGCCCCAATCCAGCACCGCGCCTTCCGGAACCATGCAGAACAACGCCATGATGCCAATCAGCCACGGCAGTGGCGAACGCGGTAGCCGGGCGCGCTTGCCTTCAGCAGCTTCGTCGGGATGCGGAGCATCGTGGAAGACGATCTTCCACGAGGCAAGGATCATCAGCGCTGCAACAGCGGTCACCAGCACCGCATGGGCGCCGACGCCCATATGGTCGATCAGGAAACCGCCGGTCGAAGAGCCGATCAAGCCGCCAAGGCTCCAGAAGGCGTGGCAAGACGACATGATCGCCCGTCGCATCGACTTCTCCACCGCAACGGCGTTCGCGTTCATGGCGACGTCCATCGCCCCGATGAGCCCGCCAAACAGGAAGATCGCGACGGCACCGGACCAGATGCCGCCCACCCAGGTGAGCAGCAGCAGGGTTGGCGTCAACAATAGGGCGCTGATCTTCGACACGCGGCTCGAGCCGAACCGGGCGATCTGCATGCCGGCGAGCGGCATCATGACGATGGAGCCAAGCCCGAAGGTCAGGATCATCAGGCCAAGCGTGCTTTCGCTCAGGCCAAGCCGCTCCGCGAATTCCGGGATCTTCGGCGCCCAGGCGCCGATCATGAAGCCGTTCATGAGGAAGAGCAGCGACACTCCGATACGTGCAGGCGTTACCACCGCAGCGGAAGCTTTGGGCACGGCTTGCGAATCCATCTGATCCTCCTCCAGTTGCCGCAGCATTTATTTAAATCGATTAGCATGCGCAACCATCTCGCTGGTCCGCGCTCTCACGATTTATGTCAGCAGCACAATAAGATGGGGCGCCGGCAGGCGGCGCCCCAAGAGATGACGTCAGACAATTACTCCACAAAGACGATCAGCAGGTCCTTGGCGTCGATCTGGTCGCCTGCCTTCACGGTCACTTCGGCAACCGTTCCGTCCTTTTCGGCATGCAGCGCGGTTTCCATCTTCATCGCCTCGATGGAAAGAAGCACGTCGCCTGCCTTGACCGCCTGGTTGGGCGATACGAAGACGCGAGAGATGACGCCCGGCATCGGTGCGCCAAGATGCGCGCTGTTGCCGGCTTCCGCCTTGCGACGCACTGCCGAGCCGGAAGCACCGTGGGCGCGATCCGGAACCTTGATGCGCCGCGGCTGGCCGTTGAGCTCGAAGAAGACGGTGACCATGCCCTGCGAGTCCGGCTGGCTCATCGCCTGGTTGACGATCACCAGCGTCTTGCCGTGTTCGATATCGGCAAACAGCTCCTCGCCATCCTTCATTCCGTAGAAATAGGCATGCGTCGGTAGCACCGAGACGGGGCCATAGGTGTCGGAGGCGAGCGCAAAGTCGGTGAAGACCTTCGGATACATCAGGTAGGAGGCAAATTCGAAGTCGCTCACCTGACGTTCCAGCTTGTCTTCGATCGTCTTGCGTTCGGCATCGAGATCGGCAGGCGCAAGAAGCGAGCCAGGCACTGCCGTATAGGGCTCCTCGCCCTTCAGCGCCTTCTTCTGCAGCACCGGCGGCCAACCACCCGGAGGCTGGCCAAGATCGCCCTTCAGCATCGAAACGACAGAATCCGGGAAGGCGATATCCTTGGCCGGGTTTTCGACGTCGGCCACCGTCAGGTCCTGCGAGACCATCATCAGCGCCATGTCGCCCACCACCTTGGAGGATGGCGTGACCTTCACGATGTCGCCGAACATCTGGTTCACGTCCGCATAGGTCTGGGCGACCTTGTGCCACTTGGTCTCCAGCCCCAGCGAACGCGCCTGTTCCTTGAGGTTGGTGAACTGGCCGCCCGGCATTTCGTGGAGATAGACTTCCGAGGCAGGGCCCTTCAGGTCGCTTTCAAAAGCGGCATACTGGTTGCGCACCGCTTCCCAATAGAAGGAGATCTTGCGGATCCATTCCGGATCAAGGCCACCGTTGGCATTGGGATCACGATCCGACCCGGCCAGCGCCTCGACGATCGAGCCGAGGCACGGCTGCGACGTGCCGCCGGAAAGCGCATCCATAGCCGCATCCACGACATCAACACCCGCCTCGACCGCCGCCAGCACGGTTGCCGCGGCGATGCCGGACGTATCATGCGTGTGGAAGTGGATCGGCAGGGAGGTTGCCTCGCGCAGTGCCTTGAACAGCACGCGCGCCGCGGCCGGCTTCAGCAGCCCGGCCATGTCCTTCAGCGCAATGATATGCGCGCCAGCCTTTTCCAGTTCCTCGGCAAGGCTCACGTAGTATTTGAGGTCGTATTTCGGACGCGCCGAATTGCCGAGATCGCCCGTGTAGCAGATGGCCGCTTCGCAGAGCTTGTTCTCTTCGTTCACCGCATCCATCGAGACGCGCATGTTGTCGACCCAGTTGAGGCAGTCGAACACACGGAAGAGATCGATGCCGCCCGCCGCCGCCTGGCGCACGAAGTACTTCACCACGTTGTCGGGATAGTTCTTGTAGCCGACGCCGTTTGCGCCGCGCAGCAGCATCTGCAGCAGAAGGTTCGGCGCATCTTCGCGGATCAGGTGGAGACGTTCCCATGGATCTTCGGTCAGGAAGCGCATGGAGACGTCGAAGGTCGCTCCACCCCAGCACTCGAGCGAAAAGAGGTCCGGCAGCGCCCGGGCATAAACACCGGCGATGCGCGCGATGTCATAGGTGCGCATGCGCGTCGCGAGCAGCGATTGGTGGCCGTCGCGCATCGTGGTGTCGGTCAGCAGCACGCGCTTTTCGTTGCGCATCCACTCGGCGAAACCCTTCGGCCCCAACTGGTCGAGGCGCTGCTTTGTGCCATCCGGCACGGGGCCGTTGATGTAAGGCAGCACCGGCTTTGCCGCCTGTTCGGACGGCACCGGCCGGCCCTTCGTTTCCGGGTGGCCGTTGACGGTGACGTCCGCCAGATAGGTCAGGAGCTTCGTCGCGCGGTCCTGGCGCTTCACCTGCTCGAACAGTTCCGGCGTCGAGTCGATGAAGCGGGTCGTGTAGGAATTGTCGCAGAAGTTCGGATGCCCGATGATGGCTTCCAGGAATGTCAGGTTGGTGGCCACCCCGCGGATACGGAATTCGCGCAAAGCGCGATCCATGCGGGCGATCGCCTCAAGTGGCTGCGGCGCCCAGGCGGTTACCTTGACGAGCAGCGGGTCGTAATAACGGGTAATCACGGCGCCCGAATAGGACGTGCCGCCGTCGAGACGGATGCCGAAGCCGGAGGCCGAACGATAGGCCGTGATGCGCCCGTAATCGGGAATGAAGTTGTGCTCGGGATCTTCGGTGGTGATGCGGCACTGCAGCGCGTGGCCGTTGAGACGGATATCCTCCTGGCGCGGCACGCCGCATTCCGGCGTGCCGATCGCCGCGCCTTCGAGGATGTGGATCTGCGCCTTGACGATGTCGATGCCGGTCACGACCTCCGTCACCGTGTGCTCGACCTGGATGCGCGGGTTCACTTCGATGAAGTAGAACTTGCCGGTATCGGCATCCATCAGATACTCGACCGTACCGGCGCCGACATAGTTGGTCGCGCCCGCGATCTTCAGCGAATAGGCCGCAAGCTCCTGCCGCTGCGCTTCGCTGAGGTAAGGTGCCGGCGCGCGCTCCACGACCTTCTGGTTGCGGCGCTGGATCGAGCAATCACGTTCAAAGAGATGCACGACATTGCCGTGGGTGTCGCCAAGGATCTGGCTTTCCACGTGGCGCGCCCGCTCCACGAGCTTTTCAAGGTAAACCTCGTCCTTGCCGAAGGCCGCCATCGCCTCGCGCTTGGCTTCCGTCACTTCCTTGGCAAGGTCGGCTTCGGAACGGATGACGCGCATGCCGCGTCCGCCACCCCCCCAGGAGGCCTTCAGCATCACCGGGTAGCCGATCTCGGCCGCCATGCGCCTGACCTCTGCCATGTCGTCCGGAAGCGGTTCGGTGGCCGGAACCACCGGTACGCCAACGGAGATCGCCAGGTTGCGTGCCGCGACCTTGTTACCGAGCTGGCGCATGGTCTGCGCCGTCGGCCCAATGAAGGTGATGCCGGCCTCGTTGCAGGCCTCGACGAATTCAGGGCTTTCCGAAAGCAGGCCGTAACCCGGATGGATCGCGTCGGCGCCAGACAGCTTGGCGACGCGGATGACTTCGGGGATCGACAGGTAGCTCTCGATCGGACCCAGGTCCTTTTCCAGATGCGGCCCGCGGCCCACCTGGTAGCTTTCATCTGCCTTGAAACGGTGCAGCGAGAGCTTGTCTTCCTCCGCCCAGATCGCCACCGTCTTGATGCCAAGTTCATTGGCAGCCCGGAACACACGGATCGCGATTTCGGAACGATTCGCTACAAGTAGCTTTGTGATCGGCAAAATAGACCTCCCAGGCGCCATCAAAAATGCTGCACTGCAGAAAATCAGTAAGCCGCGGTTTTAGCAAGGTCATTTTGCGCCGCGAACGGCCGCGGGGACAGCTTAAGTGGTAAGCCCCAGTCGGAAGGCGGATGCCACGACGTGCTGGCGGTTCTTGGCCTTCAGCTTTTCCTGCAAGCCGTTGATGTACCAGTCCACCGTATGGCTGGAAATTTCCAGGGCCTTGGCAATTTCGTTTGACGTCAGGCCATCGGCCAGCAGCACGATCACTTCCATTTCGCGCCGCGTCAGCCGTGTCTCGAGCTGGGGCACAGCCTCCAGCTCCTCGCTTCTTTCCCGCAATTCGAGGAAACGCCAGAACACTTTTCGTGCCGCCGCGTCGAAGAGCGCCACTTCCGCCGGCGAAAGATCCACCACCTTGCCGCAGATCGTCACGTGGCCCAGGAGCCCGTTGCGGCCCTGCACCGGAAACGTATAGCCATCGAGCAGCCCGTTGCGGGCGGCATCCTGCATCATCCGCTGCATGCGGGCGCGGTTCGGGTCGGTCTTCAGCTTCAGCACCGCATCACGCCAGCGGAAAGGCCGCTGCGCGATCCCGAGCATCCGCACGGTCGGGTCGACGATCGGGTACCGGCGCGAGGCGTAGTTCTCTTCCCAGTCCTCCGGCCAGTGCGCGGCAAGCACGTCATGTCCGCTGTTCTGGTGCTGCCGGGAATGCAAACGGATACTGTAGTACTCGAAGCCGTAGGGCTTGAGCACGCTTTCGAGCTGAGCAATCAATTCAGCTTCGGTCTTGGTCTCTTCGACGAGGACCAAGAACTGGACGATCAGCTGAATACTCAAGTTGCCCCCTCTAATAACCTTTTCAAATCAATGGTCATCGTTCTGAAAAATGCCTTGGCGCACAATCGTGCCAGCATAGTTATCAATGTTTGAAGGCGTATCCCAAAATCTAGCTACACCGGGGCTGCAAACTACAAACCTTGCCGTTTTGATCCATCACATATGCCACGCTTGCCGAGCGGCAAGCGTTTCTGGCAGAAGAGAATTGCTGCTGTCGCGGAAATGCCTTTTCCGATTTATAGAGGTAGCCAAGACGAGGCCGCGCAAGGCGGCTACACATCAACGAGGTTGCGCCACTTGACGCTCTTTCAGGTTTACGCACGCGCTCTCAGATACCTGGCGAAGAACAAATGGCGCGTCACCGCCGTTGTCATCGCCAACGTCGTGCTTGCCGTCATCACCATTGCAGAACCGATCCTCTTCGGCCGCATCATCGATGCCATCTCGTCCGGCGGCGACGTCACGACCTGGCTTGCGGCCTGGGCCGGCTTCGGCGTCTTCAACACCATCGCCTATGTTCTCGTGGCGCGGGAAGCGGACCGCCTGGCGCATGGACGGCGCGCCTCGCTGCTGACGGAAGCTTTTGGCCGCATCATCTCCATGCCGCTCTCCTGGCACCACCAGCGCGGCACGTCGAACGCGCTGCACACGCTGCTGCGCGCCGCCGAAAGCCTGTTCGGCCTCTGGCTCGAGTTCATGCGCACGCATCTTGCCACCGCCGTGGCACTCGTGCTGCTCGTCCCGACCGCCATCTCCATGGACTGGCGCCTCAGTATCGTGCTGCTCGTCTTGAGCGTGCTTTACTGGATCATCGGCGCGACCGTCATGAACCGCACCAAGGAAGGGCAGGCCTCGGTCGAGAACCACTACCACACGGTCTTCTCGCATGTGAGCGACGCGATCAGCAACGTCTCGGTACTGCACAGCTACAACCGCATCGAGGCTGAAACGCGGGCGCTGAAAGACTACACGAAGAACCTGCTCGCCGCGCAATATCCGGTGCTCGACTGGTGGGCGCTGGCCGGCGCGCTGAACCGCACCGCCTCCACCGTTTCCATGGGCGTGATCCTGGTGATCGGCACCTACCTCGTGCAGAAGGGCGAGTTGCGGGTCGGTGATGTCGTCGCCTTCATCGGTTTTGCCAATCTGCTGATCGGCCGTCTCGACCTGCTGCGCCAGTTCGCCACCCAGATTTTCGAGGCACGCGCCAAGCTCGAGGATTTCTTCAAGCTTGAAGACTCCGTCGAGGAGCGGGCCGAACCGGCCAATGCACGTGAACTTGCCAACGTCCGTGGCGAGGTTGAATTCCGAGACGTTACCTTCGGCTTCACCAACACCAAGCAGGGCGTCCACAACGTCTCGTTCACTGCCAATGCCGGGGAAACGGTGGCGATCGTCGGCCCGACGGGCGCGGGCAAGACAACGCTGATCAACCTGCTGCAACGGGTCTACGATCCGCAGGAAGGCCAGATCCTCATCGATGGCGTCGACATCAAGACGGTGACCCGCAAGTCGCTGCGCAACTCCATCGCCACGGTCTTCCAGGACGCCGGCCTGTTGAACCGCTCCATCAGTGAGAACATTCGCCTTGGCCGCGAGGGTGCAACCGAAGAGGAAATCCTCAAGGCCGCCGAAGCCGCCGCCGCAACGGACTTCATCGAAAGTCGCCTCAGCGGCTACGACACCACCGTCGGCGAACGCGGCAACAGGCTCTCCGGCGGCGAGCGCCAGCGCATTGCCATTGCCCGGGCGATCCTCAAGAACGCGCCTATCCTCGTGCTCGACGAAGCCACCAGCGCGCTCGACGTCGAGACCGAGGCGCGCGTCAAGGCGGCGATCGACCGGCTGCGCGAGAACCGCACGACCTTCATCATCGCCCATCGCCTCTCGACGGTGCGGGACGCCAACAAGGTGATCTTCCTCGACAACGGCCGCATCATCGAGTCCGGAAGCTACGATGAACTGAGCCAGCTCGGCGGCCGGTTCGCCTCCCTGCTACGCACCAGCGGACTGCTGGACGACGAAGACGATCATGCGGAGAAGCCTGCGGAGCTTGGCCATCCGGCATAAGCGCTGCTGGTTTGGGTCCAGGGAACGAAAAACCCGCCGCCATGGATCATGGCGGCGGGTTTTCTTGTTTCTTTAACCTGCAATGGCAGTCGGTTCAGCCTGCGGTCGGTTCAGGCAGTCGTTGCACGGGTGCTGACAGCGCGAATTCTCCGCTGCCATCCGCCACCTCACCATCCACAGTCACCGTGTCGCCGTCGACCACGATCGTGTGGACCTGGCCCTCGATCGTCACCTCTGCCTTGAACCCGTTCCAGCCACTCGGCAGGCAGGGATCGACGCGCAGCCTGTCGCCTTGTCGGCGGATGCCGAGGATGCCCTCGATCGCGGCACGGTAGAGCCAGCCTGCCGAACCCGTATACCAGGTCCAGCCACCCCGGCTCGTATAGGCTCCGTGGCCATAGACGTCGGCCGCCACGACATAAGGTTCGACACGGTACGTTTCGGCCGCCTCGCGATCGAGCGCGTGGTTGATCGGATTGAGGATCTGGAAGCACTTCCAGGCGTCGTCACCGCGTTTGAGCCCGGCAAGGGCCAGCACCACCCAGATGGCTGCATGCGTGTACTGACCGCCGTTTTCACGCACGCCCGGCGGATAAGCCTTGATGTAGCCCGGATCCTTGCGGGTGTCCTGGAACGGTGGCGTGAAGAGCCGGATGATGCCGGCCTCCTCATCCACGAGTTGGTCCAGAACGGCGTCCATGGCCGTGGTCTTGCGTTCGTCATCGCCAAAGCCCGAGAGCACGCTCCAAGACTGGCCAAGCGAGTCGATGCGGCATTCGTCGCTGGTGATTGAACCGAGCGGCGCGCCATCGTCGAAGTAACCGCGGCGGTAATAGCCGCCGTCCCAGCCGGCTGTTTCGAGCGCCTGTTTCAGGGCTTCGATATGCTTCCTCCACCGCTGCACGCGCCCGTCATCCCCACGCGCTTCGGCATAGCGAATGAAATCGCGCAAGGCAGCAGCAAGGAACCAGCCGAGCCAGACGCTCATGCCTCGGCCGCCGGCACCGACGCGGTTCATGCCGTCGTTCCAGTCGCCGCCGAGTATCAGCGGCAGGCCCTTTTCGCCGGTCCGCGCCACCGCAAGATCAAGCGCCCGCGCTGCGTGTTCGTAAAGGCTTGCAGTCTCGTCCGTGACGGTCGGCTCGTAGAAGGCGTCGTGCTTGTTCTTCTCGACCGCCGGGCCGTCGAGGAAGGGGATCTCCTCGTCGAGCAGCGTCGCGTCGCCCGTCACCGAGATATACTGGTGGACGGCATACGCCAGCCACACGACGTCGTCGGAGATGGTGGTGCGCACGCCCGCGCCATTGCCAGGCAGCCACCAGTGCTGCACGTCGCCTTCCCGGAACTGCCGTCCGGCCGCATTGACGATCTGGCGTCGCGCCAGCGACGGCTCGTGCAGCAGGAAGGCAAGCGTATCCTGCAACTGATCGCGGAAGCCGAAGGCCCCGGACGCCTGGTAGAAGGCGGTACGCGCCATGATCCGGCAGGCGAGAGCCTGGTAAGGCAGCCAGTGGTTGACGAGATTGTCGAGCGCCTTGTCCGGCGTCGAGATCTTCACCCGTCCGGTAAATCCGGTCCAGAAGTCGCGCGTCTCCTGGAAGATCTGCGCAAAATCGCCGTCGCGAAGCTCGGCCACCAAGGCCTGGGCCTCTTCGCGCGTTTCCGCGTCGCCGAGGTAGAAGGTCACCGTCTTCTCTTCGCCCGGCGCGACCTCCAGGTCATAGGCAAGCGCGGCACAGGGATCGCCGTCGAGGTCGAGCGCGCCGGTGAGTGCCGAGGCAGCCATCACCGCTGCCGGCATCTGGATGGAGCCGAAGCGGCCAATGAATTCCCGCCGGCTGACGGTGTAGCCGGTCGGCTGCTCCTTCATCGCCAGGAAGGCGATGCGCCGGTAGTCGATGCTGTAGGCGTTGGTGGCAAACAGCGCCCCGGTGTCCTCGTCGCGGCTCGACAGGATGAACGGCAGCGAGCGGGCCGGGTTGGCGCCCAGCATCCATTCCGCGTAACCATAGATCCGCAGGCGCCGCACCTCGGAGCCGCTGTTGCGCAGCACGAGATGCGAAAGCTTGGCGGCCCGGTTGCGGTCGACGGTCTGCGTCAGCCGGATCTTGAGGCCCTCATCCTCGCTGGAGAAGACCGAATAACCTAGACCGTGACGTGCCTCGAACTTCAGCTCTGGCTTGCGCGACAGGGCGGCAAATGGCGTCATCACCGCGCCGCTCTCCCGGTCGGCAATGTAGAAGCCTTCGCCCGGACGGTTGAGCACCAGGTCGTTCGTCCATGGCGTCAGCTGGTAGTCGCGCGAGTTCTTTGCCCAGGTGAAGCCCGCCCCTTCCGCCGAAACATGGAAGCCGAACTTGTCGTTGGCGATGACGTTGATCCACGGATGCGGCGTCGACTGGCCGCCGTGCAGGCGCACCACATATTCGCTGCCATCCTTGGAGAAGCCGCCGTAACCGTTCCAAAAGTCGAGATCCTCGGGCGCATCGATCGGCGGTGCCTTGAAGATCTCGCCGTTGAGCAGCGGACGGCGGTCGATCTCGACCTCCTGGTCCTTCTGCGGCGCGAAGATGCTCGCGGTGCGGCTCAACTGGTCGCTGATGCGTCCGTTGCGCGCGTGAAGCACGACGCGCGACGCCGCGATCAGGCCTTCGGAGGCCGCCTCGTCGGTCAGGTCACGCCGCAGCGTGAAGACATGCTGGCGCTGGCCTTCGGAACTGCTCAGCCGCCGCGCACTCTTCGACAGCGACTCGATCTCGTGCTGCATGTCCTGCGCATAGGATGCTGCCCGTTCGTTGAAGATCACCAGATCCGTCACGACGCCACGCGAGCGCAGGTATTCCTGCGCGCTCAACGCTTCCTTGGCGACATTCATGTCCGCATCGTCGTTGATGCGTAGCGTGAAGATCGGGTGGTCGCCCGAAACGCCGGATGGCCACAGGCCCGATTGCGGCCGCATGCCCGCCTGCAGCGTTGCCTGGTCGGCCCGAAGCTGCATGTCGGGGTAGATGAGGTAGCGCGCCAGGTGCTGGAAGGCTGCCGCATCCTGCGACGAGACGCCGAGGTGGCGCATCTGCACCTGCGTCCGCGTCCAGGCCTGCGTCAGCTCCGTCTGGAAGGCATCAGGGTGACGGTAACGTTCCACCGCCTGGTCGAGGTCCTCGCGGTTCGGCGCAGCAATCGTCCAGAAGATCACGCTCACCTTCTTGCCCGCCGGCACCCGCACGACACGGCGCAAGGACAGGATCGGGTCGAGCGTGAAGCCATCGGTGTTCGACAGGTTCGCACCTGGATCAAACGCTGCCGCCTCGGCGAGCGTGCGCCCGCGGCCAATGAAGTTGCGCCGGTCTGTCTCGAATTCGGTCGGGCGCGCCGCCCCGGCATTGTCGGCTGCCAGGTGTGCGATCAGCATGTCCGGATCGCTCGGGCTGCGCTTGTTGCGCCAGGCACGGATCACGTCCCCGCGGCGGCCGATCTCGGTGCGGATGAACATGCGCTGGAAAACCGGATGCGCGTTGTCGTCATCCTCATGGGCCAGCACCGGCTCCATGTAGGAGGTCACCTCGATGAAGCGGTCCTCGCTGCCCATGTTGAGCAGCGTCAGGCGACGGCCTTCCGCATCATGCTCGGTGGCAACAATGCATTCCACCGTGCTCGTCAGGTCGCCGATCGTCTTCTGGAACTCAGCGCGATCGTCGCTGAAGATCGTCTTGGTCTTCTCGCCTTCGATGCGGCGTGGTTCGGCGGTTGCCGACCACCACTCGCCAGTGGTCGTGTCACGCAGGAACAGGAACTGGCCAAAGCGGTCTTCGGTCGGATCCGGCTTCCAGCGCGCCACGCTCATGCCGTTCCAGCGCGAGTAGCCCGTGCCGGTCGCCGTCAGCATGAGGGAGTAATGGCCGTTCGACAGCAGGACGAGCTCGCGGTCCTTCGTCGCCGGGTTGTTGATCGTGCGGATTTCCGGCCGCAACAGTTCGCCCTGGCCCTTGCCCGGCGTTTCCTCGTGCTTGGCGCTCATCACCGGAATGTCGCGCGGCGCCTTCTCCTGCAACAGCAGTTCGGCCGCCTCGATCACCGGATCGGCATGGAAGAGTTCACGCAGCAGGCCGTTCATCACCACGTTGGCGACGGCGGCAATCGACATGCCATGGTGGTGGGCATAATAGTTGTAGACCACCGCGCAACGCTTGCCTTCCGGCAGGCGGGTCGGGGTGAAATCAACAGCATCGTGGAACCCGAACTGCCCAAGCGCCCCGAGCTCGCGCAGTTCGCCGAGGTTTTCCAGCGCCGAAACCGGATCATACTGGCTGGCAAGGATCGAGGCATAGGGCGCGATGACGGCGTTCTGGCCAAGGCCGCGCTTCAGGCCCAGCGTCGGCACACCGAAGTTGGTGTACTGGTAGTTCATCTGGTGGTCGAGCGCGTTGAAGGCGGCTTCCGAAATGCCCCATGGCGTGCCGAGGCGGCGGCCGTGGTTCATCTGCTCGCGCACGATCAGGTTGTTGGTCTGGTTGAGGATGCCGCCCTGCCGCTCCTGCATCACGAGCGGCGGCATCAGGTATTCGAACATCGAACCCGACCAGGAGACCAACGCACCGCGGGTACCGATCGGCACCACCTGGCGGCCGAGCTTGTACCAGTGCTCGGTCGGCAGGTCGCCCTTGGCGATGCCGAACAGGCTGGTGAGACGTGCCTCCGAGGCCAAGAGGTCGTAGCAGGCCTCGTCCACCTCGTTGGTTTCCACCCGGTAGCCGATCGACAGAAGCCGGCGGTCCTTGCGGAACAGGAAGCTGAAATCCATCGCGAAGGCGAGCTGGCGGGTGCGGTCGCGCAGCGCGCTCAAGCGTTCGCGCAGGGCTTCGATATTGCCGTTGTCGAAGACGCTGTCGGCGATATGCGCCTCGCAGCTTGCGACCAGCGATGCCGACCAGCGGGTGACATCCTCGCTCTGCGGCGAGCGAACCTCGTGCTCGAGGTTGACGGCGAGCTTCTGGATATCGCGTGCCAGCACCGCAAGGTTGATGATGCGGATCGACGCAAACTCGTGCTCGCGCTTGACGGACGCCAGAGCGTTGCCGAAGCCGATGATGCGCTCTTCCAGCCGGCGGCGCAGTGGCCGAACCGTCTTGCGGTCGTCGGGCAGCGCCTTCAGGCTTTCCGCCAGGATACCGGCCACGTCGCCGATGCCGTCGAGATTGCCCTGCAGGTGTGCCGAGGGCGCTTCCGCCCAAATCCGCAGCGCCGACGAGATCGCAATCAGGTGGCCCGCGAAGTTGCCGCTGTCGACGGATGACACATAGCGCGGCATCATCGGCTTCAGCGTGTCGGTTTCGTACCAGTTGTACATGTGGCCGCGCAGCTTCTCGGCCCGCTCCACGGTCGCGATCGTCTGCTCGATGCGTTCAAGCGTTTCGGTAAAGCTGATCCAGCCGAAGTGGCGCGCCGAGACGATCGACAGCAGGTAGACGCCAATATTTGTCGGAGACGTGCGCTTGGCGACCGATGGGTTTGGCCGCTCCTGGTAGTTGTCCGGCGGCAGGTAGTTCTGCTCCGCGGTAACAAAAGTCTCGAAATAGCGCCAGGTGCGCCGGGCGATCTTGCGCAGCTCGACGGCTGCTGGCTCGGGCACGAACAGGCGGTCTTCGGTCTCGGCAGACTGGCTCACATACCAGGCGACCAGCGGCGAGAAGATCCACATCACCGCAAACGGAAGGCCTACGAGGAAGGCGTTGTCGCCGGGAATGGCCGACAGGATGACGCTCAGCACCGCGATCGTCGGTGCGTGCCACATCGAGCGGTAGTAGTCCTTCGGGCTCCCTTGCGCGTTCGACTGGATCGACGCGGCGGTGCGCCATTCCAGCATCAGCTTGCGGCTGAAGAAAAGCCGGTAGAGCGAGCGCGCAATGGCGTCCGTCATGATGCAGGCGGAGTCGGCGATGAAGACGATTCGCAGCGCCACCTGGGCGTTGGCCGAACGAATGTCGGACCAGACGGAATAGAAATGGGCACGCGGCACGATATCGGCGGAGCCGGGCAGCAGGCCGGTAATCAGGCTGATGGTCGGCGCAACGAACAGCGAGAAGATCAGCAGGATCTGCCAGATCAGCGCGCTCAGCGGGTCCATGAAATACCAGCCGAGCACGGAGGCGAAGAACCAGGCGATCGGTGTCAGCGACCGACGCAGGTTGTCGAACATCTTCCAGCGGCCAAGCGCGGTGACACCGCGCTTCGGATCCATGATGAAGGGAAGAAGCTGCCAGTCGCCGCGCGCCCAGCGATGCTGGCGCGACACTTCCACCTCGTAGCGGGTCGGGAAGTCTTCAACCAGTTCCACGTCGGTGATGAGTGCGCATCGCGCAAACGAGCCTTCGAGCAGGTCATGCGACAGGATGGCGTTTTCTTCGATGCGGCCCTTCAGCGAGGCTTCGAAGGCATCGACATGATAAAGCCCCTTGCCGGTAAAGCTGCCTTCGCCAGTCAGGTCCTGGTACACGTCGGAAACGGTGAAGACATAAGGGTCGAGGCCGCGTCCCACCGAGAAGACGCGCTGGAAGACCGAGGCTTCCTTGCCCGTCGTCAGCGACGGTGTAACACGCGGCTGCATCAGGCCGTAGCCGTGCACCACGCGGTTGGTGTCCGGATCGAGGATCGGCTGGTTGATCGGGTGGTGCATCTTGCCGACGAGCTTGGTCGCGGCATCGCGCATCAGGCGCGTATCGGCATCGAGCGGCATGACATACTGGACACCTGCCGGAACCATGTTGGCGCCCGGAAGATAGGTCGTGTCCTGGTCGCCGCGCAGCAGAAGGTTCAGCTCATGCAGCTTGCCGCGCTTGCGCTCCCAGCCCATCCACACCCCTTCATTCGGGTTGAACAGACGGCGGCGATGCAGGAGGTAGAAGCGGGTACGCCCGTCTTCGTTATATTTCGCATTGAGCGCCGCGATCTCGCGCTTGGCGTAGTCAAGGATCTCGATGTCCGCATCGGTTTCCTCGACCTTGCTGTCGCGCCAGTCGCTCAACAGCGCGAAATAGATCTCGCCATGCGGGTTGGAGAGGAAATGCACCTCGAGGTTGCGCACCAGCTCATCGACCGTGTCGCGATTGGTGATCAGGCATGGCACCGCCACCAGTGTGCGGGCTTCTTCCGGAATGCCTTCCTTGAATTCGTAGCCAACCAGGCGCGCCGGCCGCACCAGATAGGTCACCAGCGTGTTGAAGAGCCCGGTTGCGCCTTCCGATGCCGGCAGCGAGAACATCAGGAGGAAGAAGAAGACGATCGGCAGCGGGATTTCCGCCTGCACCAGGAACCAGGCGGCAGCCGCCATGGCAAGCAGGGTGATCAGGATTACCGGCCCCGCAATTGCCAGCCAGTTCAGCTTGCGGACGACGCGCACGAAGCGTTGCACGAAGCGAGGCTTGTAACCGACGGCTGCTTCAAGCTCTCGGCGACGGCGCCCGACGATAAAGGCACCGATATTCGTCTCGCGCGGATCCGAATCCGGCATGGACGCAGCTTTTTCCGAAAGCGCGATCGCCGCTTCGGCCACCTCGATCTCGCTGCTGTGCGAGCGCCGCGCCAGTTGCTCGATGCGGTTGCGGTAGGCGTTCCTCGAGCCGAAGTCGAGCGCCTGGTAGTCGGTCCGCTCACGGAAGATCTTGTCGATCTGCGAGACTTCCTCGAACCAAACCGTCCATTCCGTATCGTTGATCTCGCGCAGGCTCTTGACGATGTTGCCCATCGTCACGTTGCCGGAAGACAGTCGGCTCTGCTCGGCCTGCATCACCTCGTCAACGGTCGTGCCGGCGGCCGCAAGCCGCCCCTCGAGCCAAGCGATGGCGAAGGCCGAGGTCTGCGACGCATTGCGCAGGCGATAGAGAAATTGAGCGGCAAAGGTGTGGTCGGTGGTGAGCCCCTCAATACTCTTCAGCAGGCTGGCGCTCTGCTCCTCGTTGTTGAGGCGGATGATCTCGTCGGCCGCCTCGTTCGCCCGGCGGCGCATGTTGCGCGAGCGGTCGACGCGGGTCGCGATCCGGCGCAGGTTTTCGATCAGCACGAAACGGATGAACGACGGCAGCGCCCAGAGCTCGCCGATCTCCAGCGGCTCCTGGGACTGGTAGGCCTCGACCATGGCGGCAAGGCTTTCGCTGGAAAGGCTGCTGTGGGTATGGGCCACATAAAGCCAGGCAAGC
Source organism: Neorhizobium turbinariae (assembly GCF_023223505.1). Lineage (NCBI taxonomy): Bacteria > Pseudomonadati > Pseudomonadota > Alphaproteobacteria > Hyphomicrobiales > Rhizobiaceae > Neorhizobium > Neorhizobium turbinariae. The sequence goes on from NZ_JALPRY010000016.1 coordinate 264,885, forward strand.
GCCAGCGCCCGCGGCATTTCGATATTGCCGACCGTCGTGGTGCGCAGCTGCCGGAAGAACTTCGGCGGGAAGTCACGACGTACTTCCTGGATTGCTTCTTCGATGATGTAGTAATTGTCGAGCAACCACTCGGCCGCGGGCGTAATCGTTGCGCCCGCATCCACGTCGACGGCCGTTGCGCGGTAAACGCGCAGGATCTCTTTTTCGTTTTCCTTGTGCCGCTTGAGGAAGTCGAAATCCGTCAGCCCTGGTAGGCTTGATGTTCCCTGCCGACCAAGGCTTTCGCCGCATTCACGCAATTCTTCGGTATTGAAATAGGTCGCGCGGATCGAGTCGTTATGATCGATCTGCTTGGCTTCTGGTTCGCGCAGGGAAGCTGACGTGCTTTCAAATGACATGGATACGGCTTCTTATTGAAAACTAAGAGTTTAGTCGGGTTCGACTTACTAGGCCTGCCGGATGAGCGCTAGCCATCATTTGCGCTATGATGAGTACCGCTCGAGGCAATCCGAATGAGAGGAAATAGAGAGCGGTCCGAATATGGCAAATGCCTCTCCACCAACGATTCCGTGTAGGTCACGGATTCATGCATCACATGCCACTAGTGAGCCTGGGCTGAATGGAAGCTGAACGGGTTCATGCCGCTGATGGCATTGATTTTTTAGACAATTCGCAAGTAACTCAGGCCGCGCGCAAACAAAAACGCCTCCTAGGTTGCGGAACCTGAGAGGCGTTTGAGGTCCTGGGAGGACTGAACGATTACGGGAAGAGCCCGAGGGTCACTGCGCCGACAAAGGCGAAGGCGGCAGCGACAAGCGTCGTATTGAGTGCCCATTGCAGCTTGTGGCTTTGGGCGGTGCGAACTGGGAAGGGCCGTGTCTGATGCTCGAGATGCTGCATGGATGTCTCCCGGGTTCTAGCGCGTGCCCCACTTGGGAGCACGGCTGACTCTACCTTATCTAGATCAACCCGATAGAGATAATGTTCTTCTTCTACAGGCGTTCCGTAGAAAATCCTTTTTTCTTAACGGCCCCTCGCGCGAGTTAACGGTTTATTATGCCCCGCCCCTCAAGCGATCAGATCGGGTGCCGGTCGAGGGCCTGCTTGAAGAGGTCGGCATCGACATTTCCGCCCGAGCAGATGGCGATCACCGTGTCGCCAAGCTGGTCGCCGTGGAAGAGTGCCGCTGCAAGTCCCACAGCGCCACCGGGCTCAACGACGATCTTCAGGCGGTTGAAGGCAAGCGCCATCGCATGCAGCACCTCGTCTTCGCTTACAACGAGCCCCGGTCCGCAAAGCTTGGACAGGATCGGGAAGGTGACATCACCCGGCTGCGGCGCCAGGATCGCGTCGCAGATCGAGCCTGAAAGGGCCGCGTTGCGTTCGATCTTGCCGGACGCGAGCGAACGCGTCACGTCATCGAAGCCTTCCGGCTCGCAGGGCCGCACCACGAAGCCGGGTGCGCGTGCCTGAAGCGCAAGCGCCACGCCCGACAACAGCCCGCCGCCGCTGACCGGCACCAGCACCTCGCCCTTGTCGAGCCCAACTTCCTTTGCCTGCGCGGCGATCTCCAGCCCGGACGTTGCCTGCCCGGCGATCACCAGCGGCTCGTCGAACGGCTTGATCAGCGTCAGGCCACGCTCGCGCGACAGCGTCGCGCCGATCTCGTCGCGGTTCTCCGTCTGCCGGTCATAAAGAACCACTTCGGCGCCATAGGCGCGGGTATTCTCGATCTTGATCCTTGGCGCGTCGGACGGCATCACGATGACGCTGGCGATCCCATGCAGTTTCGCCGCAAACGCCACCCCTTGCGCATGATTGCCCGAAGAAAAGGCGATGACGCCGCGCTCACGCACCTCCGGCGACAGCGCCGAGATCGCCGACCACGCGCCACGGAACTTGAAGGATCCCGTATGCTGCAGGCATTCCGGCTTCACGAAAACCCGGCGTCCGGCAATCTCATCAAGGAAAGGCGAGGACAGCAGCGGCGTCACGCGAACATGTCCATCCAGGCGCGCCTGCGCCGCTTCGATCATGGCAATATCGGTCATTGGGGTTCCGTCTCGGGATCAGGTGGATGATCGAGACCCTAGCGGCGGCTTGGGTGTTCGTAAAGCGCCCCGCCTGCACTCAGCCGGCATTCACCTGCGGGGTTTCGCGCAACGCATCGACATTGATGAATGCCTTGATCGGCAGGTGGTCGGAGGCAAGCCGCGCCAACGGCGAGTCATGCGTCATCACCTTCTCGATCAGTCCCGGGCGGTTCGCCATGATACGGTCGAGCGCCAGCACCGGCAGGCGCGACGGAAAGCTCGGCACCGCGGCCGGCAGGCCGAAAACGGTCGCGAGCGTATTGAGTGACGAACGGTCGCCAAGCCGCCACTCGTTGAGGTCACCCATCAGCACCGTCGATTTCTCGTCGCGGGCCTGCAGGATGTCGAGGATCATCCGCGCCTGCTGCTGGCGCGAGCGGTTGAGGAGGCCGAGATGCGCGGCAATGACCCTGAGGTTGCTGCCGTCCTTGAACTCGAGCTCGGTCATCAGCGCACCGCGCGGCTCAAGGCCCGGCAGCTTCATCTGGTGCACGTCCCGCACCAGCCCCTCCCGGAAGAAGATGACATTGCCGTGCCAGCCATGCGCCTTGGCCACTCCCGACACCGGCACCGGCAGGAGCCCTGTCTCGCGCTCCATCCAGGCGAGGTCCAGCAGGCCTCGTCGCTCGCCGAACCGGGTGTCGGCCTCCTGCAGCGCGATCACGTCGGCGCCGATTTCGCGGATCACATGGCTGATGCGGGAGGGATCGAACTTGCCGTCGACGCCCACGCATTTGTGGACATTGTAGGAGGCGATCACCATGCCCTCCGGCCGCGCGTCCTGCACATAGGCTTCCATGCTGCGGTTCTTGCGCGCGCGGATGGAGGCGATAATGTTGGCTGGAAGGGTCTGGCGCTTTTGCCGCATGGCTTTCATGTTGTCTTCAACGGAACTGCTAGAGGTAGGGCGACCCCAGCCACAAGACACGCTCGACAAGCCGAACAAGGAAGGGCCTAGCCCTTAAACCCTCGAGCGTCACTTCGGTTGCCGAAGAAATTGCCAGATCGATCCTTCGCTCCAGCGCCTCGGCGAAAGCGCAGTCTAGCACTTCCAGATCAACTTCAAAATTCAATCGCAACGAACGTGGATCGAGATTAGACGATCCGACGAAAGCCCACCGCCCGTCGATCACCAGCAGCTTGGAATGGTTGAAGGGCCCAGACGCCCGCCAGATCCGGCAATAGTTCTTCAGCATCTGGTCGAACTGCGCGGTCATCGCCCGGTCGACCAGCACGAGGTTGTTGGAGGTCGGCACGACGATATCGACGGTGACGCCACGCCGCGCCGCCGTGACCAGCGCGGTGATCAATTCGCGGTCGGGCAGGAAGTAAGGCGAGACGATACGGATCGATGAGCGCGCAACTGAGAAGGCGCCCATCAGCATCTTGTGGTTCGTTTCTACGCTGCGATCGGGACCGGAAGACACTGCCCGCATGATCACCGGCATCCCGGGCTGCGTTTCCGGCGTCTGCAACGCCCAGGCGTCGCCCTCCAGCGTTTCGCCATTGGCGAACTGCCAGTCGGCCGCCGCGATCGCCACGAGATCGGCCACCACCGGCCCGCTCACCCTGAAATGCGTGTCGAAGGAGCACTTGTTGCCGCTGAACTCCTTGGTGAAACCTTCACGGATGTTCATGCCACCGGTAAAGGCAAGCCGCCCGTCGACCACCATGATCTTCCGGTGGGTGCGCAGGTTTGCATAGGGCAGCCGCAGGCCCATGATGACATTGCCGTTGAACACGTCGATCGTTACGCCGCCGTCGCGCAGCATGCCGAGCACGCTCGGCACCGAATAACGTGCCCCAACGGCATCGATCAGCACCCGCACTTCGACCCCACGCTGAACGGCTGCAATCAGCGCCTGGGCAAACCGCGTCCCGATCCGGTCGCGGTCGAAGATATAAGTCTCCAGAATGATGCTGCGCTCGGCTGCCTCGATCGCCTCCAGCATCGCGCCATAGGCTTCGTCACCGCTGTCGAGCGCCACGATCGTGTTGCCGGTGGTGAGGTGGTGGTTCGTGACGCGGTCACCCAGCGTCTTCATCGACCGGAAGCGGTTGCCGAATTGGCGGATCACCAGGTCATCGGTCGCGTCATAGGAGGCGAAGTCTGCGCGGATGCGCCCCTGCAGCAGCGCGCGCCGGTCACTGATCACGTTGCGGCGAATGCGGTTGATGCCGGCAATCAGGTAAAGCACTGCACCGATGATCGGCGACAGCACGATCACGCCGACCCAGCCCACCGCGGATCGGACTTCTTCCTTTGTCATCGCGGCATGGATGGCCGCAGCTGCTCCAGCCACGACCGATACGATGAACAGGATATGCGGCCAGTAGGCTTCGGCAGTTTCCAGCATGGAGCCGAATATAGGCGCGACTGCGGTTTGCGCAATCGCCTCCCATACCGATCTTTGCGGCCGCTTCTGCCCCTATATCAAGCGTTTAGCTGGCGCTGGAACTCATCCAGCGAAGCCTCGAACAGGTCGAAGATGTCGTCGACCTGCTGCTCGGTGATGATCATCGGCGGGCAAAGCGCCAGCGAGTCGCCGATGGCACGCGAGATCAAGCCCTTTTCCGTCATGATCGCGAAGAGCTTCGGCCCAAGCTGCCCAGCGGCAAAACCGTCGCGCGGCTTCAGCTCAAGCGCGCCGATAAGGCCGACGCCACGTGCCTCGATTGCCAGCGGGTGGCCTTCCAGCGCCTTCAGCCGCGACTGGAACTTCGGTGCCAGCGCCCGGACGTTGCCGACAAGATCACGCTCCTCGATGATGGCGATGTTTTCCAGCGCAACCGCAGCCGCGACGGGGTGGCCGGCGGCCGTGACGCCATGGCCGAAGGTGCCGATCTTGTTCGACTCGTCCGCCAGTGGGGCATAGACGTTGTCGTTGATCAGCAGCGCCGAGATCGGCTGGTAGGACGAGGAAATCTGCTTCGACAGCGTCATGATGTCGGGCTGCAGGCCATAGGTCGTGGTGCCGAACATCTCGCCGGTGCGGCCGAAACCGCAGATCACTTCATCGGCAATCAGCAGCACGTCGTATTTCTTGAGAACCTTCTGGATCGCTTCCCAGTAGCCAGCCGGCGGAACGATCACGCCGCCCGCACCCATCACCGGCTCGCCAATGAAGGCTGCAACAGTTTCCGGACCCTCCTTGAGGATCAGGTCTTCCAGCTCCTTGGCGCAACGCTCCACGAAGGCTGCTTCCGTCTCGCCGTCTGTCTTGAAGACGCGGTAGTGCGGGCAGCTGGTGTGGAGAATGCCCGGCAGCGGCAGGTCGAACGAACGGTGGTTGTTCGGCAGGCCGGTAAGGCTGGCGCTTGCCACCGTCACGCCATGGTAGCCCTTGATGCGGGAGATGATCTTTTTCTTCTCGGGCTTGCCGAGTGCGTTGGAACGGTACCAGACCATCTTCACGGCGGTGTCATTGGCTTCCGAACCGGAGTTCGTGAAGTAGGCCTTCGACATCGGCACCGGTGCCATGGCGATCAGCTTTTCGGCGAGATCCACCGAGGGGCTGTGCGCGCGAGCGGTAAAGGTGTGGTAATAGGGAAGCTTCGCCATCTGCGTGGCGGCCGCCTCGACGAGACGCTGCTCGCCGAACCCGACGCCGACGCTCCAGAGCCCCGCCATCGCCTCGATATATTTCTTGCCGTTGACGTCGTAGACATAGACGCCTTCGCCGCGATCGATCACCAGCGCGCCGTCGCGCTCCAGGGCCCGGGCATTGGTATAGGAATGAAGATGATACGCTTTGTCGCGGGCTTCGATCGAGTTTGGCTGAACCGTCACGGCGGACCTCCTGTAGGCATGCAGATAGTGCCAGTCATAGGAGGAAATCGCCGCAGTGCCCACCCCCAATCACGCGGGCGGCGGGCGTCGAACCTTCAAAAGACTTGAAGGTTCGATCACCGGAATTGCTTACTTGATCGTCATGGCCGCGACCGGCGGCTCGGCCTCCGCCGGAATCGGGCTGCGATAGTCCTGGCCCTTGCGGCGCTTGATGAGATCGGACCAGGCGGCCTCCCGCAACTGCTCGCTTTCGAGCGCGGCAATACCCGTGGCCGCCATGGCCTTGGCGGCAGAGACCATGCCCTTGTGCGCGAGCGGGCTCTTGCCCTGCGCCACGACCTGCCAGGTGTGGAGCTGCGTGCCGACGGCAAGCGTGGGGCCATAAGCCTGCACGGTCGGAACAACCCAGCTGACGTCGCCGACATCGGTCGAACCGCCCATCTGCCTGACATCGTTATGCGGCGGCAGGATGAAGTCGGCGAGCACGAGGTCCCGCTGCTCGAGGCGTTCCTGCGCCCAGCTCGCGGCGATGTCTTCCGGCGTCAGCGTGTCCTGGATCTCCTTGGCGAAAGCGAGATCGGCCGCATCGAATGCCGGCGGGCCCATGCTTTCCCAGATGTCCTGCATCACATCCATCAGCGGCGTGTTGACCATCAGGTTGGAAACGCCAGCAAGCACGGTGCATTCCATCTTCGTCTCGGTCATCAGGGCAGCGCCCTCCGCCACCTTCTTCACCCGCTCGATGAGGGAGAAGAGACCGCCAAGCTCCGGCGCGCGAACGACGTAGCGCACCTTGGCGTGCGCCTGCACGACGTTGGGCGAAATCCCGCCGCTGTCGAGCACGGCATAGTGGATCCGGCATTCGGACGGCATGTGCTCGCGCATGTAGTTGACGCCGACGCTCATCAGTTCAACGGCATCAAGCGCGCTGCGGCCAAGTTCCGGCACGGCAGCGGCATGGGCGGCACGACCGGTGAAGGTGAAGTCGATGCGGCAGTTGGCAAGCGAAGTTTCGCGCTGCACGCCGGCGAAGTTGCTCGGGTGCCAGCTGATCGCGATGTCGACATCCTTGAAGGTGCCGGCGCGCACCATGAAGGCCTTGGCCGCGCCGCCTTCTTCAGCCGGGCAGCCGTAATAGCGCACGCGGCCGGGCGTGCCGGTCTGCTCCAGCCAGTCCTTGACGGCGGTAGCGGCCAGCAGCGAGCCCGAGCCAAGCAAATTGTGGCCGCAGCCGTGGCCGTTCGCCCCGGCCGTCAGCGGGTCGTGCTTCGTCACGCCTGCCTTCTGGCTCAAGCCGGCGAGCGCGTCATATTCGCCGAGAAACGCGATAACGGGACCGCCCTCGCCTGCCTCACCGACGATTGCGGTCGGGATGCCGGCGACGTTTTCGGTAATCCGGAAACCCTGCGTTTCCAGCATCTCGCGATGCGCGGCTGCCGAAAGCGTCTCCATGTAGCAGGTCTCGGGCGTTCCCCAGACCCGGTCCGCAAGCTCCGCAAAGACCTGCTTCTTGCGGTCGACAAAGTCCCACACCAGGGGACGGTTGGATTCGCTTGCTGTCATAAGTGATGCCTCGACTAAGGAGTTGCCCAATGGGCGCGGAACCTACTCAATTCTCCCCCGATGGCAATGCCGGCAAATGACCCATGTGATCAAATAGTCCGATCCGGTAACCCGGCGGATTGCGCAAAGGTGATTCAGAACAAGTGATTCAGGAGACGTGAACCTTTGCGCGACCTCGTGATCGGTCGCCCTGTCCAACGGGTTGTAAGTATCTCGACAACGACCCGATAATCGCTATGCTCCCGCGCCACAGCCCGGACCGCCCACAAAACCGGCTCTTGAGGGAAGAAAACCATTGCGCCAAGCCATCTGCGGCGTACAGTTTTCCAAGATCATGAGCCGGCACGAAACGTGGATACTGTCTTGAGGCTGAACAACAATGGCGCTGCAGGGTCGAAAGACTTCAAGCAGACCGCGAGGAAAACCAGCATAGGGCTGATGGCGTAACACGCCGTTGGCAGGAGGTGACGTACCAGCAGAAGGCTTGGCGCTCGGGAGCGCGCCGCAAACAATCGAAATGTACGGGCAAGGCATGTCTGCCGCCCATTGGTCATTGGGAGACCTAGATGAAATACAAGCTTACACTCGCGGCGGCCCTTCTGTCGGCCACCTGCTTCGTCAGCGCTGCAAGCGCCAAGACCTTCGTATTCTGCTCGGAAGGTTCGCCGGAAGGCTTCGACCCGGGCCTCTACACTGCAGGCACCACGTTCGATGCCTCCGCTCACCCGATCTACAACCGCCTTCTCGAGTTCAAGCCGGGCACGACGCAGCCGGAAGCTGGCCTCGCTGAAAGCTGGGACATTTCCGAAGACGGCACGGTTTACACCTTCAAGCTGCGCCAGGGCGTCAAGTGGCAGACCACCGACTACTTCACGCCGACCCGCGACCTGAACGCTGACGACGTTATCTTCTCGATCGGCCGCCAGATCGACGAACAGAACGCCTGGAACAAGTACATCAACGGCGCGACCTGGGAATATGCCGATGGCATGGGCTTCCCGAAGCTCATCAAGTCAGTCGAGAAGGTTGATGACCTGACCGTCAAGGTCACCCTGACCCGTCCGGAAGCTCCGTTCCTCGCCAACCTCGCCATGCCGTTCGCTTCGATCCTGTCGAAGGAATATGCCGACAGCCTCGACAAGGCCGGCAAGAAGGAACAGCTGAACCAGCAGCCGGTCGGCACCGGTCCGTTCACCTTCGTTGGCTACCAGCAGGATGCCGTCATCCGCTACAAGAAGAACGCCGATTACTGGGGCGCGGCTCCGAAGATCGACGACCTGGTCTTCGCAATCACCACCGATGCTGCCGTTCGTTACCAGAAGCTGAAGGCCGGCGAATGCCACCTGATGCCGTATCCGAACGCTGCCGACGTCGAATCCATGAAGGCTGATCCGAACCTCGAGGTTCTGGAGCAGGAAGGCCTGAACATCGCCTACCTCGCCTACAACACGACACAGGCTCCGTTCGACAAGGTTGAAGTCCGCAAGGCGCTCAACAAGGCGATCAACAAGGAAGCCATCGTTGATGCCGTCTTCCAGGGCATGGCGACCCCGGCCGTCAACCCGATCCCGCCGACCATGTGGTCCTACAACAAGTCCACCCAGGACGACACGTATGACCTCGATGCAGCCAAGAAGATGCTCGAAGAAGCAGGCGTCAAGGACCTCTCCATGAAGGTCTGGGCAATGCCGGTTTCGCGTCCCTACATGCTGAACGCACGCCGCGCCGCCGAAATCATCCAGGACGATTTCGCCAAGATCGGCGTCAAGGTCGAAATCGTTTCCTACGAGTGGGCTGAATACCTCAACCGCTCCAAGGCAAAGGACCGTGACGGCGCTGCCATCATGGGCTGGACCGGCGACAACGGCGACCCGGACAACTTCCTTGACACCCTGCTTGGTTGCGACGCCGTTGGCGGCAACAACCGCGCCCAGTGGTGCAACCAGGAGTTCGACGCACTGGTGAAGAAGGCAAAGGTCACCTCCGACCTCGCCGAGCGCACCAAGCTCTATGAAGAAGCACAGGTCATCTTCAAGAAGGACGCTCCCTGGGCAACCATCGACCACTCGCTTGCCGTCGTTCCGATGCGCAAGGGCGTGACCGGCTTTACCCAGAGCCCGCTCGGCGACTTCACCTTCGAAGCCGTCGATATCGCCGAGTAATTCGGCCCTATACTACGATTTTGCCGCGGGACGCGTTGCGTTTCCCGCGGCATTTTCTTAAGAGACGCCTTAAAAATGAGGCGGAGACGCCACGATTGCCGTTTCCATGGCTTGACAAAGTCGTGAACCGGCCACGGACCAGAACCATAAAAGGTTTCGAATGTTTGGCTTGCTGTTGCGGCGTCTCGCCGTTTTGATCCCGACCTTCATCGGGGTCTCCATCATTGCATTTTCCTTCATCCGGCTTCTGCCGGGCGATCCCGTCGCCCTCCTCTCCGGCGAACGCGTCATGTCCCCGGAACGCCACGCGCAGATCAGCGCCCAGCTCGGCTTCGACCGACCGATCGTCGTACAGTATTTCGATTATCTCGGCGGCGTGCTGACCGGCGATTTCGGCACTTCGATCGTCTCGAAGAAGCCGATCCTCGACCAGTTCTGGCAGCTTTTCCCGGCCACCGTCGAGCTCTCCGTCTGCGCCATCATCCTCGCCATCCTGCTTGGCATTCCCGCCGGCGTGATCGCCGCCGTCAAGCGCGGTTCGATCTTCGACCAGGGCCTGATGGGCATCGCGCTTGTCGGTTATTCCATGCCGATCTTCTGGTGGGGCCTGCTGCTCATCATCCTGTTCTCCGGCATCCTGCAGTGGTTCCCGGTCTCGGGCCGCATCTCGCTGATGTTCTTCTTCCCGCAGGTCACCGGCTTCATGCTGATCGACTCGCTGATTTCGGGCCAGAAGGGGGCGTTTGCCTCGGCGCTCAGCCACTTGGCGCTGCCGTCGATCGTGCTTGCCACGATCCCGCTTGCGGTCATCGCCCGCCAGACGCGCTCGGCCATGCTCGAAGTGCTGTCGGAAGACTACGTCCGCACCGCCCGCGCCAAGGGCCTGTCGCCCTTCCGCGTCATCGGCATCCACGCGCTGCGCAACGCCATGATCCCGGTCATCACCACGATCGGCCTGCAGATCGGCGTCATGCTCGCGGGCGCCATCCTCACCGAAACGATCTTCTCCTGGCCGGGCATCGGCAAGTGGATGGTCGATAGCGTCTTCCGGCGTGACTATGCGGTCATCCAGGGCGGCCTGCTCCTGATCGCGGCCATCATCATGATCGTCAATCTCATCGTCGATCTGCTCTACGGGTTGATCAACCCGCGCATCCGGCACTGATTTCGGCAGAAGAAGAAGGAGAAATCCCATGGCCGATACCATGACAGACATCGACAATTCACCCGAAGTCCTTTCGTCTGGCGCCATGCGCCGCCAGATGCTCAAGGAGTTCTGGTTCTACTTTTCCGAAAACCGCGGCGCCGTCATTGGCCTCGTCATCTTCGTGCTGCTGGTGGCCGTCGCGCTGCTCGCACCGGTGATCGCCCCGCACTCGCCGTTCGAGCAGTACCGCGACGCGGTGCTGAAACCCCCGGCATGGACGAGCGGTGGCAGTGCCACCTATCTTCTCGGCACCGATCCGGTTGGCCGCGACATCCTCTCCCGCCTCCTCTACGGCGCGCAATATTCGCTGTTCATCGGCGTCTTCGTGACAACGCTCTCCCTGGTCGGCGGTATCCTGGTCGGTCTCATCGCCGGTTATTACCGCGGCTGGATCGACACCGTCATCATGCGCCTGATGGATATCATCCTGGCCTTTCCGTCGCTGCTGCTCGCCCTCGTGCTGGTCGCAATCCTGGGCCCGAGCCTGACGAACGGCATGATCGCCATCGCGATCACCCTGCAGCCGCATTTCGTGCGCCTCACCCGCGCCGCCGTGATGGCCGAAAAGACACGCGATTACGTCACCGCCGCCCGCCTTGCCGGCGCCGGTCCAGTTCGCCTGATGTTCAAGACCATCCTGCCGAACTGCACCGCACCGCTGATCGTCCAGGCAACGCTCTCCTTCTCCAACGCCATCCTTGATGCCGCAGCGCTTGGCTTCCTCGGCATGGGTGCGCAGCCGCCGGCACCGGAATGGGGCACCATGCTTGCCGAAGCCCGTGAATTCATCCTGCGCGCCTGGTGGGTCGTCACCTTCCCCGGCCTTGCCATCCTCATCACCGTTCTCGCCATCAACTTGATGGGCGACGGCTTGCGCGATGCGCTCGACCCGAAACTGAAGAGGTCCTGATCATGGCGCTTCTGCAAATCGAAAACCTCACCGTCGAATTCGAGACCGCTTCGGGCTGGTTCCGCGCCGTCGACGGCGTTTCCATGTCCGTCGAAAAGGGCGAGGTGCTCGCCATCGTCGGTGAATCCGGGTCGGGCAAGTCGGTGGCCATGCTGGCCGTCATGGGCCTCCTGCCCTGGACGGCGAAGATCACCGCCGATCGCATGCTGTTCGAGGGCCGCGACATGCGCGGCATCAGCCCGGCCGATCGCCGCAAGATGATCGGCAAGGATATCGCGATGATCTTCCAGGAGCCGATCGCAAGCCTCAATCCGTGCTTCACGGTCGGCTTCCAGATCGAGGAAGTGCTGCGCATCCACCTCGGCCTCGACAAGAAGGCCCGCCGTGCCCGCGCCATCGAGCTGTTTCGCCAGGTGGGCCTGCCCAACCCGGAAGAGCGCTTGAACAGCTTCCCGCACCAGATGTCGGGCGGCCAGTGCCAGCGCGTAATGATCGCGATCGCGATCGCCTGTAACCCGAAGCTCCTGATCGCCGACGAGCCGACCACCGCGCTCGATGTGACGATCCAGAAGCAGATCCTCGATCTCATCATGGCGCTGCAGGCCAAGACCGGCATGGGCCTCATCATGATCACCCACGACATGGGCGTGGTGGCCGAGACGGCAGACCGCGTCGTGGTGCAGTACAAGGGTCGCAAGATGGAAGAAGCCGACGTGCTGACCCTCTTTGAGAACCCGAAGAGCAACTACACCAAGGCGCTGCTGGCGGCACTGCCGGAAAACGCCACCGGCGACCGCCTCACCACCGTTTCCGATTTCTTCGACGGCAATCCTGAACCGGCTCCGAGTGAGGGATTGGGAGTAACAGCATGACCGATACGATGCTCGAAGTGCGCAATATCAAGCGCGATTACGAACTGGCGGCTGGCCTCTTCAAGCCGAAGAAGATCATCCACGCTGTGAAGGGCGTGTCGTTCAAGCTGGAACGCGGCAAGACGCTCGCCATCGTCGGCGAAAGCGGTTGCGGCAAGTCGACGCTCGCCCGCATGTTGACCTTCATCGACGAGCCGACCGGCGGCGAGCTCTATATCGACGGCGACAAAATGGATACCCGCCCGGGCCACCTGACGCCCGAGATGCGCCAGAAGGTGCAGATCGTCTTCCAGAACCCATACGGCTCACTCAACCCGCGCCAGAAGATCGGCGACGTGCTGGGTGAACCGCTGTCCATCAACACCAACATGTCGGCCGCCGAACGGCGAGAGCGCGCCACCGAGATGCTGGTCAAGGTCGGCCTCGGCCCGGAACACTACAACCGCTATCCGCACATGTTCTCCGGCGGCCAACGCCAGCGTATCGCCATCGCCCGCGCCCTGATGATGAACCCGAAGCTCCTCGTCCTGGACGAGCCGGTCTCGGCGCTCGACCTCTCGGTCCAGGCCCAGGTGCTGAACCTGCTTGCCGACCTGCAGGACGAATTCGGCCTCACCTACGTCTTCATCAGCCACGACCTGTCGGTCGTCCGCTACATCGCCGACGAGGTGATGGTGATGTATTTTGGCGAGGCCGTCGAATACGGCACCCGTGACGAGGTCTTCTCGGACCCGAAGCACGAATATACCCGCACGCTGTTTGCCGCGACCCCGCGCGCCGACGTCGAATCGATCCGCGCCCGCATAGCCAAGAAGAAGGCCGCCGCCGCGGCCTGAAGGACCTCCCCCACCTGAAAAACTCGGAACTTGGCGCTTCGGTCTAGGCTCGCGATTTTTCTTCCTCTCCCACAAGGGAGAGGCTCCGGAGTGGTGGCCGAAGGCCAGAAATCAATGAAGTTGATTTCAACGAACGGAGGCCTGAGCGTGTCCCGCGCGAAGGCGTGAGCCCCCAAGAGGCGAAGCCGATTGGAAAGGCGAACTTGGTGAGGGGGTGCTACACCCATCCCACACCCCGTGGAAAATCTCGCACCCTACCTCCAGCATCCTCAATCACTTAGCCGCAAAACCACCCTCGATTTTCCACGCCCCCAGAACCCGCTCCTACAATGGCCCCGTTCCGCATCGGATACGCTGGCAGGCGTGCCAGCCACGCGGGGCCGGCGCCGGGGGTGAAGGGAGGACGTGAACCTTCACCATCGGGGTTCGCGGAAAATGGTCTCCCTCCGGCGAGACGGGGGAAGCAGGCGGGAACGGACCACCCACTGCTTCTGATGCCCGAAAGAGCGCGTCGGACGTGCCTGTGCGGCACACATGGGGGTCGAGGATGATGGTGTCGCCGGACCTTCAAGTCCGACGGGGGTTCTGGGGCGGAAAACCCAGGCGCCCGGCAACCGGCGGAAAACACCGTCCTTCAAGATCCTCGCAGAGAGACCCAAGTCGCGGGCAAAAACCGCCGAACGGGGCGCTGAGAGGTGTCACATAAACTAAAACTTACGAGGCAGCTTTCAGCGCCCCGTCCGATACCTGGCCTCGCCCAGGGTTCTTTGAAAATTCTTGAGATCGCCAAGGGACGAGTGCGCCTGCTCCCAGCACCGGTTATTCCACGACACCGGTTA